>NZ_JBKCLH010000055.1:0-43200 GCF_046300915.1 Roseateles sp. | reverse complement strand
GACATAGTCAGAGCCAAACACACTGCCTCCACCGGGTTCGGTCATGGTCCAACAGCGCCTGAGTTTCAAGACCCTGCTGCTTCTGGGCATGGGGCTCTTGCTGCTCATTCCTGCCCTGAATCTGCTGACGCTCGAGCGGCGCGTAGTGCAGCTTTCGGATCAGTTCAGCGGGCTGGTAGACCTCGACTTCAGCGTCTGGAACAAGACGATGGACCTGTTGGTGCTTCAGCTGGAGTCCGCCCGGCACACCCGGAACATGCTCATCCTCGATGAGGCCGCCGTGGTCGATGAGCTGCGCTTTCTGGAGGAGCGGCGCGTACGCCGGGGCGCACTGGAGGGGCAGATTGGCGAGGCGCTTGTGCAGCGCGATCAGCGGCTCCGGGAGGCCTGGGCCGATGCGGAAGCCGCCAAGCGGATCTATAACGAGCGCGAAGACGCCTATGTGGCGATGGTTCGTGATCGTCGCTACGCGGAGGCCAAGAAGAACCTGATTGACGAGACACGGCCGGCTCAGCTGGAACTGATCCGGCGCACCTACCTGTTCGTTGACTTGTTGGAGCGCAGCATCGCCGAACGCCGCGCACTCGGTCAGGAAGTGCTGGCGGATGCCAAGCGCAGTCAGACCGTGACCTTGGTGCTGAGCACGCTCATCGGTCTGCTGATTGCCTGGCTGTTGCTGCGCGATATGCAGCGGCGTTTGGGCGGCGATCCCGCGCAGGCCACGCAGGTGGCGGACCGCATCGCCTCGGGCGATCTGGATGTGGAGGTGCCCGTCGCCGCCAATGCGCCGGACAGCTTGATGGTGTCTTTGCGCCGCATGAGCGATGCACTGAAGCGTTCTCGCCAGGCGGCCGAAGAGCGCGAATGGCTCAAAACCGGGCTGGGCGAGCTGGCCGATCTGCTGAGGCTGCGCCTTGGCAGCGACGAGCTCGCCGTCCGGATCCTGGCGTATCTGGCGGGGCGCCTAGGCTTTGCCGTTGGCGCCTGGTATGAGCATGAGTCCGGTAGCAGCATGCTGCAGCTGCGTGCCGGCTACGCCCTGCCGGCGGAGCGAGCGCTGGGTGAAAGCCTGGCTCTGGGCGAGGGATTGACGGGGCAGGCCGCCCAGGAAAACAGGGTGCTTGAGCATGAGTCACTGCCTGCCGACTATCTGCCCGTGAGCTCCGCCCTGGGTCGCAGCGACAGCACCCATGTGCTGGTCCTGCCGCTCAATGATCTGCAAGGCTTGATCGGGGTCTTGGAGCTGGGAGGTTTCAAGCCGTTGACGGCGCTGGAGCGTGAGTTTCTGCATCAGGCGCGTGAGCTGATCGGCCAGGGCATGGGTGCCGTGCTGGCGCGCTCGCGTACGGAAGCCTTGCTCGAGCGTACCCAGCAGCAGGCGCTGGCTTTGCAAGCCCAGCATGAGGAGCTGGAGCAGACGAATCAGGAGCTCAAGGCGCATGGCAGCCAGCTTGAGGCTCAGCGGGCTTTGATCAATGAGCGCAATGAGGAGTTGCAGAGCAGCCAGGCCGAGCTGGAGCGGCGGGCGGCTGACTTGGCCCAAGCCAGCCAGTACAAGTCGGAGTTCCTGGCGAATATGTCGCACGAGCTGCGCACGCCGCTCAACAGCATGCTGATGCTGTCGGCGCTTCTCAAGGAGAACCGCAGCAACAACCTCGATGCGCGCCAGCTCAAGTTTGTCGACACCATCCACTCGGCCGGCAATGATCTGCTCACGCTGATCAATGACATCTTGGATCTGGCCAAGATTGAGTCCGGGCAGCTTGAGTTCCAGTATGCGTCGGTGCCCATGCGGGAACTGCTCGATCCCCTGCGCGCGCTCTTCCAGCAGCAGGCCAGTGCCAAGGGGGTGGATCTGGAGGTTCTGGCGGACCCGGGTGTGCCTGCACATCTGCTGACCGATGCATCGCGCGTGCGCCAGGTGCTGAAGAACCTGCTCTCCAATGCCCTGAAATTTACCGAGCGGGGGCGCGTGGATTTGCATGTGCAACTGGCAGCACATGGGACAGAGCGTCTTCTGGAGTTTGAGGTTCGCGACACCGGCATCGGCATTGCCGCAGACAAGCATGCCCTGGTGTTTGAGGCGTTTCGCCAGGCCGATGGTGGGGTCAGTCGCAAGTATGGCGGTACAGGCCTGGGGCTCTCGATCTCACGCGAGCTGGCGCGTCGATTGGGGGGTGATCTGGAGCTCAAGGCCAGTGTGCCCGGCCAAGGCAGCTGCTTCAGCCTGCTGCTGCCGCTGCAGCAGCAACTGCCCAGCCTGGCCGAGCCGTCGTCTGAGGCCCAGTCCGCGAGCGGCGCCTCGGCCGGCATGAGTCCGGCCGAGGCGCCCCGTGCCCGCGCCGTGCGACCGGTCCAGGTCCTCGTGATTGAGGACGATGAGCGCATGGGTGAGCTTTTGTGCCAGCAAGCGAAGGACCGAGGCCTGAGTGTTGAGTGGGCACGTGACGGTGCAGAGGGCTTGGCCCTGGCGCTAGCCGCGCCGCCGCAAGCTGTTTTGCTGGATGTGCAACTGCCCACCCTCAATGGCTGGGACTTGATGCGACAACTGCGCGCCGATTTGCGCACCCACCTGGTTCCCGTGCATTTTGTGACCGCCAGCGATGATGAGGCGCGCGCCCAGGAGCTGGGGGCCGCGAGTTTCCATCGAAAGCCGCTCACGGTCGAGGAGCTTGCTCAGCTGTTCGATGCGCTGGCGCTGGCGCCCATCCGGCACCATGTCTTGCTGCTTGAAGACGACCCCCGCGAGGCCGAAGCCCTGAGTCAGGTGCTGAGCAGCCCGCAAGTTCAGGTCAGTGTGCTGAATGAGGGGCAAGAGCTGCTGCAGCGTTTGCGCGAGACACGGTTTGACGCCCTGGTGCTGGACCTTGGTTTGGGCGCCATCTCGGGTCTTGATCTGCTGGAGGAGCTGGATGCGGACCCCCAGCTTCAG
Source organism: Roseateles sp. (assembly GCF_046300915.1). GTDB lineage: Bacteria > Pseudomonadota > Gammaproteobacteria > Burkholderiales > Burkholderiaceae_C > Kinneretia. Next base: position 40,268 of record NZ_JBKCLH010000055.1, on the reverse strand, counting down.
AGCTTGCCTGTCATGGTGCACACCGGGCGTGAGGTCACGCCGCAGCAGCAACGCCGCCTGGATATGCGGGGGCATACCGTGGTGATCAAGGGTGCGCTCAGCCACGAACGTTTGCGCATGGAGTTGGCCTTGCTGCTGGGGGCGGCCGACACCGATGCAATCGAAGCGCCGCCCCAAGAGGTTCAGCAGGCTTCGCCGCAGTCGCAGGACTTGCAAGGCTTGCGTGTGCTTGTGGTCGATGACGACGTCCGCAATGTTTTCACCATCAGCAGCTGGCTGGACATACATGGTGCTGAGGTGCTGGAAGCCGAGCATGGCGCCGAGGCGCTGGAATGCCTGGCCAAGCATCCGGACATCGATATCGTCTTGATGGACATCATGATGCCGGTCATGGATGGCTATGCCGCCATCGAGCAACTGCGCAAGGATGAGCGCTGGCGGCAACTGCCTGTGATCGCGATGACGGCCAAGGCCATGAAGGCGGACCGGCAACGCTGCCTGGACGCGGGCGCCAGCGAGTACATCTCCAAGCCCATAGACGGCGACAAGCTGTTGCCGATGATGCTCCGCTGTCTTGCCGGTCGCAGGGCGCAGCCATGAATTCGGTGCAACCTGGCGGCGGTAGGTCCCTGATTGCACGCAATAGCGTGGCGAGGCAAGAGCGCGAGCTCCGAGCCTTGGAGATGCGGGCCTTGCTGGATTGCCTGTATCACGCGCAAGGGGTCGATCTGCGCGGGTTGCCTGGCGAGTCCTTGATGCGCCGCTGTCTGAGTTGGCTGGCGCTCAAGGAGTTGAACAGTCTGTCTGAAGCCCAGGGCTTGTTGCTCCGTGACCCGCAACTGCTTGACGACTTTCTGCATCACGTCACGATTTCGGTCACAGAGTTCTTTCGCGACCCGGAGTACTTCGAGCTGCTCAGAACACAGGTGTTTGCCTATTTGGCGACCTTCCCTCGCATCAATATCTGGGATGCGGGCTGCAGCACGGGGGAGGAAGCCTACTCGCTGGCGATTCTGCTGCGGGAAGCCGGGCTTTGGCCTCGTGTCCGCTTGTATGCGACGGACATCAACAGCGCATCGCTCGAGCGTGCCTTTGCCGGAGCCTACGATCCGGCGGTGCTGGAGCAGGCTCAGCGCGCTTACTGCCGAGCCGGCGGCAAGGCAAGCTTTCTGGACTACTTTCGCGTGGAAGCCGGGCAGGCCGTGATCGATCCAGCGTTCAGGGAGCGCATGCTCTTCGCGTATCACGATCTGAATGGCGATGAGGTTTTTGGCGAGATGAGTCTGGTGCTGTGCCGCAATGTGCTGATCTATTTCAGCCCGGTGCAGCAAGCCCGCGCTCAGCGCCTGTTCGATCGCAGCTTGCGTTGTGGAGGGCGCCTGATGCTGGGCAGCGCCGAGGCGCTGATGGATACCGGGATGCGCAAACGCTATGCCCGGGAACACCTGGCCATCAATGTGTTCCGCAAGTGCGAGGATGTGGCATGAGTTCTGAGGTCCCGCCCCTCGCCGAGTCAGCGGGCGATGCGCCGGCAGCTGGCATGGAGCCTAGGTCACCGGCGGTCAAGCTGCTGATCGTGGATGACCTGCCCGAGAACCTGCTGGCCTTGAGGGGGCTTCTGGAGGCCAGTGGCCTCGGCTTGGACGTGCATGAGGCCGGGTCGGGGCAGGAGGCCTTGCGCCAGTGCCTGCGGTATCGCTTTGCCCTGATCCTGCTGGATGTGCAGATGCCGGGCATGGACGGCATGGAAGTGGCCGCCATGCTGCGCAGCAACCCCAAGACCCGCAGCACGCCCATCATCTTCGTTACGGCGGGGCTGAACAGCGAGCAGCATAGCTTCAAGGGCTATGAGTCCGGCGCCATTGACTACTTGATCAAGCCCGTCAACGGCTTCGTTCTGCTGTCCAAGGTTCGCATCTTTCTGGAAATGTTCCAGCAGCGCCTGCAGATCGAGGCCAGTGCGCAGCATCTTGAGCAACAGGTTCGAGAGCGAACCGCGGAGCTGGCGCGCCTGAACGCGGGGCTGGAGCAAGAGGTTCAGCAGCGCAGCCAGGAGCTGCAGCTGGCGCAGGCCCGGCTGATGCAGGAGCGTCACCATGCGGCCCTGGGTCGCATGGTTGCCGGCATGGCGCACAACATCGGCACGCCGCTGGGCAATGTCCGCTTGGCGGCGAGCACGCTTCAGCACAATGTCGACGCCTTGCTGAATGCTCTGGAGCATCGCGCCCTGAGCCGAACTGCGATGAACGAGCTGCTCGCCGGCTGCGGCGAGGCGCTGCGTCTGATCGATGGGGGCTGCATGCAGATCGTCAATCTGCAGCAGCAGCTTCGGGACATTGTGGCCGGCGTGGAGAGTTATGTCAGTGCCGCCTATTCCCTGCGCAATCTCGCCGCGCATGTGCTTGCAGGCCATGCCCAGGAGCTTGCTGAGCGGCGGGTGAGTGTGAGCAACGATGTGCCCGGCGATCTGTGGCCGCACGGCCCCTCTGAGGCGCTTGCCCAGGTGCTCAAGGCCTTGGTGCGCAATGCGCTGGATCATGCTTTCGAGCCGGGCATGCCTGGGGCGGCGCTCAAGATCAGTGCGAGACGCGAAGGCGATGATCTACAGCTCGATGTCATTGACAACGGCTGCGGCGTACCTGCCGAGCTGATGGGCCGTATCTGCGACCCCTTCTTCACGACCCGCATGGGCTTGGTCCACTACGGGCTGGGATTGAACCTGGTGCAGTCCCTGACCCGCAGCGTGATGCACGGGCAGCTGCAGCTGCTGAGCCCGGAGCAGGGTGGCTTGCTGGTGAGACTGGTGCTGCCCTATGGTCCGGGCGCTGATTGAGTGTGGTCTTGATCCCGTCCGCATATGCGGGCTTTGTTACCGGAGGTCCGACGATGAAAGCTTTCTTGAATCTGAGCCTCGGCAAGAAGTTGCTTGTGGTCTTTTCCCTGCTTGCCCTGGCCTTGGTGGCCCAGGGCCTCTTGTCCCTGTGGGAATTGCGAGCGTCGCAGGACCGGCTGGAGACGATTTACCAGCGCGATGCCATCTCCACGCTGGAGTATGGCAATGCCGAAGCGGCCCTGGTGAAGTCTGGGCGCGCGCTGCGCAACGCCATCATCTACAACACGAAGGAAGAGGGCGTTGACGGGCATGAGCAGGACATGAAGAAGCAGCTGGCCGAATTCTCGGCCGCCCTGGAGCGCGCCAACAAGGCGGCGGGTGTGAGCAATGATCACCCACAGAAGCGCATACTTCTTGCGGAGCTGGGTCCTTTGCAGGAGGGGCAGGCGGCCATCATGACCATGCTGCGAGCCGGCGACGTGCCCGCGGCCAAGGTCAAGCGGGGCGAGGTGCGCGCCAATGAGAACAAGGTGGCCGACGCGCTGGGTGCGCTGGCGGATGAGCGCGTGGGCAAGATGAAGCAGGCTGCTGAGGAGGCCCAGCAGGGCTTCGAGAGGTCGGTCTGGACTCTGGGTGCATTCATTGTCGTGGTGGTCGGATTCGCAGCCGTGGCTGTTTGGTTTCTTGTGCGGGTCACCGCGGCGCCTTTGCAGGATGCTGTGCGTGTGGCCGAGGCCGTGGCACAAGGGGATCTCAGTGTGCGCGTGCCGGAGGGGAATGGCGATGAGACCGGCAAGATGCTGCGCGCCCTGGGCAGCATGGTGACGGGCTTGCGCGGCATGGTTGGCACGGTCAAGGAGACCAGCAACTCCATCGCGCATGGCGCCAACGAGATTGCCATTGGGAATGCGGACCTGTCCCAGCGCACCGAGAACCAGGCCTCCAACCTCGAGGAAACCGCGGCGTCCATGGAAGAGCTGACCGCCACCGTTCGCCAGAACGCGGACAGCGCCCGTGCGGCCAACCAGCTGGCGGCGGCGGCCAATGCCTCTGCGTCCCAGGGGGGTGAGGTCGTGCAGCAGGTGGTGGACACCATGGCGCAGATCTCGGCATCGAGCCGCCGGATTGCGGACATCATTTCCGTCATTGATGGCATTGCGTTTCAAACCAATATCCTGGCCCTCAATGCGGCGGTAGAGTCGGCACGGGCCGGCGAGCAGGGGCGTGGCTTCGCGGTCGTGGCCGGCGAAGTCCGCAGCCTGGCGCAACGCAGTGCTCAAGCCGCTCGGGAGATCAAGGAACTGATCGGTGCCAGCGTGGAACGCGTGGAGATGGGTGCCAAGCAGGTGCAGGATGCCGGTTCGGCCATGGAAACCATCGTGACCCAGATCCGCAAGGTCAGCGATCTGGTGGGCGAGATCTCATCGGCCAGCGTGGAGCAGTCCAGCGGTATCGCGCAGGTCGGGCAGGCTGTGCAGCAGCTGGATCAGATGACTCAGCAGAATGCAGCCCTGGTGGAGCAGAGTGCGGCGGCGGCCGAAAGCCTCAAGCAGCAGACCGGACGCCTGGAAAGCGTAGTCGGGCAGTTCCGCCTTTGAGTCTGCGCATTGGAGACGGGACGGGGCGCCTGCTTTCTGCGCCCCGCGTCGCCGCTTGATGCAGCTCAAGCAAGCCTTCACAAAGTCTCTGCACAGTCCGGGTGTTCGTGAACTTCACTGACCCACTGGGAGCAAGACATGGCAGAGCTGATGAAGGCAGCGGTGGTGCGGGCGTTTGGCCAGCCCCTGGAGATTGATGAGTTGGCGGTGCCCGAGGTGCCGCCGGGCCAGGTGCTGGTCAAGGTCATGGCCAGCGGCGTGTGCCACACCGATCTGCACGCGGCCGAGGGCGACTGGCCCGTCAAGCCCAGCCTGCCTTTCATTCCCGGCCACGAGGGCACGGGCTATGTGGCGCGTGTGGGCGCGGGCGTCAAGCATCTGAAGGAGGGCGATCGCGTGGGCGTGCCCTGGCTGCACACGGCCTGCGGCCACTGCGAGCATTGCATGGGCGGCTGGGAAACCCTGTGCGACCACCAGCAGATGACCGGCTACACGGTCAACGGCGGCTACGCCGAATATGTGCTGGCCGATCCCGGCTATGTGGGCCATCTGCCGGCCGGTCTGGACTTTGCGCCCGCGGCGCCGGTGCTCTGCGCCGGGGTCACGGTCTACAAGGGCCTCAAGGTGCTGGACTGCAAGCCTGGCGACTGGGTGGCCATCTCGGGCATAGGCGGGCTGGGCCATATGGCGGTGCAGTACGCCAAAGCCATGGGCTTTCATGTGATCGCGGTGGATGTGGCCGAGGACAAGCTCAAGCTGGCCCGGGATCTGGGCGCCGATCTGTGTCTGAATGCCGCCACCCAGGACCCGGTGGCCGAGGTGCAGAAGCATCTGCGCGGCGCGCATGGCGTGCTGGTCACGGCGGTCTCGCGCAGCGCCTTTGCCCAGGGCCTGGGCATGCTGCACAAGCGAGGCACCATGTCGCTCGTGGGCCTGCCGCCGGGCAGCTTTGAGCTGCCCATCTTCGATGTGGTGCTCAATGCCAAGACGGTGCGCGGCTCCATCGTGGGCACGCGGCTGGACCTGATGGAGGCCCTGCAGTTTGCCGGCGAGGGCAAGGTGCGCTCGCACTACAGCACGGACAAGCTGGACAACATCAACAATATCTTCGCGGCCATGAAGCGCGGCGCCATCGACGGCCGCGTGGTGCTGGAGCTCTGAGGCCGCTTTGCACCTGCCCTCTCACCCCGATGGGGGTGTGAGGCTCTGCTGATCGCACGGCCATGACCCCGCTGCGCGCAGGCTTCATGCAGGCCTCATCGGGATCTGCTCGAATCGCGGCAGATTTGCAGGGACCTGACAGGCGCGACCTTCACGGCGGCTGCAAGCGGCCGGGGAGGGCGGAGCGATGCGTGTGCGAGAAGCGGGGATTGTTGTTCGCAAGGGGGCGGGAGCCTTGCTGCTGCTCATGGTGGCCATGGTGGCAGCCTGCGGTGGTGGCGGTGGTGCCGACCCTGCGCCGCAGCCCACGCCGCCTATTGCCCCTCAACCACCCCTCACGGATCCGCCAGGTATCGACAAGGGCGGCTTGCGCCAGCAGGTCGAGGCCTTTGTTGCCGAGCAGCGGACCAAGATCGCTGCCATCGATTGCAGCCTGAGCCAGACCGGCCCTTGCGAGCCGATCAAGGACATCCGCTTTTCGCAGGGCCAGGCCTTGCCTGCCAAGTTGCGCGCCGATCAGACCATTCTGCTGATCGACAGCGGCATCGCTCATGCCGCAACACTGCGTTATCGCTCGCGCATGCTGGCCTACTACCGCCTGAGCGAAAGCAGTGGACTGGTGGAGCCCTACGACCCGGTGATCGCCAGCACGCCGCGCTGGGGGGCCGAACTGTTGCGGGCCATCGACGGCTTCCAGTACCGCGATGCCGCCGGGCAAGCGCGCCCCAGCCATGTGCCATCCGCTTGGCTGGAGCCACTGCGGCCCCTGCTCAAGGGCGCGCGCGACTTTGCCGTCCTGGATCGCATTCCCCACGGCAATATGGTGCTGAGCCAGCTGGTCGAGGCCAGTCCTCAGGCCGGCTTCGTGGTGTTGGATCCATTTCCCTTCCAGTCCCTGCTCAAGGCCAAGCGCGCCAGTGTCTGCGCCAAGGATGCGGCGAGCCTGGAGCTGGCGGCGCAGCGGGCGGCGCAGAGTCTGGGCTTGGTGATGCAGCGCCACGGCGTGGACTATGTGAACCTCTCGGGCGGTTGGTTTGCCGAGGACATGGCCATCACCTGGACGGCGCTGAACTGCGGCGGCAGCCTGTCGCCCGAAGAGTCCAACCGTCTGATGCTGGCTTTGCGGCCCTTTTTTGCCCAGCTCTTCGAGTCGCCGACGGTGCTTGGCGTGCAATCGGCCGGCGGCGCGATGTCGCCGCTGACACATCCCCTGGATGTGCTGGAGCTGGCGCAGCGCGTGCGCGTCGGCTACTACCACCCTCTGCAGGCCGCACCGCTGTCGGCCGATGGCGTGCTGGGTGGGCAGCGCCCGGCGGTTGACGAGCCCAGCGCAGCCGAGCGCCGCTGGATCGACGTGTTCGTCGGCACCGGCATGACCCGCCCAGGCTTCAGACCGGAGTTCAACACCGCGCCGCCGCTGCGGACCGACTCGGTCTATGGTTTGGGTCTTTGGCCCGTGGACAGCTCCACCACCTCCTGGTCGGCCCCCCAGGCCCTCAATCGCCTGATCCATCTGAAGCAGCAGTTGGCGCCCGCCATGGCACCCGAGGCGCCGCTGGACGCAGCCCTGATCCAGCGCATGAAGGACGCGCTGACACCCATGGGCTGCAGCTGGGCACCTGAGGACGGCGGTCGCTGCAAACTGCAGGACCCCGCCTGGCACCGCCAGCAGGAGCTGTTCCGCCAGGGTTGGTTGCCGGGTGACTGGCGCTGGGAGTAGGTCCGCTGCGCACTCGCCGGCTGCAGCCTAGAGTCACCTTAGAGGGTCAGGTCTTGCCTGTGATGGGCCATCGCCTTGTCCCCAGGTCTTGTGGCGTTTGTAAGTATCGGTAATCGCGGTCGGCTCTCCCAGCGCCGCTTGCGTTGCCTTGAAGACCAGGCCCTTGTGATAAGGGCCTGTGTGACAGAGACACAGAAACATCAGGGAGAAGCTGAATGATGAAAAGGCGCGGAGATATCCGTGAAGCCGGCCATGTGCGTTCCGGACGCTGTGTGGCGGCCACCTTGGCCCTCCTGCTGGCAGCCTGCGGAGGCGGTGGGGGGGGCGGTGAAACGCCTGCCACCTCGCCGGTGGGAGCGCCCGAACCCGCGCCCATGCCCACGCCTACGCCTACGCCTACACCTACACCTACACCTACACCTACACCTACACCTACACCTACACCTACACCCACGCCCACGCCCACGCCCACGCCCACGCCCACGCCCACGCCCGCACCTGCACCTGCACCTGCACCTGCACCTGCTCTGGCCGTGCACTCAGCCTACATTCCCAAGCCCAACGGCTATGACATCGAGTGGCGTTTGCTGGAGGCGGATGCCGCCAAGGCCCGTCTGGTGGACCCCAAGGCCTTTGGCGCCGCGCCGGTCGGCAATGCGCATGGCTGGACGCATCAGGCCCGGCTGCTGGGCTCGGGGCTGTATCGCATCGAGTTGACGCAGGGGCACTTCTACCGTTTCTCCAGCAGCAATGAATGGAAATTCAATCTGACGGTCTATGACGCGGCGGGCTATCAGCTCTATGCCGGGGTGGGCGAGTTGGACCGGGTGCGTCCGCTCGACGATCCGCTGGCCTATGAACTGCTCGCCCTGCGGGATGCTGCGGCGTTCGTGAAGGTGGAGGCCACAGGTGGTGCGACCTCGACCCTGGTGGACCTGCTGGTTGAAACCACGGGCGCCAGCATCGGCGGCGATGCGCCGCGGCAGAGCGATCTGGCCACCCAGGGCCAGGGCAGCGGGGCGGCGCAAGCTCATGCGGCCTTTTTCGGCGGCGCCGGTGCAGACCGCGTGATCGGCAAGCCGCGCGCGCCCAACACCATTGTGGGTGGCACCGGCGACGATGTGATCGAGCTCAAGACGGCTGCCAAGACACTCTCGCGCGTCGATGGCGGGCTGGCTCGCGACACCTTGATCGTTGGCTTTCCCAGCAGCGCCGCACGGCTGACCCGCATCAATGCCTATGGCCCCTATCGGCATCTTGAGCCGAACGGCAGCAAGCACGATGCCCATGCGCTCAGCGGCAGCCCCGACGGCGCCATCATCATCGTGCGCAGCATCGAGCAGGTCGTGTTCAGTGATCGGACGGTGGAATTCAAGGATCTGCCGGGCTACTAGCCTCGGGAGCAAGGGCCAGATCGCTGTGAACTACTGCGCACTGGCGCTGGCTTCCCATGCGGTGCCGAGGTGCCTGGAAGCCACAATTCGGGCCGCCGCCCAGCGGCCTGGAATGTCAGCCGGAGAGGATTCAAGATGATGGTCGGAAACTGGGTCGATGGCGCTCTGCGAGTCGGCTTCATGGCCTTGTTGAGCCTTGGAGCTACCCTGGCCCAGGCCCAGTTCAAGTGTGTCGATGCCCAGGGCTCGGTCAGCTTTCAGCAGCTGCCTTGCGCACAGGGGCACAAGGAAACGTCGCTGGGCAGACAGAACGAACCGGTGCCGCAGCCGCAGTCCAGCGTCACCAGGCCGTCACAGCCTCCCGCAGCCACCCGAGCCACGCAAGATGCCGCCCAGTCCGGCGCAAGCTCTGTCTCCCCCGCCGATGTGCAGGGGGACTGGTGCATTACCGAGGTGGAGATCCTGGGTGCGGTGAAGGTGCCGGTGCAGCTGAAGCCGGATGGGCAATATGTCTGGGGCGAGAGGAATCAGTCGGTGAGCGGCCGCTGGAAATTGGTCGAGGGCCAGCTGGCGGTGAGCTCAATGGGCATGTACGAGATCCTGGGTCGACCGGGACGGGAGATGAAGCTGAGCCAGCATGGCGCCGTCACCAAGTTCACCCGTGGCCGCTGTGTCTAGCTGAGGTCCTCATGCCTGGACGGCCCCCGCGAGTCAGCCCACACCGCGTATGCGCAGTCGGGCCTTGTTGGACAGGCCGCGTCGTGCCAGCGTGAGCCGGGTGTGCAACTGCTCCAGCTGCTCGGGCGTGAGCAGCGCTTTAAGGGCTTCACTCAGCGTGCTGTCCAGCGCCTCGGCCTGTATGGGGTCATCGGTCAGGGCTTGAGCCCGCGCTGCGGCCAGTGCCGCCTCATCGCTGCGACCTAGCGCAGCCAGGGCCTGGGCCAGACCGTATTCAATCTGGATCGCGTGTCGCCGCCGCGGCGGCAGTTCCGGGGGCAGGGCCACGTCCTGCAGCCAGTGCAGCGCCTGCTCCCATTGCTTGTCTGCGGCGGCCAATCCTGCGAGCTCCAGGGCGACCGAGCGTCGTATATGCAGCCAACCCATCTGCTGGGCCTGGTTGTGAATCTGCCTCAGCCGGAGCTCGGCCTCCCGGCAGCGGCCGCTGCGCAGCTGCCAGACGGCCAGATTGGCTTGCCACATGCAGCGCTCATAGGGCTTGCGGGCCCGGCTCTCGATCTTGCGCCCCTGGGTCACATAGCGTTGCATGCGCAGGCGCAGGGCATGGGCCTGGGCGCTTCGGCCCTGATCGCTCAGTGCCAGCTTCAGGGCATTGAAGAGGAAGAGTCCGTTGGAGTAGCGCAGCAGGCTGACATCGTGGTCCCCCAGTTGCAGGGCATAGCCAATGGATTCCAGCATATGGCTCTCGGCCGCCACGGCGTCGCCCAGGCAGAGCTCGGCCATGGCCAGACGCTCCTGGGTCTGGGCGCTCATGCTCGGATCAGCCAGTTCCAGCGCCAAGGCCTGGCCGACCCAGGCCACCTCCAGGGCGCGCATGAGCGCCCCCATCTGCAGCTCGCCGAATGACCAGATCACCAGCAGCTGGACCCGGGCGGACGCTTGCTTGAACTGGGCGCCGCGCAGCGCTTCACCGCAGGCTTTGATCAGGGTGGCCCAGTCTCCCTGTTTGCTGAGGCTGTGCAGGCCCAGCATGCGCGCGCGCTCGCGCTGGGCCGCCGGCGCATCCGGCCAGGCGGCCTCCCACTGCTGGAGCCGCCGCAGCAGGGTCGGGTAGTCGCCGTCAAGATAGGCGGTTTCCAACTCCTGCAGATGGCCAAAGACATCTCGCGGAGCATCGGGCGATGTGGTGACGGTGTTCATGCCCTGGACCTGCAATGAACCCCTTGAGGGTAGAGGTTTAGCCGTTCAGCGTGTCCTGGAAGAAGCGCAGCGTGCGCTCCCAGGCCTGGGCGGCGCAGCCGGCGTCGTAGACCTCCGGGCGCTTGTCGTTGAAGAAAGCGTGGTCGGCCGGATAGCGGTGGATCTCGGGAGATTTTCCCTGCATGGCACTGACCAGCCCGTCCACGGCGGCCGGTGTGCACCAGTCGTCACGATCGGCGAAGTGTCCCTGGAAGGGGATGGCGATGCGCGCCGGGTCGGCAAACTCGGCCGGCGGGATGCCGTAGAAGCAGGATGCCGCCGACAGGCCGGGCAGATGCACCGCCGCGGCAATCGTCAGCGCGCCGCCCATGCAGAAGCCGGTCACGCCCACCTTGGGCGCGCGGGCCTGCAGATAGCTCAGGGCACCGGCCAGGTCCTGGTGGGTGGCGTCCGCAAAGTCCAGGCCCGTCATCAGGTGATTGGCCTCATCGGCGCTGCTGGCGATGCGGCCGCGGTAGAGGTCGGGGGCCAGGGTAGTGAAGCCGGCCGCCGCAAAGCGATCGGCCAGCTCGCGGATATGGGTGTTGAGCCCCCACCACTCCTGGATCAGGATCAGGGCGGGGCGGCCCGGGCCGGCATCGGCCAGCCAGGCGGGGCTGCGCTGCCCATCGGGGCGCTGAAACTCGATCATCTGTCCCATGGTCGGCGGACTCCGTGAAATAGGTGCAGGGCTAGGATAGCGTGTCACGATGCTGCCAGCCCTGCAGAGCCCGGGTCAAGCGTTCGGGTAGCTGATCCTCAGTCCCAGCCCGCGTCCGTCCAGACCTTCGACAAAGTCCAGCGTGGCACGCTCGCGCTCGGCAATGCGCTTGACGATGGCCAGCCCCAGGCCGGTGCCCTGCTCGCTGGTGCCGGGCACGCGATAGAAGCGCTCGAAGACGCGCTCGCGCTGCTCCAGCGCCAGGCCCGGGCCGTTGTCGCGCACGGTGACGCTCAGGCCGGCAGGGCTGCCGTCCAGGGCCACTTCCACGCGGGCGCCGGGCGGGCTGTAGCGGATGGCGTTGTCCACCAGGTTGTCGACCATGGAGCACAGGCCGCTGCGTTCCAGCTGGGCTTCGCAGGATTCGGGCGCCTGCATTTCCAGTTGAATACCCCGCTGGCGCGCCAGCGGGGCCAGCATGGCCACACGCTCACGCAGCAGGGCCGCCGCGTCCAGGCGTTCGGCCCGAGGCGTCAGGGCCGAGGTCTCGGCGCGGGCCAGGGTCAGCAGCTGGGCCAGCAGATGGGAGACCCGGGCCACGCCGGCCCGCAGGGCCTGTGCCGCTTCATGGCGAGCCTGGGGCTCCTGCTCGCTGAGCAGCAGATGGGCTTGTGCATTGACGGCGGCCAGCGGGGTGCGCAACTCATGGGCCGCATCGGCCAGAAAGCGGCGCTCGGCCTCCAGGCGCTGGCCCTCGCGCGACAGCAGGCCGTTGAGCGCGCTCACCAGGGGGGCGGTCTCGGTGTAGAGCCGGTCCACCTGCACCGGCGCCAGATCGCCGGCCGGGCGGCGGGCGATGCGCTGGGCCCGCTGGGCCAGGGGCCGCAGGCCCACGCGCACGCTGATCCAGCTCCCCAGTCCATGCCAGACAAAAACGCCCAGCTGGGACGTGAGGATCAGCCACAGCACCGGCATCGCAGCGCTGAGGGGGATCTCGCGCGGCTCGGCCAGCAGCAGCGCCCGTCCCTGGCCGGGGTCCAGTCGGCGCACCACCCAGGCCGGGTTCTCGCCCGGTGCAGGCGCGGCGTCCAGGCGTGTTGCGGGCGCGCGGGGGCTGCGGGCCAGCAGGCGCCCCTCGGCATCCCAGACCTGGTAGATGGGGTGCAGTCCGGCGCCCACATCATCGTCCAGGCCCAGCAGGGCCATCACGGCGCGGTCGGCATCGGCCAGACGCTGGGCCAGCTCGGGCTCGGGGCTGCCGGCTGCAGCCACCAGCACGGTGCCCATCTGCTGCAGACGGGTCTCGACCTCATCCGTCCCCCAGGCCACCACGCGCAGCGTCAGCAGGGCCGCCAGGGCCAGCCAGGCCAGCAACAGGGCCAGGGCCTGCCAGGCAATCAGTCGCCCGCTGAGCGAGCGCGGGGCCCAGGGGCGGTTTGAGATGGAAGCGCCGCTCATGGCAGCGTCGCGCCGTCGGCCGGCAGGGGCACTTCCAGCGCATAGCCCACGCCGCGCACCGTGCTGATCCAGTCATTGCCCAGCTTCTTGCGCAGCTTGTAGATGTGCACATCGATGGCATTGCTGTCCAGCAGATCGCTGCCGCCCAGGCTGCGCTCGATCTGCTCGCGCGTCATCACCCGGCCGGGCTCGGCCGCCAGGCTCAGCAGGATGTCGTACTCGCGCACCGAGAGCGGGACTTCCTGAGCATCCAGCTGCACTCGACGGCGCGCGGTGTCCAGGCTCAGCGCGCCCAGCTGCCAGACATTGCTGGCCTGGCCGCAGTGCCGGCGCAGCAGGGCACGCACGCGCGAGAGCATTTCCTCCATCGCAAAGGGTTTGCCCAGATAGTCGTCGGCACCGCAGTCCAGACCCTCGACGCGCTCATCCACGCTGTCGCGCGCGGTGATCATCATCACCGGGGTCTTGCGGCCCTGCTGCCGCCACCAGGCCAGCAGATCCAGGCCCGTGCCGTCCGGCAGGGTGATGTCCAGCAGCAGCAGGGCGAAGTCGCCGTCCTCCTGCAGAAAGCGTCGTGCATCGGCGGCGGTCCTCAGCCACAAGACCTTGTGGCCGGCCATGCTGAGCACGCGCTGCAGCGACTGGCCCAGCGGCAGATCGTCCTCGAGAAGAAGAATGCTGGCCATGCGCGGGCCCCTCCTGATGGGCCGAGCTTGCGCGGCCTTGGCGGCGAATTCTAGGAGGGCGTCCACCCGGGACCGGCCCGCCTGGACCCGGGGGCTTCATGCACGCTTCATCTGACCGGGCCGTCGGTTCATGTCGGCTTCATGCCGGGCTTTGGACACTGCAGCCCATCGCAACTCCGACCTCGATGAGCCCATCATGATCCCCTATTTCCTGACATTGGCCCTGGCCCTGGGTAGCTCGCTGGTGATCGCTCAGGCCCCGGCGCCCCGTCCCGCCGCGGCCGCGGCGTCCGACTGGCAGCTGCGTGCGGGCGCGGCACTGATCGCCATGCCCAAGTACAGCGGCGGCCGCGAGCTGCGCACCCTGGGCACCCCCTTGCTGGAGGCTCGTTGGCGCGAGAACTACCTGATCAGCACTGTGCGCGGCCTGGTCTATGAACGGCGTCTGGGACAGGGCGCCGCCATCAGCCTGGCCCTGGCGCCGGATGTCTATCAGCGGCGTCCCAAGGATGGCCCACGCCTGCTGGGTCTGGACAAGTTCGAGATAGCCCCCGCCCTGCGTCTGGGCGGGGAGTTCGCCGAGGGACCCGTCTTCTTGAATGCTGTGGCCAGCACGCGCCTGGGCTCGGCTGGCAAGCCCGGAGGGCGCGGCAGCTATGCCGAGTTCGAGCTGGGCTATGGCCTGCTTCAAAGCTCGGAACTGGCACTGGCTCTGGGCGTGAATGCCACGCTGATGGATGCCAAGCTGGGCCAAGGGCTGTACGGCATCAGTGCGGCCGAGGCGGGGCGCAGCCGCTTGCGGCCGCATGCCGTGGGGGCAGGCCTGCATAGCGTGGGTGGCTTTGTTCAAGTCAGCTACCAGCTCGATGCGCATTGGCAGCTGTTCGCCAAGGCCAGCCTGGCCAGCCTGAGGGGTGACGCCGCCGACAGCCCCGTGGTGGAGCGCAAGCGGCAGCCCTTGTTGGCCCTGGCCCTGAGCCGGAGCTTTTGATGCGGCGACCGCCTCGCCGTACTGTGGTGCGGGCCGATAAATGGGGGAGGTCTACGCGGGTTCAAGAGTCATGTGCGAGCCTTTGTGCGGCTCGACGAAAAAGACTTGGCATCGTGTGCGAATCTGGGCCTTGGCTCTTGATCTAGGGCAGAGTGCTGACGTACAACCCGGCCTAGTCTTAGTCCATCAACGCTTGAAAGGAGAGGATCATGCCTACCGAAGTCCAGAAGCAGCGTCTTGTGAGCGATCTACACGCCGTCGTGGCCGAGGCCGAGAGCCTGCTGCGCGCCACGGCCGGTCATGCCGGCGAGGGCGCCAGCGAGTTGCGGGCCAAGGTGCAGGCCACCCTGGATCGCGCCAAGGACAATCTGCACGATCTGCAGGATGCCGCGGTCGAGCGCGCCAAGGCCGCTGGACGGGCCACCGACGCCTATGTGCATGAGAACCCCTGGCAGTCCATCGGCGTGGCCGCCGGCGTGGGCCTGCTGCTGGGCATGCTGATCGCACGCCGCTGAAGCCAGGGCCCTGGGCCCTGCGTCGCAAAAACAGGCCCCGCGGGGCCTGTTTGTTTTGGGTGAGGGGCGCGCGTGCTCAGTGCTGAGCGCGGTTTTGCTCCTGCATCCACGTCTCGAGCAGGTCTGCCGCCATCGGTTTGGCAAACAGCCAGCCCTGGCCCTCGTGGCAGCCCAGGGCCAGCAGCTGCTGGCGCTGCTCCTCGGTCTCGACGCCCTCGGCAATCACGGTCAGGCCCAGGCCGCGGCCCAGATTGATGACCATATGGGCAATGGTCAGACCGGCACTGGAGTTCTGGGCCTCGCGCACAAAGGCGCGGTCGATCTTGAGCCGGCCCACCTCCAGCTGGCGCAGCTGGGACAGGGAGGAGAAGCCGGTGCCGAAGTCGTCGATGGCCACGCTGGCCCCGCTGCGCTTGATCTCGGCCAGCAGCTGGCGCACGAGTTCCCCGTCGTCCATGGCCATGGACTCGGTGATCTCCAGTTCCAGATTGCGCGGGTTGATGCCCGAGTCTTGCAGGGCGCGCTCCAGGGTGGCAATGAAGCACGGATGGCGAAACTGCGCCAGGGAGATGTTCACGCACATGCGGAAGTCCTGATGGCCCAGGTCCTCCATGCGCTTGAGCTGGTGGCAGGCGGTGCGCAGCACGAACTCGCCAATGCTGATGATCAGGCCGCTCTGCTCGGCCAGAGGGATGAACTGGTCCGGCGGCACGAAAGTGCCGTCCGCCGTGCGCCAGCGCAGCAGGGCCTCGGCGCCCAGGGTGCGCTGGCTGGCCAGATCCACCTGGGGTTGATAGACCACGAAGAGCCGGTTTTCCTCGAAGCCGGCGCGCAGTCCCTTGAGCAGCTTGAAGCGTTCGCGCGCGTCGGTCCCCATCTCCGGCGAGAAGTACTGGGCCGCACCCCGGTGCTGTTGCTTGGCGCGCTTGAGTGCGATCTGGGCGTCCAGCAGCAGCTCCGAGCCCCGGGCGTTGGAGTCCGTCAGCCGCACCAGGCCGGTGGTGGCCGCGGAGCGCCTGCAGCTCTCGGCCACCGCGAAAGGCGCGGTGAAGGCGCTGCGTATGCGCTCGCTATTGACCAGGGTGTCGGGGCCGATCAGACCGAAGGAGTCGGCCGAGACGCGGGCCATGGCGGTGTTGAAGCCCAGACACTCGCCCAGGCGCTGGGCCACGGCCCGCAGCACCAGATCGCCGAAGCTGTGACCGAAGGCATCGTTGACACCGGCAAAGTCGTCCAGATCGATCAGGGCCAGGGTGACGCCCGAGGGGTCGCGCAGATTCTGGTCCAGCAGCTCGATGAAGCGAACGCGGTTGGGCAGGTGCAGCAGTGGGTCCTGATAGGCCTGGTCCAGCAGCCGGCTGTAGAGCAGCACGTTCTCGAAGCCCACCGCGATATTGGTGCAGAAGGCGCGCAGCAGCTGCAGCTCCATGCTGCTGAGCTCGCGGCCCGTGTCCACCATGGCCGCCATCGCGCGCTCGCCGCTCAGCCCGAAATACAGGCAGGTGCCGTGGTGCTCGTCGAACAGATGCCGGCGCTCGCGCAGGCATTGGGTCAGGCGCTCGCGGACATGGGTGACCTGCACATCGGCCAGCGGGCTGTTGATCAAGCTACCGTACTGGCCGGCTGCGGCAATGACGCGGCTTTCGCACAGATCGCCCGGGCCTTCGCCGCCCGCCTGGGCACAGATCAGGCCCTCGGGCAGCACGCCCAGCAGGGCGCAGAGCTGGGTCACCACGCCCTCGGCAAAGCGATGCAGGCCGCGCAGGCGGCTGAGTTCGGTGCTGGCCTCGACGATGAGCTCCAGGCCCTTGCGGTTGATCTCCAGCGCGCAGATCTGCTTGTAGGAGCGTATGGCGGCCGTGAGCACCGTGTAGAGCCGCGTGCGGGTCAGCTCGGACTTGGTCTTGTAGTCGTTGATGTCATAGGCCTGCACCGTCTCGATCTCGGGTGCATAGCCAGGCTGGCCGGTGCGCAGCACAATGCGCACCGCATGCTGCTGCAGGTCTTCGCGGATTTGGCGCACCAGCTGGAGTCCGGCGTTCTCGGATTCCATCACCACGTCCAGCAGCACCACCGCCAGATCGTGCTCGCGGCTCATCAGCTCGCGGGCTTCAGCGGCGGAGCTGGCGTGCAAGAAGCTCAGGGGCCGCCCCTCGATCAGCAGACCCTGCATGGCCAGCTCGGTGGCCTTGTGCACATCGGCGTCGTCATCGACGATCAGCACCCGCCAGGGCATCAAGGTGGAACTGCTTCCCCCGTCGGCGTTGCCCTCGGGGCCGTCCACAAACTCCAGCAGATCATCGTCTGGGTAGATGCCCGGCGTGGCTGCTGCGGCTGGCTCCTGATACTCGGGCATAAATTCGTCCTGCGCCGCCCGGTCGGGACGGCTCGCATCACATGGTCTCAAACAGTTCTGGTCTTGTTCCGGTCTGCCCCACAAGAAGGCGCATTCCGAAACCTGGGTTATAGACGATTTGCCTGTCGCCCATAAGCCGGAACACCAGAGCTGTGGCAAGTCTGCCGCGTGGCGCCGGGAAAGTCCTAGGCCCGTTTAAGCTTCATGGTCTGAGAGAACAGGACAAGGAGCGGGGATGAGCCAGAACGAGCCGGGTGCCAAGCCTGCCCCGGCGGGCTTGCTGGAGGCGCTGCGGCGCCTCGTGGATCATGGGCTGGAGCTGTTGCAGCTGCGCCTGAGCCTGCTGGGCACTGAGCTGGAGGCCGAGAAGCTGCGCCTTTTCGGTGCCTTGCTGGGGGCCCTGATGGCCCTGCTGTTCGGCGGCATGGCCCTGGGCCTGCTGAGCCTGGCCGTCGTGCTGCTGTGCCCCGATGCCTGGCGCTGGCTGGCCGCCTTGCTGCTTGGGGTCTTGTATCTGGGCCTGGCCTGGGGGCTGTGGAATCGTGCTCAGGCGCGCCTGTCCGCACCGGGTGGCCTGTTCGCCGCCAGCCTGGCCGAGCTCAAGCGCGACCGCCAGGAACTGGGCGGGGGAGCCGAGTGATGCTGGATGCGGCCGAACGCGAGCTGCGCCAGCGCCAGCTGATGCTGCGCCTGCGCAGTGCCGAGCTGCGCGCTGCTCTGCGCGAGGATGTGCAGGCCCTGCAAGGCCCCCTGGGCTGGGCGGATCGCGGCTGGTCACTCTGGACCGGCCTGCGCCAGGGCCTGGCTGGCGGCGCGGGTGGTGGGGGCTGGTGGCCCCGCCTGGGCGCCCTGGCCCTGGGCCTGCTGGCCTTGCGCCGGCCATCGCGCACGCTGCGCTGGCTCAGTGCCGGCCTGGCCTGGTGGCGGCTCGGACGGCGTTTGATCGATCGGCTGCGCCGTCCGCGCTAGGCCCCGGTGGCCTGAGCGCCCGAGCGCTCGCGAAACTCAGCGCGGTTTCTTGCCGTCCGGCGGCTTGGCGCTGCCGGTGACCCGCGGCGGCAGACCCGTGTGCTGGGTCAGCAGCCGGCCCTTGGCGGGCGTCTGCGGCGCCATGCGGCCGCCTGTCGTCTTGGCGGGAGCCGCTTTGGCCGCCACCGTGGGCTTGGCATGGGGCAGGGCGGCGCTGCTGGAATTCTTGCGGCGCGCGCTCTGGTAGCTGCCATCCGTGAGCGGCTGGTAGCTGGGGATCAGGTGCTGCTTGCCATTGCCGATCAGGTCGTCGCGGCCCATGGCCTTGAGGGCCTCGCGCAGCACCGGCCAGTTGTTGGGGTCGTGGTAGCGCAGAAAGGCCTTGTGCAGGCGGCGGCGGCGCTCGCCGCGCACGATGTCCACGTCCTCGCTGTCGCGGGTCACCTTCTTCAGCGGGTTCTTGCTCGAGTGGTACATGGCCGTGGCCGTGGCCATGGGGCTGGGGTAGAAGGTCTGCACCTGGTCGGCGCGGAAGCCGTTCTTCTTGAGCCAGACCGCCAGGTTCATCATGTCCTCATCCGAGGTGCCGGGGTGGGCGGCGATGAAGTAGGGGATCAGGTACTGCTTCTTGCCGGCCTCGGCGCTGGCCTGCTCGAAGAGCTGCTTGAACTTGTCGTAGGTGCCGATGCCCGGCTTCATCATCTTGGACAGCGGGCCGCCCTCGGTGTGCTCGGGCGCGATCTTCAGATAGCCGCCCACATGGTGGGTGACCAGCTCCTTGATGTACTCGGGGCTCTTGATGGCCAGGTCGTAGCGCAGGCCCGAGCCGATCAGGATCTTCTTGATGCCCTTGAGCGCGCGGGCGCGGCGGTACATCTTGATCAGAGGGCCGTGGTCGGTCTGCAGGTTCTGGCAGATGCCGGGGTAGACGCAGCTGGGCTTGCGGCAGGCAGCCTCGATCTCGGGGCTCTTGCAGCCGATGCGGTACATATTGGCCGTGGGGCCGCCCAGGTCGGAGATGACGCCGGTGAAGCCCTTGACCTTGTCGCGGATCTCCTCGATCTCGCGGATCACGCTGTCTTCCGAGCGGCTCTGGATGATGCGGCCCTCGTGCTCGGTGATGGAGCAGAAGGTGCAGCCGCCGAAGCAGCCGCGCATGATGTTCACGCTGAAGCGGATCATCTCCCAGGCCGGGATCTTGGTGGCACCGTCGTGGCTGCCCTGCTCGTCCGCATAGCTGGGGTGCGGCGAGCGGGCATAGGGCAGGTCGAAGACATGGTCCATCTCGTTCGTGGAGAGCGGGATGGGCGGCGGGTTGACCCAGAGGTCGCGATCACCGTGGGCCTGGACCAGGGCGCGGGCATTGCCGGGGTTGGTCTCCAGGTGCAGCACGCGGTTGGCGTGGGCGTAGAGCACCGGGTCGCTCTTGACCTGCTCATAGGCCGGCAGGCGCAGCACGGTCTTCTCGCGCGGCGGCAGGGTCAGCTTGGCGCGGGGATGCAGGGTGATGGGCTTGGGTGCGTCGGGCGCGCTGGGTTTCTCGCCCGCGGCGCAGCTGGCGCCCTGGTCGGCCGCGGTTTCCTCGACGGTCTGGTAGGGGCTGATCAGCTCGTCGATGCGGCCCGGCGTGTCCACCGTGGTGGAGTCCATCTGGAACCATTCGTCCAGGCCGGTGTGGTCATCGCGGCGCATGAAGGCGGTGCCGCGCACGTCGGTGATCTGGGTCACGGGCTCGCGGCGCGCCAGGCGGTGGGCGATCTCCACGATGGCGCGCTCGGCATTGCCGTAGACCAGCAGATCGGCCTTGGCATCCACCAGGATGGAGCGGCGCACCTTGTCCTGCCAGTAGTCGTAATGGGCGATGCGGCGCAGCGAGGCCTCGATGCCACCGATGATGACGGGCACCTCGCTCCAGGCCTCCTTGCAGCGCTGGGTGTAGACCAGGGTGGCGCGATCGGGCCGCTTGCCGCCTTCGCCGCCGGGCGTGTAGGCGTCGTCCGAGCGGATTTTGCGATCAGCCGTGTAGCGGTTGATCATCGAATCCATATTGCCGGCCGCCACGCCGAAGAAGAGATTGGGCTTGCCCAGGGCCTTGAAGGGCTCGGCGCTCTGCCAGTCCGGCTGGGCGATGATGCCCACGCGAAAGCCCTGCGCCTCCAGGGTGCGGCCGATCACCGCCATGCCGAAGCTGGGGTGGTCCACATAGGCGTCGCCGGTGACGATGATGATGTCGCAGCTGTCCCAGCCCAGCTGCTCCATCTCCTTGCGGCTCATGGGCAGGAAGGGCGCGGGGCCAAAGCGCTTGGCCCAGAAGGGCTTGTAGCCGGTCAGGGTCTTGGCGGGCTTGGGCGGGACGATGGTGGCGTGGGCGGACATGGCGGGCTCGGTTGGCAATGCCTGGCGGGCAACCCGGTATTGTCCCTTGACCTCGGATAAACCCGAAGCCTTCGCCCCGCAAGCCCGGGGCTCAAGCCGGGCTTTTTTCGCTTTGCAGGCCGGGACACAGGGGCAGCTGGCCCAGACGCATGCGCTCGGCCTTGCTCATGGGGGGCAGGGCGTGGCCGGCCGGCATCAGGCTGTCCAGAAAGCCCTGCACGGCCGCCTGACCCACGGCCAGCAGGTCAAAGGCGGCGGGCTCCGTGATCCATTGGTGCAGCAGACCGTCCACCAGGCTGACCAGGGCCACGGCGGCGGTGGCTACATCCACCTGGGCTTCGAGCTGGCCCTGTTCCTGGGCGTGACGAAGGCAGCGCAGGGTGAGTTCGCGCCAATCGCGGTGGGCACTGGCCTTGCGTTCGCGCAGGCCTTCCAGCTCGCCCGCGTACTCCACCTTGTGCATGGAGATCTCGAAGGCGCGATGCGTGCGATCCTGGTTCACGGTCAGAAAGAAGATGTTCACCAGGCCCCAGCGCAGCTCGGAAAGATCCCGGGGGGCGGTGTCCTGGCCGCCCATGCCTTGCTCCATGGGCATGGTGGCGCGTTCCATGATGGCGTCGAAGAGCTGGCTCTTGTCCTCGAAGTGCCAGTAAATGGCGCCCCGTGTCAGCCCCGCCGCATCCGCGATCTGCTGCAGGGACGTGCGCGAGACACCCTGCCGCAGGAACAGGGTTTCTGCGGTGTCCAGGATCCGGTGGCGCGTTTCCTGCGCCTCTTGCTTGGTTCTGCGTACCATGACCCCACGATTTTAAGCTTTAATTTGCTTTACATACATCCATGTATGTATGTGTATATACTTTGGGCCAACCCTAGCTTCCGGCTCCATGGCCTGTGGCGACCTCCTTGTGATGAGGCGCCGTGGCGGTAGCCGTTTCTCAGAAAGGCTTCACACGTGATCTGCTCCGCAAAGGCTCATCAAGACGAATCCCCCGACACCACAACGCTCGGAATGGGCGCGCGGCTGCTGTACTGGGGGCCCCTGACCGTGGCCCTGGTGGCTGTGCTGGCGGGCTGTTCCAAGGACGGCGCCGCGCCGGCCGGTCCGGCCGGTGGCGGCATGCCGCCGGCCCCGGTGGGCGTGGTGACGGTGGCCGAGCAGGCCGTGCCCCTGCAGACCGAGCTGCCCGGTCGCGTGGAGGCGCTGCGCACCGCCCAGGTCCGCGCCCGCGTCAACGGCGTGGTGCTGCAGCGCCTGTTCACCGAGGGCGCCGAGGTCAAGGCCGGTCAGGCCCTGTTCCAGATCGATCCCGCGCCCTACCAGGCCCAGTTCGACAGTGCCCAGGCCAGCCTGGCCAAGGCCCAGGCTAATCTCAGCCAGGCCGCCGCCCTGGCCGAGCGCAACAAGCCCTTGGTGGAGGCCAAGGCCATCAGCCAGCAGGAATACCTGCTGAGCGTGGCCAGCGCCAAGCAGGCCGAGGCCGATGTGGCCGCTGCCAAGGCGGCGATTGCCAGCGCCAAGCTGAATCTGGACTACGCCCGCGTCAGCGCGCCCATCTCGGGCCGTATCGGCCGTGCCCTGGTGACCGAGGGCGCCCTGGTCAGCGCGGCTGAGGCCACCCAGCTGGCCCTGATCCAGCAGACCTCCAGCGTCTATGTGAACTTCACCCAGTCGGCCAACGAGGTGCAGCAGCTCAAGCGTGCCCTGGCCAAGGGCCAGATGCGCAGCGCCGGCCACAATGCGGCCCAGGTCCAGGTGCTGCTGGACGACGGCAGCAGCAAGCCGGGCAAGCTGCTCTTCACCGATCTGACGGTGGACGCCAGCTCGGGCCAGGTGTCCCTGCGCGCCGAGGTGCCCAATGCCGACGCTGCCCTGCTGCCCGGCCAGTATGTGCGCGTGCGCCTGGCCCAGGCCGAGCTGCCGGCCGCCATGCTGCTGCCTCAGCAGGCCGTGACCCGCGGCAGCGCCGGTGACACGGTGCTGGTGGTGGGCCCCGACAACAAGCCCCAGCCCCGCAAGGTCAAGATCGGCGGTGCCCAGGGCAATCAGTGGGTGGTGCTGGAAGGCCTGAAGCCGGGCGAGCAGGTGATTGCCGACGGCTTCCAGAAGATGTTCGTGCCGGGCGCGCCGGTCAAGCCGGTGCCCTTCGTGGCCGGTGCTGCCAGCGCCGCCGCTGCGGGCGGCGCGCCGGCCTCGGCCCCGCAAGCCCCGGCCTCGGCCGCCAGCCGCTAAGCCCGGGAGGTTTGACCCATGGCACGTTTCTTCATTGATCGCCCCATCTTCGCGTGGGTGATCGCGCTCTTCATCCTGGTGTTCGGCGGGGTGGCCATCACCCAGCTGCCCGTGGCCCAGTACCCCACGGTGGCGCCGCCGGCGCTGTCCATCAACGTCGCCTACCCCGGCGCCTCGGCCAAGACCCTGGACGAGGCCGTGATCTCCGTCATCGAGCAGGAGCTCAATGGCGCGCCGGGACTGGCCTATATGGAATCGGTCAGCCAGGCCAATGGCACCGGCGCCATCACCGTGACCTTCGAGTCTGGCACCGATATCGACCTGGCCCAGGTCGAGGTGCAGAACCGCCTCTCGCGCGCCAGCCCGCGCCTGCCGGCGGCGGTGACGCAGCAGGGCGTGCGCGTGGACAAGGCGCGCAACAACTTCCTGCTCTTCGTGATCCTGTCGTCCAAGGACGGCTCCATGGACCCGATTGCGCTGGGTGACTATGCGGCCCGCAATGTCGTGCCCGAGATCCAGCGCATTCCCGGCGTGGGTCAGGCCCAGCTCTTCGGCACCGAGCGCGCCATGCGCATCTGGCTGGATCCGGCCAAGATGCTGTCCTTCAATATCAGCCCGGCCGAGGTCAATGCCGCCATCGCGGCGCAGAACGCCCTGGTGCCCGCCGGCGTGATGGGCGACCGCCCCAACCTCTCCAGCCAGACCATGTCGGCCACCGTGGTGGTCAAGGGCCAGCTCGAGAACGTGGAGCAGTTCGGCAAGATCGTGCTGCGCGCCAACCCGGACGGCTCCACCGTGCGCCTGAAGGACGTGGCCAGGCTGGAGCTGGGCGGCCAGAACTACGGCACTTACGCACGCCTGAATGGCCAGCCCTCCACCGGCATCGGCGTGCAGCTCTCGCCCAGTGGCAATGCCCTGGGCACGGCGACGGCGGTGAAGGAGCGGATGGCGCAGCTCCAGCAGTTTTTCCCGGCCGGCGTCGAGTACAGCGTTCCCTACGACTCCTCCAAGTTCGTCAAGATCTCCATCACCCAGGTGGTCCAGACCCTGATCGAGGCCGTGATCCTGGTGTTCCTGGTGATGTTCCTGTTCCTGCAGAACTGGCGCTACACCCTGATTCCCACCCTGGTGGTGCCGGTGGCCCTGCTGGGCACCTTCGCCATCATGCTGGGCCTGGGCTTCTCCATCAATGTGCTGACCCTGTTCGGCATGGTGCTGGCCATCGGCATCCTGGTGGACGATGCCATCGTGGTGGTGGAGAACGTCGAGCGCATCATGAGCGAGGAGGGGCTCTCGCCCCGTGAGGCCACGCGCAAGGCCATGGGCCAGATCTCGGGCGCCATCATCGGCATCACCCTGGTGCTGATCGCGGTGTTCGTGCCCATGGCCTTCTTTGCCGGCTCGGTGGGCAATATCTACCGCCAGTTCTCCCTGGCCATGGTGGCCTCGATGGCGCTCTCGGCCCTGATGGCCCTGACCCTGACCCCGGCCCTGTGTGCCACCCTGCTCAAGCCGGTGGAGGCCGGCCACCACCACGAGAAGCGCGGCTTCTTCGGCTGGTTCAACCGTGGCTTCGCCCGCACGGCCAAGGGCTACGAGGGCTGGGTCGCCAAGCTGCTCAAGCGCAGCCCCAGCATGATGGTGGCCTTCCTGGCCATCGTCGTGGCCGTGGGCTGGCTCTATGTGCGCATGCCCACCTCCTTCCTGCCCAATGAGGACCAGGGCTATCTGATCGTCAATGTGCAGCTGCCCCCGGGCGCCACGACCAACCGCACGGAAGCGGCGGTCAAGGCGGTCGAGGACTTCATGCACAAGCAGCCCGAGGTGGCCGACACCGTGGGCGTGATCGGCTTCTCCTTCTCGGGCCAGGGCCAGAACGCCGCTCTGGTGTTCGTGCCGCTCAAGCCCTGGGACGAGCGCAAGGGCCCCGAGCACAGCGCCGAGGCGCTGGCCAAGCGCACCATGGGCGCCATGATGTTTGGCGTGCGGGATGCCTTCATCTTCCCGCTCTCGCCGCCGCCCATTCCCGAGCTGGGCAATGCCACCGGCTTCGCGCTGCGCCTGCAGGACCGCGCGGGCCTGGGCCACGAGGCCTTGCTGGCCGCGCGCAACCAGCTCATGGGCATGGCCCGCGAGAGCAAGCTGATCACCGGCATGCGCCCCGACGGCCTGGAAGACGCGCCGCAGCTGCAGATCGACATCGACCGCGACAAGGCGCTGGCCCTGGGTGTGAACTTTGATGTGCTGGCGCGCGTGCTGGGCACCCAGCTGGGCTCGGCCTATGTGAATGACTTTCCGAGCAGCGGCCGCATGCAGCGCGTGGTGGTGCAGGCCGATGCCGCCGCCCGCATGACACCGCAGGATCTGCTGGCCCTGAACGTCACCAACAATGTGGGCAAGAGCGTGCCGCTCTCGGCCTTTGCGAACACGCGCTGGATCACGGGCCAGATGCAGGCTACACGCTACAACGGCTACCCGGCCATGCGCCTGGCCGGCGATGCGGCACCCGGCGCTTCCACCGGCGCGGCCATGGCCGAGCTGGAGTCCATGATGGCCAAGCTGCCCGCCGGCATTGGCTATGAATGGACGGGCCTGTCGCGCGAGGAGAAGCTCTCGGGCGCGCAAGCCACCATCCTGCTTGCCTTCTCGCTGCTGGCCGTCTTCCTGTGTCTGGCCGCGCTGTACGAGAGCTGGTCCATCCCGCTGTCGGTGATGCTGGTGGTGCCCCTGGGCCTGCTGGGCGCGCTGCTGGGCGCCACCTTCCGCGGCATGCCCAACGATGTGTACTTCAAGGTGGGCCTGATCACCATCATTGGCCTGTCCGCGAAGAACGCCATCCTGATCATCGAGTTCGCCAAGGATCTGCAGGCCCAGGGCAAGGGCCTGGTGGAGGCCATCCTGGAGGCGGCGCATCTGCGCTTCCGCCCCATCATCATGACCTCGCTGGCCTTCATCCTGGGCGTGATGCCGCTGTTCTTCGCCTCGGGTGCGGGCTCGGCCAGCCAGCGTGCCATCGGCACCGGCGTGCTGTCCGGCATGATCACCGCCACCGTGCTGGCCGTGCTCTTCGTGCCGGTGTTCTTCCTGGTGGTGCGCCGCATCTTCAAGGGCAGCGAGCGCCAGCGCAAGATGTATGCGCATGAGCTGGAAGCCAGTCCGCTGCGTGACGCCGAAGGGGTTTGATCCATGAACAAGAGCTACAAGACTTTCTCCTCCCTGAGCGCCCTGGCCGCGGCCCTGCTGCTGGCCGGTTGTGCCAACCTGGCGCCCGAGTACCAGCGCCCCGCCGCCCCGGTGGCGGGCGACTGGCCCAGCGCCGCCACGCCGGCCGAGGCTGCCCAGGCGCCCCAGGCCGCCGAGCTGCCCTGGCAGCAGTTCTATGCCGGCGACGCCCGTGTGCGCGCACTGATCGAGCTGGCCCTGCAGAACAACCGCGATCTGCGTGTGGCCCTGTTGAATGTGGACAAGGCGCGCGCCCAGTACCGCATCAGCGATGCCGCGCGCTGGCCCACGGTTGGCGTCGGCCTCTCCGGCCAGCGCTCGCCCGCCAGCAATGGCAGCGGCAATATCAACAGCGTCTACCAGGCCGGTCTGCAGCTCACGGCCTATGAGTTGGACCTCTTCGGCAAGCTGAAGAACAACAGCGAGTCCGCCCTGGCCAGCTATCTGGCCACGGCCGAGGGTCAGCGTGCCGCCCGCCTGAGCCTGGTGGCCGGCGTGGCCGCGGCCCAGCTGAATCTGCAGGCCGCCGAGGAGTTGCTGACGCTCAGCCGCCAGACCCTGGCCACCCGCGAAGGCAGCCTCAAGCTCAGTCGCACCAAGTTCGATGTGGGCGCGGCTTCTCAGCTGGATCTCTCCAGTGCCGAGTCCGCCGCCGGCGCGGCCCGGGCCAGCCTGGCCGCCGCCCAGCGCGCGCGCGACGAGGCCGAGAACGCCCTGGTGCTGCTGCTGGGCCAGCCCCTGCCGGCCGGTCTGCCCGCGGCCCAGCCGCTGCAGGCCCTGCAGCTGCCGCAGGTGCCGGCGGGCCTGCCTTCCGAGGTGCTGGTCAGCCGCCCCGATGTGCTGCAGGCCGAGCAGCAGCTGCGCGCGGCCAACGCCAATATCGGCGCGGCGCGGGCGGCGGTCTTCCCCAGCATCACGCTCACGGCCAGCGCCGGCACGGCCAGCACCCAGCTCTCGGACCTGTTCCGCAACAGCGCCTGGAGCTTTGCCTCGCAGATCCTGATGCCCATCTTCGATGCCGGGCGCAACCAGGCCAATATCGAGGTGGCCAAGGCCAACCAGGGCATTGCCCTGGCGCAGTACGAGAAGACGGTGCAGACCGCCTTCCGCGAGGTGGCCGATGCCCTGGCCGGCCTGGCCACGCTGGACGAGCAGCTCAGCGGCCAGGAGCAGCAGGCCCGCGCCGAGGCCCAGCGCCTGGCCCTGGTGGAGCTGCGCTTCGGCAACGGCGTGTCCAACTCCCTGGAGTTGCTGGATGCCCAGCGCGCCAGCTATGCGGCCCAGCAGGCCCTGCTGCAGGTGCGCCTGGCCAAGGCCCTGAACCGCGTGCAGCTCTACAAGGTGCTGGGCGGCGGGGCGGCCGACACGGCCAAGTCCTCCTCCTGACCGGTGCGGGCGGCCGCGGCCGTTCCATGAAAAAGGCGCCCCGCGGGGCGCCTTTGCGTTTGGCTTGGCCGAAGCCTGAGCTCAGTGGGCCTGGACCCAGGCCAGGCCTTCGGCCTTGGCATAGCGCAGGGCCGCGCCCTGGCTGTCGAAGCGCGGCACGAAGCGCATGACGCGGTCATGGCTGGCCATGCCCCGGCCGGAGCGGATGGAGACCGCGGCGCTGAAACCGCCGTCGGCATGAGGTTTGATCATCGGTGAGACAAGGTAACGCCCCACCTCAATGCTGTTCTTGTTACGCATGATGTGTTTGAGGTGTGCGCCTTGATCGGTGGCAACCGTCTTGGCGCGGTTCGGTAATTCGGCCCCCAGGGAGCGGGTCGGGTGGCCGGTCTGTGTGGCTGCTGATGTTCCGGGCATGAGGACGCCCGCGGTTCGCGCTGCTTCTTGTGGATGTGCTTCTTGCAGCGGGACGGCCGTATGTGCAGCGGCCCGTGGGACGAGAGGCAGGGCTGGGAACCTCTGCGCGGCAAGCCTTGTTGGCACAGGGCTGCGGTTCGTCCGAAGTGGGGGAGTATAGCGCAAGTCGGACCTGCCCCAGTTTTCGGGGACGACGTCGAGTAAAGGGCTGGGGCATGCTGCGCCCCTTGCCTGTCACCACTGCGGTTCCGTGAAAGCTGTCGTCGCGCTCGTCCTGACCCTGCTGCCCTGGCTGGGCATGGCCGCGCCTGACGAGGACAGACTGGGGCGGGCACTGGGCTATCCCGTGGGCACGGCGCACAACTGGTTCTGGCAGGAGTCCGTGCGGGTGGGTTCATTCACCCACCAGGCCGAGATCCGAGGGCTGGTGCGCGGCAAGCCCAATGCCATGGCGCCCGCGCCGATGCCCTTGGCCCTGCCGCGCGCGGCGCAGGAGCCGGCTTTCCGCTGGCGCATCGATGGCCAGGAGCTGGGCGTGGAGGACTATCTGGCCCGCCAGCGGGTGATGGGCTTGCTGGTACTCAAGGACGGCGAGATCCAGCTGGAGCGCTACCAGTACGAGCGCGGCCCTGAGCACCGCTTCCTGTCCAACTCCATGTCCAAGTCCCTGGTGTCCCTGGCCGTGGGCCTGGCCTTGCAGGAAGGCTATCTGCGTTCGCTGGATGACCGGGCCGACAGCTATGCGCCGCGCCTGGCAGGCACCTTGTACGGTGAGACCAGCTTGCGCAATCTGCTGCGCATGGCCTCGGGGGCCCGCTTCGAGGAGCGCTACGACGGCCAGGACGATCTGGCGCGCTTTGGCGCGGCGGTACACCGCGGCGATCTGGAGAGCGCGGCGGCGGTGGTCAGCGAGCGAGTGGCCCCTCAGGGGCAGCGTTTCAACTACGCCAGCGCCGAGACGCCCATGCTGGCCGCCGTGCTGCGCGGTGCCACGGGACTGTCGCTCAGCGAGTATCTGCAGAGCCGGCTCTGGCAGCCCATGGGGGCGGAGAGCACGGCTTATTGGTGGAGCGACCGCAGCGGCCTGGAGGCCGCGGGTGGGAACTTCAACGCCACCTTGCGCGACTACGCCCGCCTGGGCTGGCTGCTGGCGAATGACGGCCGACGCCCCGATACCGGCGTGCAGGTCCTGCCGCGGGACTATCTCCTGGAGGCGACCGATTGGCGGCGGCATCCGCTGGTTTTTCAGCCCGGACGCGCCACGCCTTACTTTGGCTATGGCTACCAGTTCTGGACCTTTCCAGGCCAGGCCCGGCGCTTTGCGCTGCTGGGTGTCTTTGGCCAGATGATCTTCGTGGACCCACAGCTGCGTCTGGTGATGGTGCACACCGCCGTCAATGCCACGCCGCGCGCCGGGCAGACCAGCATGGGCCGGGAGGCCGACGCGCTCTGGCGCGGCCTGGTGTCGCACTACGGCGGGCGCTGGGACCGCTAGGGGCTCAGGGTACTGGCCCCTGCTGGCGCTGCAGATAGGCCAGCAGATCCGCGATCTTGCGCTCGTCGTAACCGAAGCCCATGAAGCGCATCTTGGTGCCGGGCACGGTGCCGCTGGGGTCCTTGATGTACTTGTGGAGGGTGGCCGCGTCCCAGACCAGGCCAGACTTCCTCAGGGCCTCCGAATAGGCATAGTCGCCAAGGCTTCCCGCGCGCCGGCCCTGCAACTGATTGAGGTGGGGGCCAAAGCCATGGCGCGCCGCAGGCCCCACGGCATGACAGCGTACGCAGGGCGCAAAGGCCGCACGGCCGGCCACGGGATCGCCCACGGGCTGGCCCATCGTCAGCTGGGGCAGCAGCAGGACGCCGACCCAGAGTAAGCACTTGAGCATGAGCTGAGACATCGCTGCGGATTGTGCGCTCCGTTCACCCCCGCAAGGCCCAAGGGGCCTCTTCATGGCTGCTTCATGGCCGCAGGCCGACACTGCTTTCATCGTCACCAGCACAGGGAGAGAGATGATGCGAGCAAGCCAGCCTCCGATCCAGATCCACCGGCGTTCCGCCTTGGTCCACCTCGCCGGCCTGGGCCTGCTGCTCACGGGCTGCGGCGGAGGCAGCGACGAGGGCAATGTCTACACACTCGACGGCGTGCGGGTCAAGGCCACGGTGGACAAGCGCGGCAGCTATGACATCGAAGTCACCGGCGTGGACTGCGAGCTGACCGTGGCCTCCGACAACCGGGTGGGCCGCCTCTTGATCACCGGCATCAGCAACCGGGTGGTGGTGCGCGAAGGCGTGACCCTGGATCTGATCGACTTCGCTGGTAACAGCAACCGGGTCGAGGTGCCCAAGGGGCTCAAGGTCCGGGTGGTGGACGCTGGCAGCGGCAACCGCGTCACCGAGCGATGAGCCTTGCGGGCCCGGCGCTGCCGGGGCACTCACATCTGCTTGAACAGATGGGCGTAGCTCTCCGCCACCAGCAGGGTGTCCTCATGCTGCTTGAGCTTGACCTGCAGGCGGCCGCGGAAGTCGCGCACCACGCCGGCAACGGCCCCGGCATTGACCAGGGTGGGGCGATGGATCTGCCAGAACTGCTGCGGGTCCAGCTCCTCCACCAGCTCCTTGAGCGGCTTGCGGATCAGGGCCTCGCCCTCGCGGGTGGCGACCCGGGTGTATTTGTTGTCGGACTGGAAGTAGAGCACCACGTCCACCGTGATCAGGGCGCTGAGCAGGGTGGCCAGGGCCAGGCGCAGCAGCCGGCGCGGGTGAGGGCCACGGCCGCCAGCAGGCTCAGGCCCGTGATCAGGCTTTGCCGGGTGAAGCGCGCGGCCGTGTACAGCCATTCCGACACCGGGGTCTCGGGCACATACCAGCCCAGGGCGCGCGACAGGGCCATGCCCAGGCAGAGGTAGAAGACGAGGGCGATGGTGCGCAGATTGAAGATCTGCACCAGGGCCAGGCGGGAGGAGGGCGGCATGGCGCGGATTCTCGCGTGCCGTACCGGTGCGGGGTGGGGCATGCGACGGACAGGGTTCGCAGTGCGACGAAACCCGTCTGTGGGCACCTCGGTCTGGCCCATACTTGCCGGCTGGTCAGCAGGAGTGCAGGAAATGAGGATTGATATCGGCGGCGGTGTGCGCCTGTTCGTGGATGTGCAGGGCCCGGGCCTGGTGCCCGACGGGGTGCGGATGCGCGAGAAGCCCACCCTGATCTGCATGCATGGCGGCCCGGGCTTTGACCACAGCGCCTTCAAGCCGGGTTTTGACGCCCTGGCCGATATCGCCCAGATCGTCTATTACGACCACCGCGGCCATGGCCGCAGCGATGCCCGCCCGAGCGAGGAATGGACCCTGGACACCTGGGCCGACGACATCGTGCGCCTCAGCGATGCCCTGGGCATCGAGAAGCCCATTGTGCTGGGCCAGAGTTTTGGCGGCTTTGTGGCCCAGCGCTATATCGCCCGCCACCCCGGCCATGCGGCCAAGGTCATTCTCTCCAGCACCTCCCACCATATGGGGCTGGAGCGCAAGCTGGACTGGTTTGGACGGCTGGGGGGCCCCGAGGCCCGCGCCGCGGCCCAGGCCGGCTGGCGCCGGCCCGACCCGCCGACCTGGGCGGCTTACTGGAGCCGCTGCCGCAGCCTCTACAACACCCAGCCACCGCTGGACCCGCAGGCCGGTGAGCGCACCCTGGCGCGCACCGAGATCCTGCTGCACTTCGTGGCGCATGAGAAGCAGGGCCTGGACCTGCTGCCGGGGCTGGCGCGGGCGGCCTGCCCGGTGCTGGTGCTGACGGGCGACCAGGACCCCGTCTGCCCCATCGAGGATGCGCGCGAGATCGCCGCGGCCCTGCCCGAGCGTTGGCGCCATTTCGCCTGCGTGCAGGGCGCCGGCCACGGCACCTGGCGCGACAAGCCGCAGGAGGCTTACGCCGTCCTGCGGGACTTCCTGCTGGCCTGAGGCCGGCAGCGCTTTACTTCTTGTCCTGCTCGCGGCGACGCTTGGCCGCCCAGAGCAGGGCCAGACCGGCCGTCATCAGGGCATAGGTTTCGGGCTCGGGCACGGCGGCCAGGGCGGTTACGCCGGTGGCGGTGAAGTCGGTGAAGACACCGTCCACGCCCAGCTTCAGATAGGCCTCGATTTCGGACTTGCCGTCGGAAAAGCCCAGCAGGCCGCCATCATCGCGCATGGTCCAGGTGTGGACCAGCAGGCCGTTCTTGTGGGCGGCCTCGATCACGCCGGTGCTGCCCAGCACCAGGCGGTCCTTGCCATTGACCACGCCGTCGCCGTTGCGGTCCACGCCATCGGCCACGGTCTTGAGCAGATAGGGCTTCCAGGGGCCGATGCCGTCGGCATAGGTGGCCACCATGGACAGGCCCACCGGGCTCACCAGATCGGCAAAGCTCAGCTTGCCGCCCGCGGCCACCACATCGGCGGGCTGTGCATAGGGCGCGACCAGGGACAGGGAGCCATCGGGGTTCACATCGTCGGCGTCCACCAACTGCACCAGCTTGATGTCGGTGCGGGTGTTGAGGTATTGCAGATTGCGCACCTCGAAGCTCTGGATGAAGACCGGCGCATTGCGGTCATTGCCGTAGGCCGCGTGCAGGGTCGAGACCAGCTTGTCCTCGAAGTAGGTCTTGGAGAAGCCCAGGCCCTGGGACACGCCCTGCATGTAAGTGGAGTGCTTGAGCTCCGGATAGATGCCGATGGTTCGGCCGGTCTCCAGGCTCTTCTGCTTGGCCAGGGCAATCACCTCGTCCAGCGTGGGGACCTGGAATTGGCCGTTGTACTGCTGCGGTCGGTTGGCACGGGGCTGCACCGCGCGCAGGGTCTTGAGCTCGGCCAGGGTGAAGTCTTCGACGTACCAGTCGCTGCTGGTCACGCCGTCCACGGTCTTGGTCCGCTTGCGGTCGGCAAAGGCGGCGATGCTGCCCACATTGGTGGTGGCACCGATGGTGGGTTCGTGGCGGGCCACCAGCACGCCGTCCTTGGTCATGACCAGGTCGGGCTCGATGTAGTTGGCGCCCAGCTCGATGGCCTTGGCATAGGCCTCCAGCGTGTGCTCGGGCAAGAGGCCCGAGGCGCCGCGGTGGGCGATGATCAGAGGTGCCTTGCCGTCCAGGGTGTTCCAGGCCAGGGCGGCGGGCGCGGCGGTGGACAGCAGCAGCGCGGCTGCCAGTGCCGGCAGGGACAGGGTGTGGTGCATGAGGACTCCTCCTGAGTGTTGTCGAGAATCATCGAAGGCTTCCATGAAGCTTCGATGTTCCGGGAGGAGTGTTTGTAGTCCGTTCGGCCTAAGGCCGAACCTGGGGCAAGACCTGCCCCTAGTTTGAAGCGATCAAGGCCTTGAGCTCCCGCTCCAGCAGGTGCGCGTCGCACAGATTGATCTCCAGCAGGCGCCGCAGATGGGTGATGCTCTCGATGTCGATGCTGCGGCACAGCATACCCACGCGCTTGCCGTCCAGCTCCATATGCGCCACCTCGCCGGCCATGGAGATGCCTGCCTCCAGCTCGGCCAGTTCCACCGCGAGCAGGCAGGGATCGCCGGGCTTGAGCGAGGCGCGCGCGGGCAGCTGCAGGAGCGCGCCCTTCAGGGAAAGATCAATCACCCTGACGGCCAGCCGCTCGCTGGTGGTGGTCAGATGGGCCTTGGCGTCAAAGGCGACGCGGGCGAATTGGCGGCGTTCGGTGCTGATGGCGATCTCCCGGTGGCGCGCCCTGATGCTAGCACCGCGCCGCGGCGCGCGGGAGCCCCGCAGCGCGGCGCAGGACGCGCTCAGAAGTCTTCGTGAGCGTAGATGGTGCTCAGCTCGATGGCGTCCCGCAGGCGCAAGGGGGCGGCACCCTCCAGGCCTATGGATTCCAGCAGATAGAAGCAGGCGCGCAGAAAGGCTTCGGTTTCCTGCCGGGCCTTGTCGTGGGCCAGGCCACTGAGCTCGCCGGCGCGGCTCAAGGCCGCATGGCCTTGACGAGCTTGCAAATGCCCCGAGGCCTCGTGGCGCGGCGCGGCGTAGCGTTCGGCCAAGCGCTGCAGCAGGCTCTGGAGCTCGTCGGCCGGCGTCTGCTCGCCCAGCATGCGGCATAGATCGCCCAGCAGGCGCTCCGCAGCAGCGGCCAGCAGGCGGGCTGCGTGGTCGCTTCCGCCCGCCAGATACAGCGCTGCACCCATGTCCACATATTCCAGGGCCAGGGCCAGACGGGGCAGATCGCTGTCCTTTTTGTTCGTCATGGGTGAATGAGGGGCGTCGAGAGCTGAGGCTTGGGTGTTCGGCTGCCGCGCCTGGGGCTACGCCGGTGAGTCTGGCCCGAGTGTAGGGGCAGCGGGCATCGAGTCAGAGCGGCTTCACCCTTTGGTGGGTGGGGCGGGCCCATGGTTTTCTCTTTGTTACCTTGGAGCGAGGGTGGGCGGCATGCGCCTGCCGCTTGCGGTCAAAATCCGTGCACTACCGTGCAGCGCCAGGAGCCATGTCATGAATGAGAACGCCCACCCCGATCGACGCGAGCTGCTGCTGCGCCTGGGCGCCGCGGGCCTGGGGCTCGCGCCGCTGGGGCTGCAGGCCAAGGAAGACGGCAAGAACACCTATGACGAAGAGTCCATCCTCAAGGCCGCCACGGACTTCTTCGGCAACACCACCGAAGGCCTGGCCAAGGTGATCGAGAAGGCCTTCAAGGAACAGGGCCGCCCCAACGCCTACATCAAGGGCGAGGAGGCCAGCGCGGCCCTGACCATAGGCCTGCGCTATGGCGAGGGCCAGCTGGTGATGAAGGGCGGTGGCGGTGCCCGCGTGTTCTGGGCCGGACCGTCCATAGGCTTTGATGCCGGTGCCAATGCCTCCAAGGTCTTCACCCTGGTCTACCGACTGCCCAATAGTGCCGCCATCTACCAGCGCTTTCCGGCCGTGGATGGCAGTGCCTACTACGTGGGCGGGGCGGGCATCAACTACCAGCGCCTGGACAACATCACCCTGGCGCCCATACGTCTGGGCGTGGGCCTGCGCGCGGGGGTGAGTCTGGGCTATGTGCACTACCGGCGCGAGAAGAGCTTCAACCCCTTCTGAGACCTGAAGTTCAGCCCTGCGCTTAGTCCGAACGGCAGGGGGCTCACCATGGGCCCGACATGGTCACTCCAGAGAATGCGGCGCGTGCTGCGTGCAGACGCAGCGGCCCGCCAATTACGGAGTGAACATGAGCCAGCCCCTCGACTCTCTCAAAGACTTTTCCCCCTCGCGCCGCGGCCTGCTGCGCAGCGCCTCGGCCGCCGCGGCCCTGCCCTTTGTGGCCAGCCTGGGCGCCCTGCAGGCCCGCCAGGCCCATGCCGCCGGCACCTCGTCCCTGGTGCTGGGCCCCTACGGCCCCATCGCCCCGGTCAATGACCTGAGCACGGGCCTGCCCCTGCTGCAGCTGCCCGCAGGCTTCAGCTACAAGAGCTATGGCTGGACCGGTGACGCCATGAGCAATGGCAAGCCCACGCCGCGCGCCCACGACGGCATGGCCGTGGTGCAGAGCCGCCGCGTCGGCCGCAGCACCGAGCTGGTCCTGATCCGCAATCACGAGGTCTCGACCGGCCCCGACGCCAGCTACTTCGGCGCCCCCGCCGTCTACGACACCGGCATGTCCGGCAGCAATTACTTCAACGGCGGCACCACCAATCTGGTCTTCCGTGACGGCAACTGGGTCCGCACCGACGCCAATCTGGGTGGCACCCGCACCAACTGCGCCGGCGGTCCCACCCCCTGGGGCACCTGGCTGAGCTGCGAGGAGGTCAGCTCCGACAGCGTCAGCACCCAGGGCAAGAAGCATGGCTATGTGTTCGAGTGCGCGGCCGATCCCAGCCAGACCACCGGCCAACCCATCGTGGGCATGGGCCGCTTCGGCCACGAGGCGGTGGCCATCGACCCGGCCAGCGGCATTGCCTACCTGACCGAGGACCTGTCCGGCAAATCGGGCTTCTACCGCTACATCCCCGACGTGCTGCCCGGCCGCCTGGGTAGCCTGGCCCAGGGCGGCAAGCTGCAGATGGCCAAGGTCAAGGGACAGAACAACGTCAATATCGCTCCGGCCGAGCTGGACCAGGTCTATGAGCTGGAGTGGGTGGACATCGCCGACCCCGATCAAGACCGCGGCACGGCCATTGCCGTCAACGGCGCGACCATCAGCAACTGCGCCGGCCCCTTTGTGCAGGGCTGGGCCCAGGGCGCGCTGCGCATGAACCGGGGCGAAGGCATCTGGTACCACGCCGGCAAGGTCTATGTGATGGACACCGCGGGTGGCCCGGTCAACCGCGGCGCCATCTGGGAGCTGGACCTGGCCAGCCAGGAGATGCTGTGCATCTTTGCCAGTGGCTCCGAGCTCTCGGGCGACAACGGCGACAACCTCTGCGTCAGCCCGCGCGGCGGCATCGTGATCTGCGAGGACGGCGGCGGTGCCACCGACAGCTATGGCCGCGGTTCCCGCCTCATGGGTCTGGGCGCCGAGGGCGAGACCTTCATCTTTGCCAAGAACAACGTCAGCCTTGGCGCCGCTCAGCTGAGCGCCGCGGGCAAGCTGGCCAGCCTGGCCGGTGACAACCGCAACGCCGAGTTCTGTGGCGCCTGCTTCGATCCCACGGGCCGTTATCTCTTCGTCAACATCCAGACGCCCGGCATCACCTTTGCGATCAGCGGCCCCTGGGCCAAGGGTCCGTTCTGAGCCCGGCCCCGTTGCCGCATCGCCCCAAGTCTGCAAGGAATCCCATCATGAAATTCAGCAAGACCCTGATCTGCGCCGCCCTGCTGGGCCTGGGCGCCCAAGCCCAGGCCGCCCAGTATCTGGGCGCCAACGGCACCGGCGTGAGCGCCACCGACTTTTCCAGCCCCGGCCTGCTGGGCTTTGACCTGGACTTCGTCCAGCGCAGCCAGGTGAGCCTGAGCTTCGCCATCGAGGCGCAAGACCTGGCCCCAGGCGCTCTGAGCTTCAACGCCCTGGTGCGCAACCTCAGCGGCCTGGGCTTCGAGGGCGTGAGCCTGCGCCTGGAGGGCGCGCGTTTCGCGCTGCCCGCCGGCAGCCTGGGCACCGACGGCTTCCAGGCCGTGTCGCAAAGCGGCTACGGCGCCGATCGCCTCTGGGCCAAGTTCAGCGATCCGGGCGTGACGACCGAGTTCTACATCGGCAATCCGCTGGGTACCGCGGCGGCCAGCAACTGGACCCTGGACCTGTCGGGTCAGCAGGTGGGTGACACCTTCCGCATCACCGTGGCCGTGCCCGAGCCCGGCACCTATGCCCTGATGCTGGCCGGCCTGGCTGCCGTGGGCTTTGTGGCGCGTCGCCGCAAGCCGGCCTGAATCGCGCGCAGATAGCCGGGACGCCGTGCGTTCCGGCGCTTCTCAGGAAAGAACATCGACCATGAACCATCGTCTCAAGACCCTGGCCGGCCTGATGCTGGCCGCAACCTGCGTGGCCGCCAGCGCCGCGCCGCTCGAACAGACCCTGAGCTTCCAGCAAGGCCTCAATGGCTATGCCGGCACCCAGGACAGCATGATCCGCAGCAACGAGACCGCCACCGGCGCGGGCCAAAGCAGCAACGGTGACTCGCGCGGCCGCAACTTCGGCGGCCTGGACTTTCTGAGCATCGACGGCGACGACGGCAGCCCGGGCAACAAGCCCAACCAGGGCCTGATCCGCTTCGACAGCCTCTTCGGCACCGGCGCCCAGCAGATCAAATCCACCGACAAGATCGTCTCGGCCACGCTCAAGCTGAATGTCTTTGATGTGGGCAGCGGCTTCAGCCTGCATCAGATGCTGCAGAGCTGGCAGCAGGGCACGGTCACCTGGAACAGTATGGCCAATGGCGTGCAGACCAATGGCCTCGAGGCCTCCGCTGCAGCCCTGGCCAGCGTGGGCGCCAACAACAGCAGCGCCAATGTCGCGACCGGCTGGCTCAGCCTGGATGTCACGGCCTCGCTGCAGCAGATGCAGTCGGGTCTGCTGGCCAACCACGGCTGGCTGCTGAACCCCTTTGCCTCGGGCACCAATGGCATCGACATCCGCAGCAGCGAGTTCGCCACCCAGTCGCTGCGTCCCCTGCTGGAGGTGCAGGTCTCAGCCGTGCCTGAGCCGGGCAGCTACGCGCTGATGGCCCTGGGCCTGGCCGGCTTGGGCCTGTTGGGGCGCGTTCGCCGCAAGGTCTGAGTTGGGCGTCGAGGGGGATCGGCATCCGCCGTCAAGCGGGCTTGTTCGATGAGCGGGATCAAGGTCGGCTGACTAAGATGGCCTGAAGATCCCTCACCCGCCAGTTTCGGCGGGTTTGGCTATCGCACAGGAGTCCGTCCCATGCCCGCCCCCTCGCTCGACCCCTCTTTTTCTCCCGCGTCGCCGGCCAGCCTGGCGGCGCTTCCGGCCCAGGAAATCAGCGCCGAGGTGTTGCAGGAGAAGTACGCGAAGGGCGAGGAGCGGGCGCTTGACGAGGTCAGGCTGCGCGTGGCGCGGGCCCTGGCCGAGGTGGAAGCGCCGGACCAGCGCGCGGCCTGGACGGCGCGCTTCCTGGACGCTCAGCGCCGCGGCTTCATACCGGCCGGTCGCATTCTCTCGGCCGCCGGCACCGAGCTGGCGGCCACCCTGATCAACTGCTTTGTGCAGCCGGTGGGCGACTCCATCGCCACCGCCGAGGACGGGGTTCCGGGCATTTACACCGCCCTGACCGAAGCGGCCGAAACCATGCGCCGCGGCGGCGGCGTGGGCTATGACTTCAGCCGCATCCGCCCCAAGGGCGCCTGGGTGGGCTCCACCCGCAGCCATGCCTCCGGTCCGGTGAGCTATATGCGCGTCTTCGACCGCAGCTGCGAGACCGTGGAGAGTGCCGGAGCGCGACGCGGCGCCCAGATGGGCGTGCTGCGCTGCGACCACCCGGACATCGAGGAGTTCATCCACGCCAAGGACCAGGGCGATCTGCGCAATTTCAATATCTCGGTGGGCGTGACGGATGCCTTCATGCACACGGTGCTGGAAGGGGCGTCGGTCGAGCTGGTGCATGCGGCCACGCCCAGCGAGGCTCAGAAGGCGGCCGGCGCCTATCAGCGTGCCGATGGCCTGTGGGTCTATCGCAAGACCCCGGCGCGCGAGCTCTGGGACCAGATCATGCGCAGCACCTATGACCATGCCGAGCCCGGCGTGCTCTTCCTGGACCGCATCAACAACGACAACAACCTCTACTACTGCGAAACCATCGCGGCCACCAACCCCTGCGCTGAGCAACCCCTGCCCCCCTATGGCTGCTGCTGCCTGGGCTCGGTGAACCTGACGCTCTTCGTGCGCGAGCCCTTCACGCCCCAGGCCCGTTTTGACGAGGCCGAGTTCGCCGAGGTCTGCGCCGTGGCCACCCGCATGCTGGACAACGTGCTCGAAGCCACGCCCTGGCCCCTGCCGGCCCAAGACTTGGAGGCGCGCAACAAGCGCCGCATCGGTCTGGGTTTTACCGGCCTGGGTGACGCCCTGGTCATGCTCAATCTGCGCTACGACAGCGAGCCCGCGCGCGAGCAGGCGCGCCGCATCAGCGAGCTCATGCGCGACGCCGCCTACGGCGCCTCGGCCGATCTGGCCCAGGAGAAGGGCGCCTTCCCGCTCTTCAACGCCGATCTCTATCTCTCGGGCGGCAACTTCGCCTCGCGGCTGCCCCAGGGCCTGAAGGACAAGATCCGTGGCCAGGGCCTGCGCAACTCCCACCTGCTCTCCATCGCGCCCACCGGCACCATCAGCCTGGCTTTTGCCGACAACGCCAGCAATGGCATCGAGCCCGCCTTCAGCTGGGCCTACACGCGCAAGAAGCGCCTGGGCCAGGCCGAGGGCGGCGGCTTCAAGGAGTACCAGGTCGAGGACCATGCCTGGCGCCTGTACCGCCATCTCTACGGCGAGCAGGCCCCGCTGTCCGAGGCCTTTGTCACCGCGCTGGAGCTGCGCGCGGCCGACCATGCGGCCATGGTGGCCGCGGTGGCGCCGTACATCGACACCTCGATCTCCAAGACGGTCAATGTGCCGGCCGACTATCCCTACGCCGACTTCCAGGACCTCTACACCCAGGCCTGGAAGAGCGGGCTCAAGGGCCTGGCCACCTACCGGCCCAATAGCGTGCTGGGCTCGGTGCTCAGCGTGGAGCCGGCGGCCGTGCCCGAGCCGCTCAAGCCCGTGGCCGAGACGGGCGCTGGGAGCAACCAGCGCCTGCGCGTGGAGCGCCTGCCCAAGCAGGTCATGGCCTCGCTGCGCTGGCCCAGCCGGCCCGAGCTGCCGGGCGGCAACCCGGCCTGGAGCTACATGATCCGCCACCCGCACGGCGACTTCGCGCTCTTCGTCGGCGAGCTGCCGGCGGTGGGGCCGGACGCCGGGCTGTTCGGAAAGAACCTGCCCTTCGAGG
>NZ_JBKCLH010000054.1:0-4855 GCF_046300915.1 Roseateles sp. | reverse complement strand
GAGGAAATTCTGCTCGTCCACGCAGACCAGGCTCACCGCCTCGCCCTGGCAGCCGGCGCGGCCGGTGCGGCCGATGCGGTGCACATAGTCCTCGGGCACATTGGGCAGCTCGTAGTTGACGACGTGGGGCAGCTGGTCGATGTCGATGCCGCGGGCCGCGATATCGGTGGCCACCAGGCAGGTCAGCTCGCCGCTCTTGAACTCGGCCAGGGCCTTGGTGCGCGCACCCTGGCTCTTGTTGCCGTGAATGGCCATGGCGCTGATGCCCTGGTCGTTCAGGTAGTCGGTCAGGCGGTTGGCGCCATGCTTCATGCGCGTGAAGACCAGCACCTGGTGCCAGTCGCCGCTCTTGATCAGATGGGCCAGCAGCTCCTTCTTCTTGTCGCGGCCGACCGGATGGACCTTCTGCGCGATCGCGTCATTGGTCTGGTTGCGTCGCGCTACCTCGATCAGGGCGGGCTGGTTCAGCAGACGGTCGGCCAGGGCCTTGATGTCGTCGCTGAAGGTGGCCGAGAACAGCAGGTTCTGTCGCTTGGGCGGCAGGATGGCCAGCACCTTCTTGATATCGTGGATGAAGCCCATGTCCAGCATGCGGTCGGCTTCGTCCAGCACCAGGATCTCGATCTTGCTCAGATCCAGGGTGCCCTGCATATGGTGGTCCAGCAGGCGGCCGGGCGTGGCCACCAGGATGTCCACGCCGTCGCGCAGGCGGTTGACCTGGGGCTGCATGCCCACGCCGCCAAACATCACCATGCTGGTCAGCGGCAGGTATTTGCCGTAGGTCTTGACGCTTTCCTCGACCTGGGCGGCCAGCTCGCGAGTGGGGGTGAGCACCAGGGCGCGCACCATATGCTTGCCGCGGGCGTTCTTGACCGGCGGGGTGGCCGAGAGACGGTGCAGCAGGGGCAGGGTGAAACCGGCGGTCTTGCCGGTGCCGGTCTGTGCGCCGGCGAGCAGGTCACCGCCTTTGAGGACGGCGGGAATGGCTTGGGCCTGGATGGGGGTGGGGGCGGTGTAGCCGGCGTCGGCAATGGCCTTGAGCAGCGGTGCTGCCAGGCCCAGGGAATCGAATGTCATTGACTGCAATGTGAGCACGGTGCCCTGTGGGCGTGGCCGCGTCGCATTGTGTGCAACGCCAGTCTTCGGGCCACGCGAGGAGCGTGCATGGGCTCAAAAATAAAACGCCGCGCAAAGACTGAGATGCGCAGCGTGGGTGCCATTGTAGCTTGCGGGGCGCAACGATCGCCCGCGGGCTCTGCGACAATAGGGGGATCCAGCGGGTTCGGCAGTCATGATGTCGCGACCCGCCTTCGCTTTTCTAGAGTTCCGACAAACCACGAGCACCATGGCCCAATACGTCTTCTCGATGAACCGCGTCAACAAGACGGTTCCGCCCAAACGCCACATCCTCAAGGACATCTCCCTGTCCTTCTTCCCCGGCGCCAAGATTGGCGTGCTGGGCCTGAACGGCTCGGGCAAGTCCACCATCCTGAAGATCATGGCGGGTGTGGACAAGGAGTTTGAAGGCGAGGCCGTGGCCATGCCCGGCATCAAGATCGGCTACCTGGAGCAGGAGCCCAAGCTCGACCCGAACCAGACCGTGCGCGAGGCCGTGGAAGAGGGCATCGGCGGCGTGCTGGCCGCCAAGAAGCGCCTGGACGAGGTCTATGCCGCCTATGCCGAGCCGGACGCCGACTTCGACGCCCTGGCCGCCGAGCAGGGCGAGCTGGAGGCCATCATCGCCGCCGCGGGCTCCGAGAACACCGATCTGCAGCTGGAACTGGCCGCCGACGCCCTGAACCTGCCGCCCTGGGACGCCAAGATCGATCTG
The DNA here is from genome assembly GCF_046300915.1 of Roseateles sp. GTDB lineage: Bacteria > Pseudomonadota > Gammaproteobacteria > Burkholderiales > Burkholderiaceae_C > Kinneretia. The sequence continues at coordinate 3,024 of NZ_JBKCLH010000054.1, read as the reverse complement.
CTGTCCGGCGGTGAGAAGCGCCGCGTGGCCCTGTGCCGCCTGCTGCTGTCCAAGCCCGACATGCTGCTGCTGGACGAGCCGACCAACCACTTGGACGCTGAAAGCGTGCACTGGCTGGAGCAGTTCCTGCAGCGCTTCCCCGGCACCGTGGTGGCCATCACCCACGATCGCTACTTCCTGGACAACGCCGCCGAGTGGATCCTGGAACTGGACCGCGGCCACGGCATTCCCTGGAAGGGCAACTACTCCGACTGGCTGGACCAGAAGGAACGCCGCCTGGAGCAGGAGCAGAAGTCCGAAGACGCCCGCATGAAGGCGATGAAGGAAGAACTGAAGTGGGTGCGCTCCAATGCCAAGGGCCGCCAGGCCAAGAGCAAGGCGCGTCTGGCCCGCTTCGAGGAGCTGTCCGACGTCGACTACCAGAAGCGCAACGAGACCAACGAAATCTTCATCCCCATTGGCGAGCGCCTGGGCAATGAGGTGATCGAGTTCAAGAACGTCAGCAAGAGCTTCGGCGACCGCGTGCTGATCGAGGACCTCAGCTTCCGCGTGCCCGCGGGCGCCATCGTGGGCATCATCGGCCCCAACGGCGCCGGCAAGTCCACGCTGTTCCGCATGATCCAGGGCACCGAGACTCCGGACAGCGGCGAGGTCGTGATCGGCAAGACCGCCAAGCTGGCTTTTGTGGACCAGAGCCGCGCCAGCCTGGATGCCAACAAGACCGTCTGGGAGGACGTCTCGGGCGGCCTGGACAATATCGTCGTCGGCAAGTTCGTGATGCCCAGCCGCGCCTATATCGGCCGCTTCAACTTCAAGGGCAATGACCAGCAGAAGATGGTGGGGCAGCTCTCCGGCGGTGAGCGCGGCCGCCTGCACCTGGCCAAGACCCTGGCCCAGGGCGGCAATGTGCTGATGCTGGACGAACCGTCGAACGACCTGGACGTCGAAACCCTGCGCGCCCTGGAAGAGGCGCTGCTGGAGTTTGGCGGCTCGGCCATGGTGATCTCCCACGACCGCTGGTTCCTGGACCGCATCTGCACCCACATCCTGGCCTACGAAGGCGATGCCAAGTGGGTGTTCTTCGACGGCAACTTCACCGAGTACGAGGCCGACAAGGTCAAGCGCCTGGGTGAAGAAGGTGCCCGTCCCAAGCGCGCGCGCTTCAAGTCCATCAAGTGATGGGCCGCGCCGCTGACGGCGCTGCACCGAGCAAGTTCAAGGGCCCTGCGGGGCCCTTGTCCTTTTCGGGCCGCCGCTATGCGCTTTGATCTTCTTTACATTCCCTGCATGCTCGCCTTACGCAGGGTGATCAAGATGACAGCACTTCCCCACCACATGGAGTCTGCGATGTCCAAGATCACGAAACTGCGTCAAGGCCTGGGCGTGGCCGCCTTGCTGGCCGTGCTGGCCACCCCCACGGTGCAAGCCATGCCTGGTGGCGCCATGATGGCCACCCATCATGGCGGCGGTCCGGGCGGGCCGCGCGTCGAGCATATGCTGGATCTGGTGGATGCCAGCGACAGCCAGCGTCAGCAGATTCAGCAAATCATGAAGGATGCGGCCCAGGACTCGCGTGCCCAGCGCGAGTCACTGCAACAGCTGCATCAGCAAGGGCGCAAGCTGTTCACCGCAGCCACCCTGGATACGGCAGCCATCGAGTCCCTGCGGCAGCAGACCCAGCTCATCCACGAGCAGCTCAGCCGGCGCATGAGCCAGGCCATGCTGGCCGCGGCCCAGGTGCTGACGCCCGAGCAGCGTGCCAAGATGGGCGAACGCATGGCGCAGCGAGATGCGCGTCGTGCCGAGCGCAAGCATCAGCATGAGCCGGCTCGTGGCAGCAACGCCAAGGCTCCGTGAGGGCGACGCCTGGCCTGGCATATGCTTGGGCTTCCTCCGCCAAGGGCCTGCGTCGGGCCTGCTTTCCGAATGCCATGAGTTCCCGTCTGCTTCTGGTCGATGATGATGCCCGCCTGACCGATATGTTGGGCGACTACCTCAGCCACGCCGGTTTCGAGATCGGCGTGGCGGGCAGCCTGGCTCAGGCAGCCCAGGCCCTGGAGGCGGCGCTTCCAGACCTGCTGGTGCTGGACCTGATGCTGCCGGACGGCGACGGGCTGGACTTCTGCCGCAAGCTGCGCGTGGATGCCCGCACGCGGCGCCTCCCGGTACTCATGCTCTCGGCCCGTGGCGAGCCCATGGATCGCATCCTGGGCCTGGAGCTCGGGGCCGATGACTATCTGCCCAAGCCTTTTGAGCCGCGCGAGCTGCAGGCGCGCATCAAGGCCTTGCTGCGCCGGGCCGAGCCCGATGGGCAGGGGGAGGACGAGGTGCTGCGTTTCGGTCGTCTTGAGATCGATCTGGCGGCCCGTGTGGCCCGACTCGATGGCAAAGCCTGCGACCTCACCAGCCACCAGTTCGATTTGCTGGTGGTGCTGGCCCAGAGCCCCGGGCGGGTGCTGAGCCGCGACCAGATCATGGACGCGCTCAAGGGCCATCCCCTGGATGCCTTTGATCGCTCCATCGATGTGCATGTCTCGCGCATCCGCGCCGTGATCGAGGACGACCCCAAGAACCCGCGCCGTGTGCTGACCGTGCGTGGCGCCGGCTATGTGTTTGCCCGCAAGCAGGATGCCGAGGCGCAGGGCTGATGCTGCGCCAGCTGAGGGCCTCGGCCTTGAAGTCGCTTTACCTGCGCATCTACATCACCCTGGTCGCCTTGCTGCTGACCTTTGCCTTCGGTTCGGCCTGGCTGTTCAAGCGCCAGATTGAAGAGGAGCGCGGGGGCTTCGAGGCGGCGGCCGTGGAGCGACTGAATGCGACCGCGGTACTGATCCAGGGGGCCCTGCCGCCCGCGGATGCGCCTGTGCCAGCCCAGGCCGAATCCCTGCGCGACTGGGGACAGCGCCTGCGCATGGCGATTGCGCTCAGCGACGCCCAGGGGCGTCGCATCGGGCAGTCCGAGCAGTTCGAGCGCCGGGAGGCCGATCCCTCGGTGCGCCGACTCGATGTGCCCCTGGATGACGG
>NZ_JBKCLH010000053.1:0-2972 GCF_046300915.1 Roseateles sp. | reverse complement strand
CTGCGACCCGGGTGCAGGGCGGGGTGTTCAGCCGCTTCAAACGCCAGCGTCTGCGGTGCGAACAGGGCCTCCAGGTCGCCCTTGACGTCGAAGAAATCGACGGCGCGGTCGCGCTGGCTCCATTGCTGCTGCTCGGCCGGGCCATAGGCCAGGCCGGCCAGGCGCATGGGCTGGGCCACACCGGAAATGCTGCTGTCGCTCTCCACGACAGAGGCATCGCGCAGGAAGACGCGGCCGATCTCAAACACGCGCACGCGCGGCGCCTTGCGCGCCAGGTTGTGGCGCAGCACCTGCACCAGGCTGCCGATGAGGCTGGAGCGCATGACGGCCAGCGGGGCCGCGATGGGGTTGAGCAGCTGGATGGGCTTGGCATTGCCGGCCAGTTCCTGCTCCCAGCGCGCTTCCACAAAACTGAAGTTGATGGTCTCGTAGTAGTCGCGCCCGGCCATGGCGTGGCGCAGCGCGTGCACCGCACGGCGCGCCTCGCTGAGCGTCTTGCCCCCCACCGGCGCCAGGGGCGGCGTGGCGGGCAGCTTGGGGTAGCCCAGCACGCGGATGACTTCCTCGATCAGGTCTTCCTCGATCTGGATGTCGAAGCGGTAGCTGGGCGGGGTCACGGTCAGCGTGCCCTCGCCTTGCACGAAGTCCAGACCCAGGCGCTTGAAGACCTCGGCGCATTGCGCCTGGCTCAGATCCATGCCGATCACCTTGGCGGCGCGGGCCACGCGCAGGGTCACGGGCTTGCGCTCGGGCATGGCAGCCACCTGATCGTCCATGGGACCGGCTTCGCCGCCGCAGATCTCCAGGATCAGCTGGGTGATGCGCTCGATGTGCTCGACGGTGCCCACCGGGTCCACACCGCGCTCGAAGCGATGGCCGGCATCGGTGGAGAAGTTGTAGCGGCGCGAACGGCCGGCCACGGCCTTGGGCCACCAGAAGGCGGCTTCCACATAGACGTTCTTGGTGTCGTCGGACACGGCCGTGGCGTCGCCGCCCATGATGCCGGCCAGGGACTCGACCTGCTCGCGGTCGGCGATCACGCCCACCTGCTCGTCCACGGTGATGGTGTTGCCGTTGAGCAGCTTGAGCTGCTCGCCGGCCTTGCCCCAGCGCACGATCAGCTCGCCGTGGATCTTGTCCAGATCGAAGATGTGACTGGGACGGCCCAGCTCGAACATCACGTAGTTGGAGATGTCCACCAGGGGCGAGACCGAGCGCTGGCCGCAGCGCGCCAGGCGTTCCACCATCCAGGCGGGGGTCTGGGCCCGGGTGTTGATGCCGCGCACCACGCGGCCGGAGAAGCGGCCGCACAGATCCGGCGCCTCGATGCGCACCGGCAGCTTGGCCTCATGCTGGACGGCCACGGGCGGGAAGCTGGGCGCCTGGAGCGGCGTGCCGGTCAGGGCCGAAACCTCGCGGGCAATGCCGTAGACGCTCAGGCAATGCGCCAGATTGGGCGTGAGCTTGAGCGTGAACAGCATATCGTCCAGGTTCAGGTGCTCACGGATGTTCTGGCCCACCGGCGCGTCGGCGGCCAGCTCCAGCAGGCCACCATGGTCCTCGCTGAGCTTGAGCTCGCGGGCCGAGCACAGCATGCCGAAGCTCTCCACACCGCGCAGCTTGCCCTTGCCGATCTTGAAGGGCTGGCCGTCCTCGCCCGGGGGCAGCTCGGCGCCGATGGTGGCCAGGGGCACCTTGATGCCGGCGCGGGCGTTGGGCGCGCCGCAGACGATCTGCAGGGGCTCCGGACCGCCGGCATTGACCGTGCAGACGCGCAGCTTGTCGGCGTTGGGATGCTGCTCGGCCGTCAGGATCTCGGCCACGACGATGCCGTGGAAGGGCGGCGCGGCGGGGCGCAGCTCTTCGACCTCCAGGCCGGACATGGTCAGCAGCTCGGCCAGCTCTTGGGTGTTCAGCGCGGGGTTGCAGAAGCTCCGCAGCCAGGACTCGGGGAATTGCATGGTGTTCTGTTCTCTTCAGGCGTTCGGGTGGGCGGACAGGTCTTGGACGGTCACTTGAACTGGCTCAGGAAGCGCAGATCGCCGTCAAAGAACAGGCGCAGGTCGCCCACGCCGTAACGCAGCATGGCCAGGCGGTCGATGCCCGAGCCGAACGCGAAGCCGATGTACTTCTCGGGGTCCAGGCCCATATTGCGGATCACCTGGGGGTGAACCTGGCCCGAGCCCGAGACTTCCAGCCAGCGGCCCTTGAGCGGGCCGGAGCCGAACATCATGTCGATCTCGGCGCTGGGCTCGGTGAAGGGGAAATAGCTGGGACGGAAGCGGATCTCCATGTCCGTCGTCTCGAAGAACTGCTGCATGAAGTTCACGTAGACGGACTTGAGGTCCTTGAAGGAAATGTTCTCACCCACCCACAGGCCTTCGACCTGGTGGAACATGGGCGAATGGGTGGCGTCGCTGTCCACGCGGTAGGTGCGGCCCGGCGCGATCACGCGGATCTCGGGCATGGGCAGGCCGGCGTCGATGGCTGCCTTGTGCTTCTTCACATGCTGGACCGCGTAGCGGATCTGCATGGGGCTGGTGTGGGTGCGCAGCACATGACCGCCTTCGATGTAGAAGGTGTCATGCATGGAGCGGGCCGGGTGGTCTTCCGGTGTGTTCAGCGCGGTGAAGTTGAACCAGTCGTTCTCGATCTCGGGGCCGTCGGCCACGTCGAAACCCATGGAGCCGAAGATGGACTCGATGCGTTCCATCGCGCGGGTGATGGGATGCAGGCCGCCGGTGCCGCGGGCACGGCCGGGCAGGCTCACATCGAGCGCCTCGGCCTTCAGTTGCAACTCCAATTCCGCATCGGCCAGAGCCTGGCGGCGCGCCGTCAGCGCGGCCTCGATGCCGGACTTCAGCACATTGATCTCGGCACCGCGGGCCTTCTTTTCCTCGACCGGCAAAGCGGCCAGGCTCTTGAGCAACTCGGTCACACGACCGGACTTGCCCAGAAAACGCGCCTTGGCG
>NZ_JBKCLH010000052.1:0-15732 GCF_046300915.1 Roseateles sp. | reverse complement strand
GCGGGCCGCTGCCCCCGCCGGTGGCCGGGGGCCCCACGGGGCATCTATCGTAAAGCGTGGCGCCGGGGCAGGGCCAGGGCCCGTGGGGGCTGCCCCCCGACAGCCTGGAGAAGCGCGAGCTCGACGCGCAGCTGCTGCGTCGTATCGGGCTGGGCGGTGCCTTCATGGCGCCGGTGCTGGGTGAGCTGAGTCCGGGCGGCGCCGGAGCCGAGGCGGGCCTGCAGCGCGGTGACCGGGTGCTGAGTGTGGACGGTCAGCCGGTGGTGGACGCAGCGGCCCTGCGCGAACGCATCCGCGCCAGTGGTCAGGGCGGTGTGGAGGGCGAGCGTGTCGCACCCATGCTGTGGCGGGTGGAGCGAGCGGGTCAGGTCTTGAGCCTGGAGCTGCGGCCCAAGGTCGTGCGCGATGGCGGCCAGCTGCTGGGCCGCATCGAGGCCCAGATCGGTGCGCCACCCGAGCTGCTCACCGTGAGTCATGGCCCGCTGGAGTCTCTGTGGTTGGGCGCGCGCCGGACCTGGGAGGTCTCGGCCCTGACACTGAACACCTTTGGCCGTATGCTGATTGGCGAGGCCTCGCTGAAAAACCTCAGCGGCCCCATCACCATTGCCGACTACGCCGGCCAGTCCGCACGCATGGGGCCAGCCCAGTACCTGAGCTTTTTGGCTCTGGTCAGCGTGAGTCTGGCGGTGCTGAACCTGCTCCCGCTGCCGATGCTCGATGGCGGGCACCTGATGTATTATCTTTTCGAGGGTCTGAGCGGCCGCCCCGTCTCGGAATGGTGGCAACAGCAGTTGCAGCGCGCTGGTGTGCTGATCATGCTGCTGATGATGACCTTGGCCCTTTCCAACGACATGGCCCGCTTGCTGGGCCTGCACTGACCTCACCCGCATGTCCGTATCCCGTCTTACGTCCGCGCGCCTGCGCCCGTCCGTCCTGAGTTTGGCGCTGGCCGCCGCCCTACAGGCCGGCTCTGCCTGGGCCGTCGATCCCTTCGTACTCAAGGACATCCGTGTCGAGGGCCTGCAGCGCACCGACCCCGGTACCGTGTTCGCCTCGCTGCCTTTCCGCATCGGGGAGACCTACAACGAGGAGAAGGGTGCGGCCGCGATCCGCGCCCTGTTCGCCACCGGCCTGTTCAAGGATGTGCGCATCCAGATCGATGGTGACTCGGCTGTCATCGTGATCGAGGAGCGCCCCATCATTGCGGCGGTGAGCTTCGTCGGCCTCAAGGAGTTTGATACCGAGGCACTGACCAAGTCGCTCAAGGATGTGGGTATCGGCGAGGGCAAGCCCTTCGACAAGGCGCTGGCTGACCGTGCCGAGCAGGAGCTCAAGCGCCAGTACCTGACCCGCAGCCTTTACGGCGCCGAGGTCACCACCACCATCACCCCGCTGGAACGCAATCGCGTCAACGTCAGCTTCCAGGTGACCGAGGGTGAGCCGGCCAAAATCGGTGAAATCCGCATTCTGGGCAACAAGGTCTTTTCCGAGAGCACGCTGGCCGGCTTGTTCGAGCAAACCACCAGCGGTTGGCTGACCTGGTACACCAAGACCGACCGCTACTCGCGCGCCAAGCTCAATGCCGACCTGGAGACCCTGCGCTCCTACTACCTGAATCGCGGCTATCTGGAGTTTGCTGTCACCGCCACGCAGGTGACGATCTCGCCGGACAAGCAGAGCATCAGCATCGCCATCACGGTCAACGAGGGGCAGCCCTACACCGTCACCGCCGTCAAGCTCGAGGGGGACTTCCTCGGGCGTGAGGAGGACTTCAAGAGCCTGATCGCCCTCAAGCCCGGCGAGGCGTATCGGGGTGAGGCTGTGGCTGCCACCACGCGTGCCTTCTCCGATCTCTACGGCACCTTCGGCTACGCGTTTGCGCGTGTCGACAGCCGTCCCGAGATCGACAGGGCAACCGGGCAGGTGGTGGTGACCTTCTCGGCCGAGCCTCAGCGCCGCGTCTATGTGCGCCGCGTCATCGTCTCGGGCAACACCCGCACCCGTGACGAAGTGATCCGCCGCGAATTCCGCCAGTTCGAATCCGCCTGGTACGACGGCGCCAAGATCAAGGCCTCGCGCGATCGCGTGGAACGCCTGGGTTATTTCAAGGACGTCAATATCGACACCGCCGAGGTGCCCGGTGCCCCCGATCAGGTCGATGTGACCCTGACCGTGACCGAGCGCCCGACCGGCAACATCATGGTCGGTGCCGGCTACTCCAGCCAGCAGCGGCTCTCGCTGTCCGGTTCGATCAAGCAGGACAACGTCTTCGGTTCGGGCAACTATCTGGGCATCGAGCTCAATACCGCCAAGACCGGCCGCGCCCTGGTGCTGTCCACGGTGGACCCCTACTTCACGGTGGACGGCGTCTCGCGCGCGGTCGATCTGTTCTACCGCACCACCAAGCCGCTCAACACCCTGGGTGAGGAGTACGAACTGGTCAGCCATGGGGCGGCGATCCGCTTCGGTGTGCCCTTCTCCGAAGTGGACACGGTGTTCTTCGGCATCGGTTACGAGAAGACGCGCATCTCCACCTCGGTGGGGCTGCCCAACAGCTACTTCCTGTTCCGTCAGCAGTTCGGCCCGTCGAGCACGGCCTTCCCGCTGACCATCGGCTGGCAGCGTGATGAGCGGGACAGCATCATCTCGCCCACGCGTGGCAAGTACCAGCGCGTGAACCTGGAGTTGAGCCCGACCGGCGATTCGCGCTATATGCGCGCCAATCTGCAGTACCAGCAGTACTTCCCGCTGTGGAGCAGCAAGTTCACGCTGGGCGTCAATGGTGAGCTGGGTTGGGGCAAGGGCATCTCGGGCCGTCCTTATCCGATCTTCAAGAACTTCTATGCCGGTGGCCTGGGTTCGGTGCGCGTGTTCGAGGGCAACTCGCTGGGCCCCGTGGACGTGACCGGCTCCTACTCGGGCGGCAACCGTCGCATGAACGGCAATATGGAGCTGTATGTGCCCGTGCCGGGCGCCGGCAATGACAAGACCTTCCGACTCTTCGGCTTCTTCGATGCCGGCAATGTCTGGGGATCGCATGAGAAAATCGAGGCCGGCGATATCCGTGCCTCGGCCGGTATCGGCCTGTCCTGGCTTTCCCCGATGGGCCCCCTCAAGATGAGCTACGGCACACCGGTGCGCAAGAAGCCTACGGATAGAATAGAACGTTTCCAATTCCAGATCGGGACTGCATTCTGATGATGAGCAAGCTGTTGAAATCGGCGGCCGTGGCCGCCATGCTGTGCGCTTCGGCCACGGGCCTGCAGGCGCAGGACCTGAAGATTGGCTATGTCAACAGCGAGCGCGTGATGCGAGAGGCCAATCTGGCCAAGGTCGCACAGGCCAAGCTTGAAACCGAGTTCAGCAAGCGCGAGAAGGAACTGAAGGATCTGGAGACCAGGCTTCGCGGTGCCGCCGAGAAGCTGGAGAAGGACAGTCCGACCCTCAGCGAGAACGAGCGCGGGCGTCGTCAGCGCGATCTGGTCGAGGCCGATCGTGACCTGCAGCGCAAGCGCCGTGAGTTCCAGGAAGACCTGGCTCAGCGCAAGAACGAAGAGCTCGGCATGCTGGTTGATCGCGCCAATCGCGTGATCAAGCAGATCTTCGATGCCGAGAAGTACGACCTGATCCTGCAGGACGCTGTGCATGCCAGCGCCCGTGTCGACATCACCAAGAAGGTGATCGACGCGCTGAACGCACAAAAGTAAACCGCGTCGGTCAGATCTTGCCCAAGATCACTGTTGCCGAACTGATCGCCGCCTTGGGCGGCGATCTTCTTGGTACCTCCGATCCGGTCATTGAGCGCATCGGCCCGCTGGACGGCGCCGATGCCGCCACGATTGCCTTCCTGGCCAATCCGCGCTACCAGCAGCAACTGGCGGGCAGCGCAGCGGGCTGCGTGATCCTGGCGCCAGCCCTGCGCGAGGTGGCCGAGGCCCGCGGCGGCAGCTACATCCTCACGCCCGATCCCTACCTCTACTTCGCCCGTCTCACCCAGTGGTGGGCCGTGCAGGTGCGCCCGCTGGGCGCGCCGCGCGTGCACCCGAGCGCGGTGATCGATCCCACGGCCGAGCTGGGCCCCGATGTGGATGTGGGGCCGCTCGCCGTGATCGAGGCAGGCGCCCGCATCGGCGCCGGTGCCCGCATCGGCGCGCACTGCGTCATCGGCGAACGCGCCGTGGTGGGCGAGGGCAGTCGGCTGGCCCCGCGCGTCACCCTGGGCTTTGACTGCCGCATTGGCGCACGCTGCATCCTGCACAGCGGCGTGGTGATCGGGGCCGACGGTTTCGGCTTCGCCCCCACGGCGGGGCGCTGGGAAAAGATCGAGCAGCTCGGCGCGGTGCGCATCGGTGACGATGTGGAGATCGGCGCCAACAGCTGCATCGACCGCGGCGCGCTGGATGACACGGTGCTGGAGGACGGCGTCAAGCTGGACAATCTGGTGCAGATCGGCCACAACGTCAAGGTCGGAGCCCATACGGCCATGGCGGGCTGTGCCGGTGTGGCCGGCAGTGCCGTGATCGGCCGCGGCTGCACCATCGGCGGCGGCGCCATCGTGCTGGGCCATCTGAGCCTGGCCGATGGCGTGCATGTCTCGGCCGCCACGGTGGTGACGCGCAGCATTGCCAAGCCCGGCCAGTACAGCGGCGTGTTTCCGTTCGACGAGAACGCCAGTTGGGAAAAGAACGCGGCGACGCTGCGACAGCTGCACGCCTTGCGAGAGCGCCTCAGAGCGCTGGAGAAGAAAGCATGACGACGACCACCCTGGACATCCACCAGATCCTCAAGAAGATCCCGCACCGCTATCCGATCCTGCTGATCGACCGCGTGCTGGAACTGGACAAGGGCAAGCGCATCCGCGCGCTGAAGAACGTCAGCATCAACGAGCCGCACTTCCTGGGCCACTTCCCGCACCGTCCGGTGATGCCGGGCGTGCTGATGCTCGAAGCCATGGCCCAGGCTGCCACGGTGCTGACCCTGATCAGCCTGGATACCGAACTGGATGACAGCACGGTCTGCTACTTTGCCGGCATCGACGGTGCGCGCTTCAAGCGTCCGGTGGAGCCGGGCGACCAGCTGGTGCTGGACGTGACCCTGGACCGCGCCAAGGCCGGCATCTTCAAGTACACCGGCCGGGCCTATGTGGGCGAGGACATCGCCTGCGAGGCCGAGCTGATGTGCACCATGCGTCGCATCGAAGCCGCCTGAGCGGGGAAGGGCCCAGACCATGATCCATGCCACCGCCATCGTTGATCCCAAGGCCGAGCTGGACAGTTCGGTCTCGGTAGGCCCCTACACGGTGATCGGCGCCGGTGTGCGCATTGGCGCCGGTACCAGCGTGGGCCCGCACTGCGTGATCGAGGGGCCGACCACCATCGGCCGCGACAACAAGATTTTCCAGTTCGCCTCCCTTGGTGCCGCGCCGCAGGACAAGAAGTACGCCGGCGAGCCCACCCAGCTGATCGTGGGCGACCGCAACACCATCCGCGAGTTCTGCACCATGAACCGCGGCACGGTGCAGGACGACGGCATCACCTCCCTGGGCGATGACAACTGGATCATGGCCTATGTGCACCTGGCGCATGACTGCAAGGTCGGCAACCGGGTCATCATGGCCAACAACGCGCAGCTGGCGGGCCATGTGCATGTCGGCGACTGGGCCATCCTGGGCGGTTTCACCGCGGTGCACCAGTTCGTGCACATCGGCGCGCACAGCATGACGGGCCTGGGCTCCATCCTCTTCCAGGACCTGCCGCCCTTCATCATGGCTGCCGGCAATATCGCCGAGGCGCGCAGCTTCAATCTCGAAGGCCTCAAGCGCCGCGGCTTCACGCCCGAGCAGCTCAACGCGGTCAAGCAGATGTACCGTCTGCTCTACCGTCGCGGCCTGACCGTGGAGCAGGCCCAGATCGAGATGGCCGGCCTGCAGGCCTCGCATCCCGAGGCGCGCGACACCATCCAGCTGATGCTGGACTTCCTCAAGACCGCCACGCGCGGCATCCTCCGCTGAGACCATGATCGACACCGCGCCCCGCTTTGGCATGGTGGCCGGCGAGGCCTCCGGTGATCTGCTCGGCGGCCTGCTGCTGGCCGGCTTGCGCCAGCGCTGGCCCGAGCTGCAGGCCCAGGGCATAGGCGGGCCCCGCATGGACCAGGGCGGCTTCGAGTCCTGGTGGCCGCATCACAAGCTCTCGGTCTTCGGCTATGTGGACGCGCTGATGCATCTGCGCGAGATCCTGGCCATCCGCAAGCAGCTGATGGGCCGTCTGCTGGCCGACAAGCCGCGCGCCTTCATCGGCATCGATGCGCCGGACTTCAACTTCGTGGTCGAGGCCCGGCTCAAGGCCGAGGGCGTCAAGGCCATCCACTTCGTCTGCCCCTCCATCTGGGCCTGGCGCGGGGAGCGGGTGCAAAAGATCCGCGACTCGGTGGACCATGTGCTCTGCCTCTTCCCCTTCGAGCCGGCCCTGTTGCACGAGGCCGGCATCGCCGCCACCTATGTGGGCCATCCGCTGGCCGATGCGATTCCGCTGGAGCCGCCGCGCGCCGCCAGCCGTGCGGCCCTGGGCCTGGGCGAGGGCGACACCGTGGTGGCCCTGCTGCCGGGCAGCCGCAAGAGCGAGGTGCGCTATATCGCCGCGCCCCTGCTGCAGGCCGCGGCCCTGATGCAGAAGGCGCGGCCGGCGCTGCGCTTCGTGCTGCCGGTGGCGCCGGGCCTGCGTGCCCTGATCGAACCCCTGGTGCCCGCGGGCCTGGAGATCCAGCTGCTGGACGGCCGCTCGCACGAGGCCCTGGCCGCCTGCGACGTGACCCTGGTGGCCAGCGGCACCGCCACCCTGGAGGCCGCGCTCTTCAAGCGCCCCATGGTGATTGCCTACCGCATGCACTGGCTGAACTGGCGCCGCATCAGCGGCCAGCGCTACCAGCCCTGGGTGGGCCTGCCCAATGTGCTGGCGCGCGAGTTCCTGGTGCCCGAGCTGCTGCAGGACGAATGCACGCCCGAGGCCCTGGCCGCCGAAGGCCTGGCCTGGCTGGACGAGCCCGAGCGCTACGCGCGGGTGCAGGCCCGCTTTGCCGAGCAACACCAACTCCTGCGCCGCAACACGGCTCAGCTGGCCACGGATGCCATTGCGCAAGTCATCGGCCTCTGAGTCGCCGCAGCAGCTGGGCCTGGCCTGGGATGCGCCGGGCCTGATCGCCGGCGTGGACGAGGCAGGCCGCGGCCCCCTGGCCGGCCCGGTGGTGGCCGCCGCGGTGATTCTGGACGAGCTCAATCCGATTGCCGGCCTGGGCGACTCCAAGACCCTGAGCGAGAAGAAGCGCGAGCGCCTCTTCGACGAGATCCGCGCCAAGGCCCTGTGCTGCTGCATTGCCGAGGCCAGCGTGGAGGAGATCGACCAGCTCAATATCCTGCAGGCCACGATGCTGGCCATGCGCCGCGCGGTGGAGGGCCTGCGCCTCAAGCCCGCCAAGGTGCTGGTGGACGGCAACCGCCTGCCCGTGCTCAAGGTGCCGGCCGAGGCCATTGTCAAGGGCGATGCCCTGGTGCAGGCCATCTCGGCCGCCTCCATCCTGGCCAAGGTCACGCGCGATCGTCAGTGCCTGGCCATGCACGAGACCCATCCCGAGTACGGCTTTGCCACCCACAAGGGCTATCCCACCGCCGATCATCTGGCCGCCCTGCGTGCCCACGGTGTGAGCGCCTGGCACCGGCGCAGCTTTGCCCCGGTGCGCCAGATCCTGGAGACTTCCGCCCCATGAGCACGCCCAAGGTTCTGCACATCACCGCCCGGGACAACCCCAACCTGCAGCGCCTGCGCAAGCTGAGCCAGGACGCCGCGGCCTACCGCAAGCTGGGCTCGGTCTGGCTGGAGGGTGACCATCTGGCCCGTGCCCTGCTGCAGCGCGGCCAGCTGCCCCTGCTGGCCGTGGTCAGCGAGGCTGCCTATGCCGAACCCGCGCTGCGCGAGCTGGCCGACGCGGCGCCGCGCGTGCTGGTCCTGCCCCTGGCCCTGTTCAAGAGCATCAGCGGCCTGGAGTCGCCGGCCCAGATCGGTTTCGAGGTGGCGCATGCCGCGGGTCTGAGCCCGCTCAAGGGCTTGGACAGTGTGGTGCTGGACCGCCTGCAGGACGCCGGCAATGTGGGCACCATCCTGCGCAGTGCCGCGGCCTTCGGCTTCCGTCAGGTGCTGGCGCTCAAGGGCACGGCGGCGCTGTGGAGTGCCAAGGTGCTGCGCGCCGGCATGGGCGCGCATTTCGGCCTGCGCCTGGTCGAGGGCCTGGCCCCCGAGGACCTGGACGGTCTGGACCTGCCGCTGATCGCCACCAGCTCCCACGCCCAGTCCCAGCTGCACCAGACCCGCCTGCCCAGCCCCTGTGCCTGGGTCATGGGCCATGAAGGGCAGGGCGTGCAGCCGGCCCTGATGCAGCGCTGCGGGCAGACCGTGGGCATTCCGCAGCCGGGGGGCGAGGAATCGCTGAATGTGGGTAGCGCCGCGGCCGTCTGCCTCTATGAAAGCGCGCGCCAGCGACTCAGTGCGACCTAGGCCACCCCCTAACTTGACCTGAGCCTTGGGCGCTGAAGCTCCCCCACACTAGCGGCATCCGGCAGGCTGCGGGGCGCACTCATTGATCGGGCGCCGTTTGGGCCACCGGGACTCCACCGTTATCGCCAGGAGAGTCTGATGGCCAGCAAGCAATACGCCGCTGCCGTGGTTGCAGGCAGAACGTCGACCCCGGGTCCGTGCGGAACGGTGCGCACGCGTCGACCGCAACTCGCGTCAAGCGGCATTGAGGCCGTCGGTGCCGCGGACCGCAGTTCCGAGCTGCTCCACATGCTTTCCTGTCCCCAATGTCTGTCCGGACGCGTTCGCTTTGAGGGCGCGGACGATCTTGTCCGTCGCGTGGTCAGTGTTGGCGTGCTGGCCGACGAGCTCGCAATCGACTGAGTGTCGGCCGTGGCCGCCGGTTTGCCGCCGCGTCCGCGAGTCGGCCTGCTCTACAACCCCAGCACGCCGGCCCTGCTGGCCCATGCGCCCGAGCTGGTCGAGCACCTCTCGGCTATGCCCGATCGCTTTTGGTTCGACTTCGGCCAGGGGCCTGAGGCGGGCGGCGGGCCGCGCTTTCGATATCTTCGGCCGGCCCTGGCCGAGCTGACCCAGGCCCTGCCGGGCCGCAGCCTGGCCGGCCATGGCCTGAGCCTGTCTCTGCCCAGCGCCATGCCGCTGGATGAAGGCATGCTGGCGGCGGTGTCCGCCGTTTCGGGTGATCTGGGCGGCTTTGCCTGGTACGGCGAGCATCTGAGCGTTTTCGCCACGCCGCGCGCCCGCGTGCCCAATGCTCAGGCGGGCCTGGGCCTGCCCCTGTCCTATGATCAGGCGCAGCTTGAGCTGCTTCTGCCCAAGCTGCGGCGGCTTGCGCAGCGCCTGGGTTGCCGCGTGCTGCTGGAGAACCCGGCGCAGTTCACGCCCGTGCCGGACATGGACTACAGCGAGCCCGAGTTCCTGAACCTGCTGCATCAGCAGGGCGCCTGCGGCACCCTGCTCGATCTGCACAATCTGCTGGTCTGTGCCCGCAACGGCGTGGCCGACCCGCGGGACTATCTGGACGCCTTGGACCCCGCCGCGGTGGAGGAGGTGCATCTGGCTGGCGGCGACGAGTTCGGCGGTTTTTATATGGACAGCCACGCCGGCCTCACTCCGCCCGAGGTCTGGGACTGGGCCTACGACTTCCTGCCGCGCTGCCGCCGCCTGCGCGCCATCACCCTGGAGTACCAGGAGTCTTATTTCGAGCTGCTGGGCCTGCCCGCGCTGAGTCGCGAGCTGGAGCGAATGCATGCGCTGGCCGAACACTGTGCACAGCGCGCGCCGCATGAGGTCAGCCATGCTGGCTGACTTTCAGCAGGCCCTGGCGGATCTGGTGGCCTCGCCGCCGCTGTGCAATGCCGTGCGCGGGGACGAGACCTTGCTGGCCCAGCGCTACAGGCTGACTGAGCGTGAACGGGCCCGCTTGCAGGCGATGGCCCGCCACCGCGGCATGCAGGCCGCCTGCTCGGTCTACCGCATGAACCGCATCACGCCGCTGATGATGAATCTGCGCGCCACTCTGCAGGCGCTGGGCGAGCGCCTGCCCGGCCTGTGCTCGCGCTACTGGGCAGAGCACACCAGCGGCCACACGCATTTCTATCTGGAATCGGCGCGCTTTTGCGAATGGCTGGCGCCCCAACTGGCGGCCGATGACCCGGCCCAAGCGGCGCTGGTGCAGGAATGGGCCCAGGTGCGCGAGGCGCTGGCGGTCGCCCTGGCCCTGGAGTCGGAGCCGTAGCGGCTTCGTTTCGGCAGAGTGCTCAGTAGATCAGCCGGTCCGGCCGGATGTCGCGCAGGATGGTGGTGGCGATTTCCTCGATGGACTTGTGGGTCGAGGAGAGCCAGGAGATGCCCTCGCGCTTCATCATCTTCTCGGCCTCGTTGACCTCGTAGCGGCAGTTCATCATGTCCGCGTACTTGCTGCCGGGGCGGCGCTCGTTGCGTACCTGGGCCAGACGGTCGGGATCGATGGTCAGGCCGAAGCACTTGGCCTTGTGCGGCAGCAGGCTAGCCGGCAGCTTGCCGCGCTCGAAGTCCTCGGGGATCAGGGGGTAGTTGGCGGCCTTGATGCCATGCTGCATGGCCAGGTAGAGCGAGGTGGGCGTCTTGCCGCAGCGGCTCACGCCCACCAGGATCACATCGGCCGAGACCAGGTTCTTGGCCGACTGGCCGTCGTCATGGGCCAGGGAGAAGTTGATGGCCTCGATACGGTCGTGATACTCCTGGCTGCGCGCCACATCCGAGAAGCGGCCCACCCGGTGATTGCTCTTGACGCCGAACTCCTCCTCCAGCGGCTCGATGAAGGTGGCGAACATATCGATCACCCGGCCCTGGCAGTGGTCGCGCACGATCTTGAGCACATCGCGGTCCACCAGGGTGGCGAAGACGATGGCGCGCTGACCCTCGCGCTCGCCCGTCTCGTTGATCTCGCGCACCACGGCATAGGCCTTCTCGGCGTTGTCCACGAAGGGGCGGCGCACGTGCCGTGGCTTCATGGGGAACTGGGCCAGGATGGAATTGCCGAAGGTTTCTGCCGTGATGCCGGTGCCGTCGGAGACAAAGTACACGGTGCGCTGGGTGTTCATGGTCGGGACGCTCTAGAGTGTCTTGTCATCATAAGTGGGCTTGCCCGTAGAATCGGCTCAAAGCCTCCCCCCGACGCGCATCACCATGCAGCCCGACCGCCTCCTACAAGAATCCAGAAATGCTGGTTCTGCGGCTGCTCGCGTCCCCTCCGCGCAAGCCTTGCCGATTGCGCCGGGAGCCCCGAGTTTTCAACATCACGGAGCTTTCCCATGTCCTCTCGCTACGAGCCGACCGCCCTGGTCGTTCCCTTTGAGAATCTGAGAATGACGGACGTCGAGGTGGTTGGTGGCAAGAACGCCAGCCTCGGCGAAATGATCTCCCAGCTCGCCGCCTCCGGCGTGCGCGTGCCCGGCGGCTTTGCCACCACGGCGCATGCCTTCCGCGAGTTCCTCAAGTACGAGGGCCTGGATCAGCGCATCCAGGCACGCCTGTCCACCCTGGATACCGATGACGTCAAGGCCCTGGCCGAGGTCGGCGCCGAGATTCGCGGCTGGGTGGAGGCGCAGCCTTTCCCCGCCGATCTGGAAGCCCAGATCCGCAGCGCCTTTGCCGAGCTGACCGCCGGCAATCCCGATGCTTCCTTTGCCGTGCGTTCCTCCGCCACCGCGGAAGACCTGCCCGACGCCTCCTTCGCCGGCCAGCAGGAAACCTTCCTGAACGTGGTGGGCATCGAGGAAGTGCTGCACAAGATGAAGGAGGTCTTCGCCTCCCTCTACAACGACCGTGCCATCAGCTACCGCGTGCACAAGGGCTTTGCCCACGCCGATGTGGCCCTGTCGGCCGGCGTGCAGCGCATGGTGCGCTCCGATCTGGGTTCCGCCGGTGTGATGTTCACCATCGACACCGAGAGCGGATTCAAGGACGTGGTCTTCATTACCTCCAGCTACGGTCTGGGCGAGACGGTGGTGCAGGGCGCCGTGAACCCGGATGAGTTCTATGTGCACAAGCCGGCGCTGAAGAGCGGCAAGTTCCCGGTGATCCGCCGCAATCTGGGCTCCAAGCTGATCCGCATGGAGTTTGCGAGCCCCGAGGAAAAGGCGGCCAGCGGCAAGCTGGTCAAGACGGTGGATACGGCGCCGGAAGCGCGCAACCGCTATTCCCTGTCCGATGCCGAGGTGATCGAGCTGTCGCAATACGCCCTGGTCATCGAGCAGCACTATGGCCGCCCCATGGACGTGGAATGGGGCCGTGACGGCATTGACGGCAAGCTCTACATCCTGCAGGCCCGCCCCGAGACGGTGAAGAGCCAGGCCGAAGGCCAGGTCGAGCATCGCTACAAGCTCAAGGGCCACAGCACCGTGCTGGCCGAGGGCCGTGCCATCGGCCAGAAGATCGGCACCGGCCCGGTGCGCCTGGTCCACAGCGTGGCCGAGATGGAGCGCGTGCAGCCCGGCGACGTGCTGGTCACCGACATGACCGACCCGAACTGGGAGCCGGTGATGAAGCGCGCCAGCGCCATCGTCACCAACCGCGGCGGCCGCACCTGCCACGCGGCCATCATCGCGCGCGAGCTGGGCATCCCGGCCGTGGTGGGCTGCGGCGACGCCACCGAGAAGCTCAAGGACGGCCAGCTGGTCACCGTGGCCTGCTCCGAAGGTGACACCGGCCATATCTACGATGGCCTGCTGGAGACCGAGGTCAGCGAGGTGCACCGCGGTGAGCTGCCCTACTGCCCCGTCAAGATCATGATGAATGTGGGTAACCCGCAGCTGGCCTTCAACTTCGCGCAGATGCCCAGCGCTGGCGTGGGCCTGGCCCGCCTCGAGTTCATCATCAACAACAATATTGGCGTCCACCCCAAGGCCATCCTGGACTATCCGAACATCGATGCCGACCTGAAGAAGGCCGTGGAATCGGTGGCCCGTGGCCACGCCTCGCCGCGTGCCTTCTATGTGGACAAGCTGGTCGAGGGTGTGGCCACCATCGCCGCGGCCTTCTACCCGCGTCCGGTGATCGTGCGCCTCTCCGACTTCAAGAGCAACGAGTACAAGAAGCTGATCGGCGGCTCGCGCTACGAGCCCGATGAAGAGAATCCCATGCTGGGCTTCCGCGGTGCCTCGCGCTATATCAGCGGCGAGTTCAGCGATGCCTTCGCGATGGAGTGCGAGGCGCTCAAGCGCGTGCGCAACGAGATGGGCCTGACCAATGTGGAACTGATGGTGCCCTTCGTCCGCACGGTCAAGCAGGCCGAGCGCGTGGTGGGCATGCTGGCCGAGCGCGGCCTCAAGCGCGCCGCCGCCGGTGGCCAGGATGGGCTGCGCATCATCCTGATGTGCGAAGTGCCCTCCAATGCCATCCTGGCCGAGCAGTTCCTGGAGCATTTCGACGGCATGTCCATCGGCTCCAACGACCTGACCCAGCTGACCCTGGGCCTGGACCGAGACTCCGGCCTGGAGCTGCTGGCCGGCGATTTCGATGAGCGCGACCCCGCCGTCAAGGCCCTGATCTCGCGTGCCATCACCGCCTGCCGTGCCACGGGCAAGTACATCGGCATCTGCGGCCAGGGCCCCAGCGACCATCCGGACTTTGCCGACTGGCTGGCCCAGGAAGGCATCGTGTCCATCTCCCTGAACCCCGACACGGTGATCGAGACCTGGCAGCGCCTGGCCAAGCGCTAAGGCACCGCGCGTTTCACGCGCCCAGCAAAAAGCCCGCTTCGGCGGGCTTTTTTGCGTCATGGGCTGAGGTGCCGAGGGGAGTGCGCGGTGCTCAATGGTCCGGGGACCCCGTCACCGCCAGGGTCTGCGTGCCGGTGATGATCATACGCACCATCACGATCAGCTGCTCGGTCAGCTCGGGCAGCTTGTCGTGGGGCAGGTCCATGGCGGTCGAGCCCATGGCGAAGACCAGGCGGGTGATGGCCTTGGCGGTGAGGGCCGGCTCGTAAAGCCCGGTCTGATTGACCTCGGCCAGGCGGATCAGGTCAAGCCGCAACTCTTCCTCGAAGAAGAGCAGTTGGCGGTCCACCGCGTGCTTGAAGGCGTCCGAGCCCACCGTGCCCTCGCGCAGCAGGATGTGCAGCAGGCGGTCGTCCGAGCGCAGCTGTTCGATGAAGGCCTGCACCGCGCTGCGCACCACACTATTGCCGTGACTGGCGCGCAGCCGCGCCTCACCGATGATTTCCCGCAGCGACTTGCCCGCCATATCGATCAGGGTGACGGCCAACTCGTCCATATCGCGGAACTGGCGATAGAAGCTATTGGGCGCGATACCGGCTTCACGAGCCACCTCACGCAGGCTCAGCGTCGAGACACTGCGGTGCGGCCCCACCAGCTTGAGGGCGGCCTGCACGATGTCTTCACGGGAAATCACCGCCTTGCGACCCGGTTGGGACGAGGACAGCGTGGCGGCGGCTTGTTCCGCCTCGAGCATGAGAAGGCTTGTCATGGCTTTGTGCGAGAGTGCGCATCATACCGAAGGGCATTTGATATACATCTGTATAGACGGGTGTATGTGTGGCCGTATACTGCGCGCCGACCCGATCCGGATTCCTGCTGATTGGCGTCGAACGGAGTATTTGTGTCCTCTTTTGCACCTGCGCGTGGCGGCTTGCTGCGCCGACTGCTGGGTCCCGTGGTGGATCCGGCCGTGTTTGACTTCTGGCTGGGCCTGCTCAATCGCAGCTGGACCTGGGATCGCCCGCTGGCGCGGGTGTTGGAGCGGCGGGCCGAGTCCGCCGATGCCGTGACCCTGGTGCTCAAGCCCAATCGTCACTGGCGGGGCTTTCGTGCCGGCCAGCATCTGAATATTGCCGCCGAGATCGACGGTCGCCGCGTCACCCGCAGCTACAGCCTGAGCGATCGGCCGCGCACGGATGGCCGCATCACCATCACCGTCAAGCGGGTGGAGGGCGGCAAGCTGTCCAACCATCTGTGCGATCGGGTCCGTGAGGGCGAGATGCTCTCCATCGACGAGGCCTATGGTGATCTGCATTGGCCCGCCACGGGTGAGGCTGCTGGCCTCTTTCTGGCCGCCGGCAGCGGCATCACGCCGCTGATGAGCCTGACCCGTGCCTGGGCGGCGGCCGGCGCGCCCGGTGCCCTGACCCTGATCTACTGGGCCCGCAGCGCCGAGCAGCTTTGCTTTGCCCCGGAACTGCAAGCCCTGGCCCAGGCCCAGCCGCGCTTTCGCCTGCACCTGATGCTGACCCAGGACGCCCAGGCGCCGGCGGCCCGCATCAATGCAGACCAGCTGGGTTCCCTGCTGGGCCCCAGCGCAGGCTGGCAGGACCTGCAGGTGCTGGCCTGTGGGCCGGGTGGCTTTGTGGACACGGCGAGCCAGCTGCTGGCGCCCCGCGTGCAGCGCTTTCAGGCCGAGGCCTTTTCGCCCGCGGCGCCCATCGCTTTGGACGAAGTGCGCCCCGTCACCGTGGAGCTGCGCCGCAGCGGCCGCAGCCTGACGCTGAGCAGCGGTGAGAGCCTGCTCAGCGCGCTGGAGGCCCAGGGCCTGCGGCCCCCCTCGGGCGGCCGCATGGGCCTCTGCCCCACCTGCGTCTGCACCAAGCACCAAGGCCCGCTGCACAACCGACATCCCGGCGAGCGCGCCGCCCCGCCCCGCAGCC
>NZ_JBKCLH010000051.1:0-24342 GCF_046300915.1 Roseateles sp. | reverse complement strand
GGTGTGCACCAAGATGGGCAAGCCCGAGGTGCCGGCTGTGAACTGGAGTGGCGAGGCGCTGTACCGTGCCACGGCCACGGTCAAGGCTGGTCGCGTGGTTGGCGTGGAAATCGCCTCCCTGCGTGGTGGCGTGGATCGTCGTGCTCAGCGCGCCCTGATTCAGGCCATCTCGGACACGCTCAAGGACACCTACGAGTGCCCGGGCGACCATGTGTTCGAGCAGGAATTCCAGTTCCGCATCGAATAAGCCTTTCAGGCGCCCTCATCCAAATTACCGGGGCCCGGTCACGAGCCGGCCCCAGTTTCTCACCTGAGTTCCGATCTCTCGATCTCTCTACGTAGGAGTTGACTCCATGATCTCTCGTATCTCCGGCCTGTTCGCCGCGATCGCATTTGCCGCGTCCCTGGCTGTGGCTCCCCTGACCGTTTCTGCCCAGGCTGCTCCTGCTGCCTCGGCCGCTCCTGCTGCCGAGACCGTTGCCGCTGCTGCACCTGCTGCCGAAGCCGCTCCTGCCAAGCCGGCTGACAATCCCTACGGCCTGAAGGCCCTGGTGACCCATGGTCACGCTGTGGACCAGGCCGTGCTGGTCGTGCTGGCCCTGATGTCCATGGGTTCCTGGTACATCCTGTTCGTCCGCCTGTGGGACACCCACAAGCTGGGCAAGGAAGCCAAGGAAGTGCGCGCCACCTTCTTCAAGAAGGCCAGCATCGCTGAAGGCGTCAAGAGCCTGAACGAAACCGGCGCCTTCCGCTACATCGCCCAAACCGCCGTGGAAGCCTCCGAGCACCACGAAGGCGCGCTGACCGAGAACATCGACCACAGCAGCTGGGTGACGATGAACATCGAGCGTGCCGTTGGCGAAGTCAACAGCCGTCTGCAGTCGGGCCTGGGCTTCCTGGCCACCGTGGGCTCCACCTCTCCCTTCATCGGCCTGTTCGGTACCGTGTGGGGCATTCTGCAAGCCCTGACCGCCATCGGTGTGGCCGGCCAGGCTTCGATCGACAAGGTGGCCGGCCCCGTGGGTGCCGCGCTGATCATGACCGCCATCGGTCTGGCCGTGGCCGTTCCGGCCGTGCTGGGTTACAACTGGCTGGTCAACCGCAACAAGGTCGTGATGAGCCAAGTGCGCGCCTTCTCCGCTGATCTGCACGGCGTGCTGATGGGCAACCGCGCCGTCAAGCGCTGATCGTCGGACTCTCTGGAGCCTCATCATGGGAATGAACGTCGGATCGTCTTCCGGCGAGGATGAGGTGGTCTCAGCGATCAACACCACACCCCTCGTGGATGTGATGTTGGTGCTGCTGATCATCTTCCTCATCACCGTCCCGGTGGTGACGCAGTCGGTGGCGGTGAATCTCCCCAAGGAGACCAACGTCATCCGCGTCACCAAGCCGGAAAACATCGAGCTGTCGGTGACCAAGGACGGCGACGTCTACTGGAATACCGTTCTGGTGCCCGACAACGAGGCACTGGTGGAGCGCCTGAAGAAGGTGTCGGTGCTGAACCCCCAGCCGGAGGTTCACGTCCGTGGCGACGACAAGGCGCGTTATGAGTCTGTCGGTCGCCTGATGGTCGCCTGTCAGCGTGCGGGCATCCTGAAGATCCGCTTCGTCACCGAGCCGCCGGCTCGTGGCGGCTGATCGGCGCGAGGAGCTAGAACATGGGAATGAACGTAGGTAGCTCGTCGGGTGGCGATGAACCGGAAGTCATGATGGACGTCAACACGACGCCTCTGATTGACGTGATGCTGGTTCTGCTGGTGATGCTGATCATCACCATCCCCATCCAGCTGCACTCGGTGAACCTGGATCTGCCTGCCGGCAACCCGCCGCCGCCGACCCGGGAGCCAGTGGTGCACGAAGTCTTCATCGACTTCGACGGCACGGTGAGCTGGGATGGTGTGGCGCTGCCCAATCATGCGGCCGTCGAGGCCAAGCTGAACGAGGTGGCAGCCGCTGAGGACCAGCCGGAAGTGCACATCAAGCCGAACAAGCTGGTGGACTACGGCGCCGTGGCAGCCGTCATGGCCTCGGCCCAGCGCCTGGGCGTCAAGAAGATGGGCATGATCGGCAACGAGCAGTTCATCAACTGATGATCAAGTGATTGATGGAACGCGCTGTCCGCGAGGGCGGCGCGTTTTTTTTCGCGAGGAGCAACACAGCAATGAAACTCAAGACTCTGGCCGGCGCCGCCGTCGGCGCTGCCGCCCTGATGCTGGGCATGGGCCCGCAGGGCCAGATCGGTTTCCCCCAGGCCTATGCCCAGGAAACCGTGCGCCCCGAGGTGGGCAAGCACCTGAAGGATGCCGCCGCCCTGATCAAGGCCGGCAAGCACAAGGAAGCCCTGGCCAAGCTGCGCGAGGCCGAGGCCGTGGGCGGCCGCACGCCCGCCGAGAACAATGCCATCGAAGGCACGCGCTTCTCGGCCGCCATGGGTGCCAACGATCCGGACTCCATGGCCCGCGCCTTCGAGGTGATCAAGGGCCGCCTGGCTGCGCCCCAGCAGCTGCAGTACATGGAAGCCATTGCCGGCACCTATTTGCGCGCCAACAACGCGCCCAAGGCGCTGGAATGGGCCAACAAGTACTTCGCAGCGGGTGGCGCCAGCGCCACCATGAAGACCGTGCAGCAGCAGGCCCAGTTCAAGTCTGGTGACATGACGGCCGTGCTCAAGGATACGCTGGCCGAGGTGCAGGCCGAAGAGAAGGCTGGCAAGGTTCCCAGCCAGGACAAGCTGAACCTGCTGCTCTACGCAGCCCAAAAGAAGAACGACGGTGCCACCGAGGCCCTGGCCACCGAGAAGCTGCTGAACTACTACCCCCGCAAGGAGTTGTGGGCGCAGATTCTGGGCGGCCTGCCGCAGAAGAAGGGCTTCTCGCCCCGCTTCGGCCTGGACGTCTACCGTCTGAAGATGGTCACCGGCAATATGAAGACCGCCGACGACTATATGGAAATGGCCCAGCTGGCCGCCCAGGCCGGTTTCCCGGCCGAAGGCAAGGCCGTGGTGGAGCAGGGCCTGGCCGCCAACATCCTGGGCCAGGGCGCCGAGGGCGCGCGCCACAAGCGTCTGCTGGACCTGATGGTCAAGAAGATTGCCGAAGGCAAGGCCGGCTATGCCGAGGCCGAGAAGGCTGCCAACGACGCCAAGTCGGGTGATGAGCTGATCAAGCTGGGTCTGGCTCAGGTCTTTGCCGGCGACAAGGCCGGTGGCCTGAAGCTGGTGGACGCCGGCATCGCCAAGGGCAACTTCAAGCGCGCGGATGACGCCCGGTACTACCAGGGCCTGGCCCTGTTCACCGCGGGCGATTCCGCCAAGGCTCAGCAGGCCTGGCGCGGTGTGAAGGGAAGCGACGGTTCCGGCGAGCTGGCGCGCCTGTGGACCATCCACGCCCGTTCAAAGAAGTGATTGCGCGGCAGCCTGCGGGCTGCGCGTGAAAGCAAAAGGCCTCCCGCCGCGGGAGGCCTTTTTCATGTGGCGAGCAGGGCGTTTACTTGGGCGCCAGGCGAATGGCGCCGTCCAGACGGATCACCTCACCATTGAGCATGTCGTTGGTGATGATCTGGTGCACCAGCTTGGCATAGTCCTCGGGCTTACCCAGGCGGGACGGGAAGGGCACGTTGGCGGCCAGCGCGTCCTGCACCTCCTGGGGCATGCCAAAGAGCATGGGCGTGCCGAAGATGCCCGGGGCGATGGTCATATGGCGGATGCCGTTGCGCGCCAGGTCGCGGGCGATGGGCAGGGTCATGCCCACCACGCCGCCCTTGGAGGCCGCGTAGGCCGCCTGACCGATCTGACCGTCATAGGCCGCGACCGAGGCGGTGGAGATCAGCACGCCGCGCTCGCCGGTGGCCTCGGGCTCGTTCTTGCTCATGGCCTCGGCGGCCAGGCGGATCATATTGAAGCTGCCCACCAGATTGACGTTGATGACCTTGGCAAACAGCGCCAGGGCATGGGCGCCGTCCTTGCCCACGGTCTTGGCGGCGGGGGCGATGCCGGCGCAGTTCACCAGGCCCATCAGCTTGCCCAGCGCGACGGCCTTGGCCACCACGGCCTGGCCGTCGGCCTCCTGGCTGACATCGGCCTTGACGAAGGCGCCGCCCAGCTCGGCCGCCAGGGCCTCGCCGCGCTCCACCTGCAAGTCGGCGATCACGACCTTGGCGCCTTCGCGCGCCAGCATGCGGGCCGTGCCCTCGCCCAGGCCCGATGCGCCGCCGGTGACGATGAATACCTTGCCTGCGATTTCCATCGCTGTCTCCTTGTGTCTGTCTGAGTTACGTTGACGTAAACGTCAATTGTGGCCCAAAGAAAAGGCTGCCGGAAGGCAGCCCGTGGCGCGGGGCGGCGCCCCGTGCCTGTCTCGTTCAGCTGTGTTGCTCAGCCCAGCGCAGCCAGGGCGCGCGCGGTGATCTCGTCCACCGAGCCGATGCCCTCGATGCGACGGTACTTGGGCGCCTGGGCGTCACCGGTGGCGGCCCAGCTGGAGTAGTAGTCCACCAGGGGACGGGTCTGGGCTTGATAGACCTCCAGACGCTTCTTGACGGTTTCTTCCTTGTCGTCGTCGCGTTGGATTAGCTCTTCGCCCGTGGCGTCATCCTTGCCCTCGACCTTGGGCGGGTTGAACTTGACATGGTAGGTGCGGCCCGAGGCCACATGCACGCGGCGGCCGCTCATGCGCTCGACGATGGCGCTGTCGGGCACATCGATCTCCAGCACGAAGTCCAGCTTCACGCCGGCTGCCTTCATCGCGTCGGCCTGGGGGATGGTGCGGGGGAAGCCATCGAACAGAAAGCCCTTGGCGCAGTCGGGCTGGGCAATGCGTTCCTTGACCAGGCCGATGATGATGTCGTCGCTGACCAGGGCGCCAGCGTCCATCACCTTCTTGGCGGCCAGGCCCATCTCGGTGCCGGCCTTGATGGCGGCGCGCAGCATATCGCCGGTCGAGATCTGGGGAATGCCGAATTTCTGGCAGATGAAGGCGGCTTGAGTGCCTTTGCCGGCGCCGGGGGCGCCCAGAAGAATCAGTCGCACGGGGTCTCCTCGATTTTCAAAAAGAAGGGCCCCGCCTCGCGCCGACGCCCTCGCAAACTGCGGGCGAGGATAGCACGCTGGGGCCTACGGCCGGCTGACGCGGGCCGCTGTTGTCATCTGGCTGTAACGCCGCGGCTCAGCCGCCGAGCTTGGGCATGAGTTGCCGCACGCGCTCCAGGTCCTCGGGGGTGTCCACGCCCGGGCCGGGCTTGTCGGCGCTGATGTGGACCGCAATGCGTTCACCATGCCAGAGCACGCGCAGCTGCTCCAGCGATTCGATCTGCTCGAGCGGACTGACCGCCAGGCCAGGGAAGCGGCGCAGAAAGCCGGCGTGGTAGGCATAGAGGCCGACATGGCGCAGCACCGAGCCCGGCTTGAAGCCTGGCGCGTCCGGGCTGCCGTCGCGCCACCAAGGGATGGGTGCTCGCGAGAAGTACAGGGCCGTGCCGCGCGCATCGGTGACCAGTTTGACCACATTGGGGTTGGCGAACTCGGTCGCCGCATCCAGGGCGTGGCCGACCGTGGCCATCACACAGTCCTCGCGCTGGCCCAGCAGGCTGGCACAGGCATCGATCATGGCCGGCGCGATCAGAGGTTCGTCACCCTGCACATTCACCACCAGCTCGCGGCCGTCCAGGCCCAGCTGCTCGCAGGCCTCGGCCAGGCGATCGCTGCCCGAGACATGGTCGGCGCGCGTCAGCAGGGCCTGCACGCCATGGGCCGCGCAGGCGGCCTGCACCTCGGGTGCATCGGTGGCCACCACCACCTGGCGCGCCTGCGAGAGCGCGGCGCGGCGCGCCACGTGCACGATCATGGGCAGGCCGTGGATGTCGGCCAGCGGCTTGTTGGGAAGCCGGGTGGAGGCCAGCCGGGCCGGGATGATGACCGTGAAGCTCATGCGGGGCGCACGGCGCTCACGCTGGGGGCGGCGGGGCTCGGCGCATCCAGGGCCCGTGCCTCGTTCTCCAGCATCACGGGGATGCCGTCGCGAACCGGGAAGGCCAGGCGGTCGGCCGGGCAGATCAGCTCGCTCACTTGTTCATGGCGCTGCAGCTCCAGCGGCCCCTTGCAGATGGGGCAGACCAGCATTTCCAGCAATCGGTTGTCCATGGTGTTCTTGTCTCAGCGCGGCAGCAGAGCCAGCAAGGCCTGCTCAAAGGATTCGTCGGGCCTGAAGTCTAGCGCCACCACCCAGGCCTGGGTGCTGCCCAGGCGTGCCGGATCTAGCTTGACCGCATCCTTTTCCGTGATCAGAAGCTCGCGGGTGTCCTCGGGCCAGGGCAGCGAGGCGAAGTCGTGGTGGTCGCTCAGGGGCAGCTCGCGGACCTGCAGGCCCTGCTCGCGCAGCATGTCGAAAAAGCGCTGCGGCTGGGCCAGGCCGGCTGCCGCCAGCAGTTCGCGACCGCGCAGCGCCTGCAGCGCCTCCAGACGGGCCGGCTGGCCCAGCCACCAGTCCTGCAGGCGCACGGCACCCGCCAGGCGGCGCCGACCCACATGGCCGGCCAGCGGGGTGCTGGGGGCCGGGGCGTTGTAGAGCACGATCCGGGGCTCGCGCGAGAGTGGCCGCTTCTGGCGCAGCGGCCCGGCCGGCAGCAGGCGGCCATTACCCAGGCCGCGCTCGTCAAAGACCAGAATGCTCAGGGCGCGCGGCAGGCGCCAGTGCTGCAGTCCGTCATCGCTGATCAGCAGCTGCAGCTCGGGATGCGCCGTCAGCAGCGCGCGCGCGGCGGCGACGCGGTCGCGGCCCACGGCGACCGGCGCGCCGCTGCGCAGATGAATCAGCAGGGGCTCGTCCCCGGCCTCGCGGGCGCTGCTTGCGCGCCGCAGCAGATGCACCGGGCCCGTCAGGCGTTCATCGCGGCCGTAGCCGCGCGAGATCACGCCCGCCGCAATGCCTTGCGCGCGCAGCAGTTGCAACAGGGCCAGGGTGGTGGGGGTCTTGCCGGCGCCGCCCACGATCCAGTTGCCCACCACGATCACGGGCACGGGCAGAGTCTCGGTCTTGCGCCAGCCCCAACGGTAGAGCGCGGCATTGGCGCCGCTGAGCAGGCCGTAGAGCGCGCCCAGGGGACGCAGCAGCTGCGCCAGCACGCCGCCCTCGCGCCAGGCGCGCTGCAGGCGCTTGGCCGGGGCGCTGCTGTCTGCGCTCATCGGCCCTGGGTCTGGGCCGCGAAGGTCAGGCGTGAGAGCCCGGCGCGGCGCGCCGCGTCCATCACAGTGACCACCGACTGGTGGGCTGCTGCGGCGTCGGCCGACACGATGACCATGGCCTCGGCATTGCCGCCCGAGGCCTGGCGCAAGGCCACGGCCAGCAGCTCGGGCGCCCGACCGTCCACCAGCTCGCGGTTGACCATGTAGCGGCCGTCGGCCGACACCGAGACCAGCACCTCGCGGGGGCGCTCCTTGAGCGCCTCGGCCTCCGCCGTGGGCAGGGTGATCTGCAGCTCGGTGAACTTGCTGTAGGTGGTGGACATCATCAGAAAGATGAGCACCACCAGCAGCACATCGATGAAGGCGATGAGGTTGATCTCCGGTTCATCGTGGGGGCGTTGACGGAACTTCATCGCTGCATCCTCGCGAACGGTGTGGGGCGCCGCGCCTCAGCGCAGGCCGGTGCGCGAGGCCTGGGCCTGCGCCTGCATCTGGGCCTGGGCCGTGGCTTGCTGGGTGAAGCGCGACAGATGGGCCATGAAGCGCTCGCTGGCTTGTTCCATCTCCAGCACATAGCCCTCGACCCGGCCGCGGAAATAGCGGTAGCTCATCAGCGAGGGGATGGCCACGATCAGGCCGAAAGCCGTGTTGTACAGGGCGATGGAGATGCCATGAGCCAGCTGGGTGGGGTTGCCGCCGGTAGGGCTCTGGCTGCCGAAGATCTCGATCATGCCCACCACCGTGCCCAGCAGACCCAGCAGGGGGGCGGCCGTGGCAATGGTGCCCAGGGTGTTGAGGTAGCGCTCCAGCTTGTGGATGGCCGCGCGGCCCGCCAGCTCAAAGGTCTGGCGCAGGCGGGCATCCGGCAGGCGCGGCTCGGCGATCACGGCGCGCAGGCCGGAGGCCAGCACCTGGCCCAGCAGCGAGCTCTCCGCCAGCTTATTCACCACCTCGGCGCTGGGCAGCTGCTGATTGCTGACCGAGATCACCTCGTCCAGCAGGGTTGGCGGGGCGATCTTGGCGCCACGCAGGCTGGCAAAGCGCTCGATGATCAGGGCCAGGGCCACGACGGAGCACAGCAGGAGCGGCCAGATCGGCCAGCCGGCCGCTTGTATGATCGAAAACAAGGCGTCTATCCCTTTGGTCTGCGACGGCCCGCCAGTGGCGAGCGCGCTCGGTGAAGCTGCGCGCGATTATGGCCCCAAGCCGGGCTGTGGCGAACCAAGGCGGGTCAGGTCTTGCCCGAAGGCCTGTCGCAATCCACCGAGCCTGTGGATAACTTTGTGGGCAAGCTGTTCCGGCGGGCCTGGCGAGCCCGTGAAATCGGGCCTCGGCTTAGATTGCCTAATTTTTGAGCAGGAAAAAACTCTTGAAAAACAAGCGTTTATACGCGTGTGACATCGCCGTTACGGGGCGTATGGGCCGCCAGGCCCCATCTGGCGCGACTGTGGAGTTCTCGACCCGCGCCAATACTGGGTTTGCGCATGGTTGAGCCCTGGAAAGCCGCATCACCACGGGTGGTCTGGGGGGTGGCGGGCCTGTTGCGCGCGGTCTCGGACGCGCTCAATGCCCGCTTTGCCGTCTGCACCGTGCAGGGTGAAATCTCGGGCTTCACCCGGGCCGCGAGCGGCCACAGCTACTTCAGCCTCAAGGACGCCGAGGGCGAGGCCGGCCTGCTGCGCTGTGCCATGTTCCGGCGGGCCGGCGCCTACCTGGATTTCACGCCCGGTGATGGTCAGCTGGTGGAGCTGCGCGGGCGCCTGGCCCTGTACGAGCCGCGTGGCGAGCTGCAGTTCATCGTGGAGAGCATGCGCCGTGCCGGCGCCGGGGCGCTGTATGAGCAGTTTCTGCGCCTCAAGGCCAAGCTGGAGGCCGAGGGCCTGTTCGAGCCTTCCGTCAAGCGGGCACTGCCGCGCTTTCCGCGCCGTATTGGTGTGATCACATCCACCGCCGGCGCGGCCCTGCACGATGTGCTGACCGCGCTGCGCCGCCGCGCGCCCCAGGTAGAAGTCCTCGTCTACCCCAGCCCCGTGCAGGGGGCCGAGGCGCCGCCGGCCCTGGTGCGCGCCTTGAATCTGGCCAAAGCCCGGGCCGCCGTGGAAGGGCTGGACCTGCTGCTGCTGTGCCGTGGCGGCGGCTCGCTGGAGGACCTCTGGGCCTTCAACGACGAGCGCGTGGTCCGGGCGGTGGCCGGCTCCATCCTGCCCGTGGTCTGTGGCGTGGGCCACGAGACCGATGTGACGCTCTGCGATCTGGCGGCCGATCTGCGCGCGCCCACGCCGACGGCCGCGGCCGAGCTGGCCGCCCCGCCGCGCGCCGTGGAGCTGGACCGATTGCGTGCCCTGGCCAGCGCCCTGCAGCGCCGCATGGACCAGCGCCTGGACCAGGCCGCCCAGCGCCTGGACCGCGCCGGCCTGCTGCTGGCCCGGCCCAGTGCCGCCCTGGCCCAGCAGCGCCGCCGCCTTGCCTTGCTGGAGCAGCGCTGGGGTCAGGCCTTGCCAAGGCGGGTGGAGCGCCAGCAGCAGACGCTGGCCCAGCTGGCCCAGCGTCAGCAGCGCGCCAGCGGGGCGCTGATGGCACGGCAAGACCTTCTGCTTTCAAGCCTGCAAGCCAGGCTGCAGGCCCTGGACCCCAAGCGCGTGCTGGCACGGGGCTATGCCTGGCTCGACGATGGCCAGGGGCGCGCACTGGCCTCGGTGGGCCAGTTGCATGCCGGTCAGCAGGTCAATGCGGTGCTGGCGGACGGCGAGGCCAGCCTCGAGGTTCTCGGCACCCGCATGGGGTCATAAGCAAGCTGCCTACAATGGCCGCCGACCCAAGACCCAACCACCCACGAGTCAAGAGGAGTTGATTGATATGGAACATACCCTGCCGCCGCTGCCCTACGCCATCGATGCCCTGGCCCCGCACTACAGCAAGGAAACGCTGGAGTTCCACCACGGCAAGCACCACAACGCCTATGTGGTGAACCTGAACAATCTGCAAAAGGGCACCGAGTTCGAGAGCAAGACCCTGGAGGAGATCGTCAAGACCTCCAGCGGTGGCATCTACAACAACGCCGCCCAGATCTGGAACCACACCTTCTTCTGGAACTGCATGAAGCCCAATGGCGGCGGCGCACCCAGCGGCAAGCTGGCCGAGGCCATCAACGCCAAGTGGGGCAGCTACGAGGCCTTCAAGGAAGCCTTCGTCAAGAGCGCCGTCGGCAATTTCGGCTCCGGCTGGACCTGGCTGGTGAAGAAGGCCGATGGTTCGGTGGACATCGTCAACACCGGCGCCGCTGGCACCCCGCTGACCACCGCCGACACGGCCCTGCTGACCGTGGACGTGTGGGAGCATGCCTACTACATCGACTACCGCAATCTGCGCCAGAAGTTCGTCGAGACCTTCTTCTCGAACCTGGTGAACTGGCAGTTCGCCGAAGCCAACTTCGGCTGAGTGCGGCGGGCTCAGGCCTGAGCCCATGCAGCAAGAGCCGGTTCCGACCGGCTCTTTGTCTTTGTGTCATCACCGCATCGCCATGTCCGAGTTTCCAGTATTGCCCTATGAGCCCCAGGCGCCCATGCTGGCCGATCTGGAGGCCATGGCGGGGCCGGTCCTGATCGAGTTCGGCACCGACTGGTGCGGCCACTGCCAGGCCGCCCAGCCCCTGATTGCACAGGCGCTGGCAGCACAGCCCGCATTGCGCCGCCTCAAGATCGAGGACGGCCGTGGCCGAGCGCTGGGGCGCAGCTTTGGCGTCAAGCTCTGGCCCACCCTGGTCCTGCTGGAGCGCGGGCAGGAGCTGGGGCGCGCCGTGCGTCCGCAATCGCTAGCGGAACTCCAAAAGCTGCTGGCCCTGGCGCGCGGCTGAGGCAGGGCTGAAGCACGGCTGCGTTGGGGCCGAGATGTCCCGCGCGGCCGACGGGGCATGAGCCCTGGGCTAGACTGCGCCGCCTCTTCTAGAACAATGCCAGCCATGACTCAAGTCTCGGAAACCTCGCTCTTGCAGGCCCTTCAGGGCGTCATCGACCCCAACACGCGCCAGGACTACGTCAGCACCAAGCAGCTGCGGCAGCTGCGGGTGTCCGCCAGCGGCGATGTCTCCTTCGAGGTCGAGCTGGGCTATCCGGCCGCAAGCCAGCTGGATGCCTTGCGTGCCGCCCTGGTGGCCGCGGCCCGCTCGGTGCCGGGCGTGGGCAATGTCAGCGTGAGCCTGTCCTCCAAGATCATTGCGCATGCGGTGCAGCGCGGCGTGCAGCTGCTGCCCGGCGTGAAGAACATCATTGCCGTGGCCTCGGGCAAGGGCGGTGTGGGCAAGAGCACCACGGCGGCCAATCTGGCCCTGGCCCTGGCCGCCGAGGGCGCGCGCGTGGGCCTGCTGGATGCGGACATCTACGGCCCCAGCGTGCCCACCATGATGGGCGTGAGTGGTGCGCCCGAAAGCCTGGACGGGCAGCTGATGGAGCCCAAGCTGGCCCATGGCGTGCAGGTCAACTCCATCGGCTTCCTGGTCGCCGATGACCAGGCCATGATCTGGCGCGGCCCTATGGCCACCAATGCCCTGGAGCAGCTGCTGCGCCAGACCCGCTGGCAGGACCTGGACTATCTGGTCATCGACATGCCACCGGGCACCGGCGACATCCAGCTCACGCTCTCGCAGCGCGTGCCGGTCACCGGCGCGGTCATCGTCACCACGCCCCAGGACATCGCCCTGATCGATGCCAAGAAGGGGCTGAAGATGTTCGAGAAGGTGGGCGTGCCCATCCTGGGTATCGTGGAGAACATGGCGGTACACATCTGCCGCAACTGCGGCCATGCGGAGCACATCTTCGGCCAGGACGGTGGCAAGAAGATGGCCGAGCAGTACGGCACCGAGTACCTGGCGGCACTGCCCCTGGCCCTGTCCATCCGCGAACAGGCCGATGCCGGCCGCCCCACGGTGGTGGCTGCGCCCGACGGCGAGGAAGCCGGGCTCTACAAGGCCCTGGCCCGTCGCGTGGCGGTCAAGATCGCCGCCCAGGCCAAGGACTACTCGAGCAAGTTCCCCACCATCTCCATCTCCAAGAACAGCTGAGGCCTCAGGCGGCCTGCGCCGGCTCGCTGAGCAGCAGCAGGCTAAAGCAGGCGCCCTCGGGCTCGGCCTCGGCGCGCAGCTCGCCCTGATAGCGCTGCACGATGCTGCGGCTGATCCACAGGCCCAGGCCCGTGCCCTCGGCCTTGCTGGTGACAAAGGGCTGGAACAGCCGCGCCATCATCTCGGGGCTCAGGCCCGGCCCCGTATCCGACACGGTGATGCGCACCCCGGCACCCGCCGGGCCGTCCCAGTCTTCCGTGCCCAGGCTCAGGCGCCCGCCGTCCGGCATGGCCTGGGCGGCATTGACCATCAGATTGATCAGCACCTGCTGCAGCTCCTGGCGGTTGATGCCCACGCTGCGGCGGGCCCGGTAGTCGCGCTGCACCTGGATGCGGGCGCGGCTGAGCAGGTGCTCCACCAGGAGCAGGCTGCTGTCCAGGGCCTCGGCGGGATCGACCGCTTCCACATAGCCGGCGTACTCGGCGGGGCGGGCGTATTGCAGCAGCTGGGTGACGATCAGGCGCATGCGCTCGATCTGCTGATCGATCAGGCGGATCTCGGCACGCGCCGGCTCCGCCGCCGGGCCTAGCAACTCCCGCATCAGGTCCAGATTGCCCTGGATCACCGCGATGGGGTTGTTGATCTCGTGGGCGATGCTGGCCGTGAGCTGACCCACCGTGGCCAGCTTCTCGCTGTGCAGCAGCTGGGCCTGGGCGGCCTCGAGTTCCGCGCCGCGCTCGGCCACCTTGTGGTCGAGCTCCTCACCCCAGCGCTGCAGGGCGCGGGTCTTGTCGTCCACGGTGTCCAGCAGATGATCCAGATGGCCGGCCAGGCTGCCCAGCTCATCGCGGGCGGGCAGGGGGCCTACGCGCGCACCGCTGTCGCCGGCCTCCACCTTGGCCATGGTGCGGGCCATGCGCTCCACCGGGCGGAAGATGCTGCCCGCCCAGCGCAGCGAGACCCAGGCTGCGAGCAGCATCACGGCCAGGAAGACGAAGGCCACACCAGCCAGCACGCTGTACTTGGCCCATTGGAAGGGGCGTTCCAGAAAGCCGACGTAGAGCATGCCCACGCGTTGACCGTCCTTGTTGCTCAGCGGCAGATAGGCCGAGATATACCAGTCCTTGACCACGAAGGCCCGCGCCAGCCAGGTGCCGCCGCTGCCCAGCACCTGCTCGCGGACCTGCTGAGAGACGCGTGTGCCGATGGCACGCTCGCCCCGTGAGCTTTCGAACAGGCGCACATTGGTGGAGATGCGCACATCCTCCAGAAACAGGGTGGCCGTGCCCTGGCTGCCCGCGGGCAGGGCGCCTTCGGGGTAGACGATCTCGTTGAGATGATCGATGAAGGGCAGGTTGCGGTTGAGCAGCACGCCGCCCTGCAGATGACCGAGCAGCCGCCCCTGGGCGTCGTGGATGGGGGCGCGCGCGATCAGCACCATGGCACGCTCCTCGCGGCTGCGCTCGCTGGGCGCGGCATTGGGCGTGGGCAGCAGCGGGATGCCCAGCCGGTCGCGCAGGGCCGGCGCAATCTGCTGCAGCAGCTCCGGCTCGAGCAGGGCCACGGAGGCCAGGTCGCCCTTGTTGTCCGCGACCAGCTCCGGCAGGGGCGCCCCCTGCGGCGCCATCAGCCCGAATTCATTGGCCCGCAGCTCGCCCTGCGGACCCAGCAGATTGATGAACTCCAGCTGGTGCTCGCGGCGCGCATCGGCCAGCAGGGCGGGCAGGTCCTGCAGGCGCTGGTTTTGCAGCAGATGCACCAGGCGGTGGGCGCTGGCCGCTGCGCGCGTGCCACCGGCAATCTCGCCTTGCACCCGCTCGAAATAGCCCTTGGCCACCGCCAGATCGCTGCGCACCTTGGTGATCAGCAGGCGATCAAAGGCCGCATCGCCCCAGTACACCAGGATCAGGCCCAGCAGGGGCAGCACGGCCCACAAAGGCAGCAGGCTCAGCAGCAGCAGCTTGGTGCGCAGGCTCAGCGGGTGTTTCATTGCGGGCTCATTGGGCCGCCCAGTCGGCAAAGCGGCGCTCCAGCGTGCGCTTGGAAATGCCCAGCAGGCGCGCGGCCTGGGCCTTGTCGCCCTGCACCGAGCCCAGCACGGCCAGGATGTGCTGACGCTCCAGGGTCTGCAGATCGGTGGTGGCCGGGGCGCTCTCCATGGCCGGATACAGGGCCGAGAGATTGAGCGAGCCCAGGATCAGCGAGCGCTCGACCAGATTGCGCAGCTCGCGCACATTGCCCGGCCAGTCGTACTGCTGCAGATAGGCCAGTTGCTCGGGGCTGGGCGTGATGGGGTCGGCCGAGAGCCGCGGTGCCAGCTCGGCCACGAAATGCTCCACCAGCAAGGGGATGTCCTGCTTGTGTTCGCGCAAGGCGGGCAGGCGCAGCTCCACCACCAGAAGCCGGTAGTACAAGTCCTTGCGCAGGCGTCCGGCGGCCACCTCGCCGGCCAGATTGCGGTTGCTGGCGGCGATGATGCGCAGATCGGCCGCAATCTGCTGCTCGCTGCCCACGGGCCGGATCTGGCGCTCTTCCAGCACCCGCAGCAGCTTGCCCTGGGCCGCCAGCGGCAGCTCGGACACCTCGTCCAGGAACAGGGTGCCACCCTGGGCGTAGAAGAGCAGGCCATCGCGCGTGCCGTGGCCAAAGAGTTCGGCCTCCACACCCTCGGGCGACATCAGGGCGCAGTTCACCGGCACGAAGGGCGCCCGGGACCGGGCGCTGCCATGGTGCAGGGCCTGGGCCGCCAGCTCCTTGCCGGTGCCGGACTCGCCGCTGAGCAGCACCGTGCTGTCCACCAGGGCGGCGCGTGCCAGGCTCTCGCGCAGCAGCTGCATCTGCGGCGATTGGCCACGCAGGCTGGCGGGGCCGGGCTGCGGCCGCCCGAGCTCGGTCTGCAGCGTGCGCTTGAGCACGAAGTTCTCGCGGGTCAGGCGGGCGCGCTCCAGGCAGTGCTTGACGGCATTGAGCAGCTGGGTGGTGCGAAAGGGCTTGAGGATGAAGTCCGAGGCGCCGATGCGCAGCGCCTCGATGGCGGTATCCAGATCGGCAAAAGCCGTGATCAGGATCACCTCGCAGGTATTGCCAGCCGTGCGCAGCTCGCGCAGCCAGGCCAGGCCGCTGCGGCCGGGCAGGCTGATGTCCAGCACGATCAGGTCGAAGCGCTGCTGGCGCAGCAGGGCCTCGCCGTCCTCGGCGCTGGCGGCGGTCAGCACCTGGGCGCAGCGGGGGGCCAGGGTCTTGGCGAGGAAGTTGCGCATGCCTTCCTCGTCGTCGATCACCAGCACGGCGCTGCCCGGCCAGGCGATGCTTGGTGGGGTGGCAGGGGGCTTGTTGTTCATCGCGCCTCACTGTAGCTCGCCACACTTGCTGCGCTGCACCAAGGCAGGCAAGAACCGACCCCGTCAAGCGGGCGCTGTTGGCTGAAGTCTGCGACAAATTGTCGCGGCGTGCTGCCAACTTGTCACAAGGTCACCTGCAGATGGACAAGCGGGGTGCTTTTGTGCGGCAATCGGGAAGCGTGTCGCGTGACGGCCAATCTCTAAGAACTGTTGGGGGCAACCCCAGGAGGCAAGATCAAATGGACATGAACCGGAGGCAGTTCTTCCGGGTGAGCAGCGCGGGGCTGGTCGGCTCCAGCCTGGTGGCCTTGGGCTTTTCGCCCACGGCCGCACTGGCAGAAGCGCGCAACTTCAAGCTCGCCCGGGCGACCGAAACCCGCAACACCTGCCCGTATTGCTCGGTGGGTTGCGGCCTGATCATGTATTCGCTGGGTGACAAGGCCAAGAATGTCACCAGCGAAATCATCCACATCGAGGGCGACCCGGATCACCCGGTCAACCGCGGCACGCTGTGCCCCAAGGGCGCGGGCCTGCTGGACTTCGTCCACAGCCCCAACCGCCTGAAGTGGCCCGAGATCCGCGAGCCCGGCGCCAAGGAGTGGAAGCGCGTCAGCTGGAGCGAGGCGATGGATCGCCTGGCCAAGCTGATGAAGGCCGACCGCGACGCCAACTTCATCGCCCAGAACGCGGACGGCAAGACCGTCAACCGCTGGCTTTCGACGGGCATGCTCTGTGCCTCGGCATCCTCCAATGAATCGGGCTACATCACCCACAAGGCGATGCGCTCACTGGGGATGCTGGTATTCGACAACCAGGCACGCGTTTGACACGGACCGACGGTGGCCAGTCTGGCCCCGACGTTCGGACGCGGCGCGATGACCAACCATTGGGTTGACATCAAGAACGCCGATCTGGTGCTGATCATGGGCGGCAATGCCGCCGAGGCGCATCCCTGCGGTTTCAAGTGGGTGATCGAGGCCAAGCATCACAACAAGGCCAAGCTGCTGGTCGTGGACCCGCGCTTCACGCGCTCGGCCGCGATGAGCGACTACTACGCCCCCATCCGGGCGGGGTCTGACATCGCCTTCCTGGCCGGCGTCATCAACTACCTGCTCAGCAAGGACAAGATCCAGCACGAGTACGTCAAGCACTACACCAACGCCAGCTTCATCATCAACGAGGGCTTCAAGTTCGAGGACGGTCTGTTCTCGGGCTATGACGAGGCCAAGCGGCGCTATGACAACGCCAGCTGGGCCTACGAGCTCGACGACAAGGGTTTTGCCAAGGTCGACCCGACCCTGACGCATGAGCGCTGCGTGCTGCAGGTCATGAAGCGGCATTTCTCGCGCTACACCCCCGAGCTGGTCAGCAAGATCACGGGCACACCCCAGGACAAGTTCCTGAAGGTTTGCGAGATGATTGCCGAGACCTCGGCGCCGGGCAAGGTGATGACCATCATGTACGCCCTGGGCTGGACCCAGCACAGCCAGGGCTCGCAGATGATCCGCACCGGTGCCCTGATGCAGCTGCTGCTGGGCAATATCGGCCTGCCCGGTGGCGGCATGAACGCGCTGCGCGGCCACAGCAATATCCAGGGCCTGACCGACCTGGGTCTGCTGTCGACCTCGCTGCCGGGCTATCTGAGCCTGCCGCGTGAGTCGGAGCAGGATCTGGAGACTTACTACAAGCCTCGCGCCACCAAGCCCCTGCGTCCCAACCAGATGAGCTTCTGGCAGAACTACCCCAAGTTCTTCGTCAGTCTGCAAAAAGCCTGGTGGGGCAAGGCCGCGACCAAGGAGAACGACTGGGCCTTCCACTACCTGCCCAAGTGGGACAAGACCTACGACGTGCTCCAGGCCTTCGAGATGATGAACCAGGGCAAGCTCAACGGCTATATCTGCCAGGGCTTCAACCCGGTGGGCTCCTTCCCCAACAAGAAGAAGATCATCGACGGCCTGTCCAAGCTGAAGTACCTGGTCATCATCGATCCGCTCAACACCGAGACCGCCGAGTTCTGGCGCAATTTCGGCGAGCACAACGATGTGAAGACCGAGGAGATCCAGACCACGGTGTTCCGCTTCCCCAGCACCTGCTTTGCCGAGGAAGACGGCTCGCTCACCAACTCGGGCCGCTGGTTGCAGTGGCACTGGAAGGGGGCCGAGCCTCCGGGCGAGGCCAAGGGCGATGCGGAGATCATTGCCGAGATCTTCCTGCGTCTGAAGTCCATGTACCAGAAGGAGGGTGGGGCCTTCCCCGACCCCATCCTGAACCTGACCTGGCCCTACAAGATTCCGCACAGCCCCGCAGCGGACGAGTTGGCCATGGAGTTCAATGGGCGGGCGCTCGCGGACGTCACGGACCCCAAGGACCCGAGCAAGGTGCTGGCCAAGACCGGCGAGCAGCTGGCCGGCTTCGGTCTGCTGCGCGATGACGGCTCCACCGCTGCCGGCTGCTGGATCTATTCCGGCAGCTGGACGCAGGCGGGCAACCAGATGGCGCGCCGCGACAACAGCGACCCCTGGGGCATTGGTCAGACGCTGAACTGGGCCTGGGCCTGGCCGGCCAACCGCCGCGTGCTCTACAACGCCGCCTCCTGCGACCCCTCGGGCAAGCCCTGGAACGGCAAGCGCCGGCTGATTGCCTGGAATGGCGAGCGCTGGGGTGGTTCGGACGTGCCGGACATCCGTCCGGACGCGAATCCGAACGACGAGGAGGCCGTGCGCCCCTTCATCATGACCGCCGAGGGCGTGGCACGACTTTTCGCGCCCACGGGACTGGTGGATGGACCGCTGCCCGAGCACTACGAGCCCTTCGAGTCGCCCCTGGTCAACAACCCCATGCACCCCAAGAACGACAAGGTGCGCGCCAACCCGGCCGCCCGCGTCTTCAAGGGGGATATGGAGGCCTTCGGCAAGCCCTCGGAATATCCCTATGTGGCGACCAGCTACCGCCTGACCGAGCACTTCCATTACTGGACCAAGAACGTGCGCACCAGCGCCATCATCCAGCCCCAGCAATTCGTCGAGATCGGCGAAGAGTTGGCCAAGGAGAAGGGCATTGCCAACGGCAGCATGGTCAAGGTCTCGTCCAAGCGCGGCTTCATCAAGGCTGTGGCCGTGGTGACCAAGCGCATCCCGACGCTGGAGGTCGACGGCAAGAAGGTGCACACGGTGGGTCTGCCCAATCACTGGGGCTTTGTGGGTGTGGCCAAGCCCGGATATCTGGTGAACACGCTGACCCCCTTCGTGGGCGACGCCAACACCCAGACGCCCGAGTACAAGAGCTTCACCGTGAACATCGAGAAGGCCTGAGGGGAGCGCCATGTCATCTCTGCAATCTCTGGACATCGCCAAGCGCTCCGCCACCACCACGCCGCCGCCTCAGGCGCGGCAGGGGGTGGAGGTCGCCAAGCTCATCGACGTCAGCTCCTGCATAGGCTGCAAGGCCTGTCAGGTGGCCTGCATGCAGTGGAACGAGCTGCGCGACGATGTGGGCGACAACGCTGGCACCTACGACAACCCGCGTGATCTCACGCCCCAGTCCTGGACCGTGATGCGGTTCTCGGAAGTGGAGGTGGAGCAGAACAAGCTGGAGTGGCTGATCCGCAAGGACGGCTGCATGCATTGCGAGGATCCGGGCTGCCTCAAGAGCTGTCCGGCCCCCGGTGCCATCGTGAAATACACGAACGGCATCGTGGACTTCATCTCCGAGCACTGCGTGGGCTGCGGCAACTGCGTCACCGGCTGCCCCTTTGACGTGCCCCGCATCTCCAAGGTGGACAGCAAGGCCTACAAATGCAGCCTCTGCTCCGACCGTGTGGGTGTGGGCCTGGAGCCGGCCTGCGTCAAGGCCTGTCCCACCGGCGCCATCCGCTTTGGCGCCAAGGAGGACATGCTGGACTACGGTGCCGAGCGCGTGGCCGATCTCAAGGACCGCGGCTACCAGCAGGCCGGCGTCTACGACCCGGCCGGCGTGGGCGGCACCCATGTGGTCTATGTGCTGCAGCATGCGGACAAGCCCGAGCTCTATCACGGCCTGCCCAAGGATCCCAAGATCAGTCCCCTGGTCTCCTTGTGGAAGGGCGCGGCCAAGCCGCTGGCGGTGGCGGCCATGATCGGCGCGGTCTTCGCGGGCTTCTTCCACTACATGAAGGTGGGGCCGGTGGAAGCCAAGGAAGACGACAAGGCGGACGCCTGAAGGAGACACACCATGGCGAGCAAGCTTCTGCAACGCTACTCGGACGGCGAGCGCATGAACCACTGGGTCATTGCGCTGCTGTTCATCGCCGCCGGGCTTTCGGGCCTGGCCTTCTTCCACCCCAGCCTGTTCTTCCTGAGCCATCTGTTCGGCGGCGGCGTCTGGGCCCGCATCCTCCACCCCTTCATCGGGGTGGCCATGGTGCTGGCCTTCCTGGGCATGTTCGTGCGCCTGTGGCGCGAGAACCTGCTCAACGACGCCGACCGTGAGTGGGTCAAGCACAGCGGCGACATGCTGCGCGGCAACAAGGCGGCCATGCCCCCGGTCGGCAAGTACAACGCCGGCCAGAAGGGCGTGTTCTGGCTCATGGCCATCAGCCTGCTGGCCCTGCTGGTGACCGGCATCATGTTCTGGCAGCCCTGGTTTGCGGACAGCTTCCCCATCCTGGCGCGGCGCATTGCCGTGGTGGTGCATGCCGCCAGCGCGGTGGCCCTGATCCTGAGCGTGATCATGCATGTCTACGCCGCCATCTGGGTCAAGGGCACCGTGCGAGCCATGACGCGTGGCACCGTGACCGAGGCCTGGGCACGGCAGAATCACGCGCTGTGGCACAAAGAAATGACCCGCGGCAAGTGATGCGCGCAACGCAAGTTCAAGGAACGGACCCCCAGCAATGAGTTTGACGGCCGGAACCCGGCTGCTATCGCCCGAAGAGATCGCCGTTCGGGCGGGCGAGCAGATCACCCAGCTGCGCCTGCCCGAGCCCGGCGTCTTTGCCGAGCGCGAGCTGCGCCTGCGCCAGCTGGCCGAAGGCCATGCCATGCGCGACTACCTGCTCTTCTGCGCCGAGCTGGCCCGCTGCCAGCACGAGCTGCTGAAGAGCGAGCGGTCCCTGGCCCTGCCCACCACCGAGCAGATTGAGGCCGCCGCCAACAGCGGTTTGCCCCTGCTGCCCGGGGCCGGTGAGCAGGCCTGGACGCGCGAGCCGGCCTGGCGCGAGGACCTGCGGTCCCTGATGCGCCTGCTGGCGGCCCGCGTGGCCGCCGGCCCGGCGCGCGACACTGCCCTGCGCCTGGCCGAGGCCGAGGATGCACACCTGGAGCTGCAGGCCGAGCGCCTGCTTTCCGGCGTGATGCTGGGCCTGGACCTGGGCACGGCCCCGCTGATCGCGGCTGGCCTGCAGCTCTACTGGGTGCGCCTGGTCAGCCAGGTGCAGGCGCGCCATGGCAAGGACCGCGTGGCGCCCTTCGGTCGCATCGACGATCCCACCCTGTGCCCCTGCTGCGGCTCGCGGCCCACGGCCAGCATCACCCGCCTGGGCGCCGACACCACCGGCACCCGTTACCTCAGCTGCAGCCTCTGCGCGGCGCAATGGCACTATGTGCGCATCAAGTGCACGAACTGCCAGAGCACCAAGGGCATCAGCTTCCGCGCCCTGCAGGACGTGGCCGAGGAGGGTAATGGCAGCGCCGAGACCGCCGTGGTGCAGGCCGAATGCTGCGAGGAATGCGGCCACTATCTGAAGATCGTGCACATGGAACGCGACAACCGCGTGGAACCCATGGCCGACGATCTGGCCTCGCTGACCCTGGATCTGCTGGTCTCGGACACGGGCCTGCAGCGTCGCGGCGTCAATCTGATGCTGCTCTTCGGCGATCCTGACACGGCACCGCCGGATCCGGGCGGGAGGTCCTGATGGCGGCGCCCGAAGAGTCCGTGGTTCACGGCTCCAAGGCACCCGGCAAAGCCGAAGCCAAGGACCTGCCCTCCGTCGACCGTCTGTTGCGCCTGCCCGCGGTGGCGGCGCTGATCGAGACCCAAGGCCACCGCCTGGTGGCCGATGAAGCCCGCGCCCTGCTTGAGTCGCTGCGCCCCCGCGTGCTGGCGGCCGAGCTGGCGCGCGAGGCCCTGGCGCCCGAGGCCCTGGCCGGGGCGCTGGAGGCGCGCGTTCAGGCGCGCCTGGACAGCCGCATGCGCGCGGTGCTCAACCTCACCGGCACCGTCATCCACACCAATCTGGGCCGCGCCCTGCTGGCCGACTCGGCCCTGCAGCAGCTGCTGGCCATGATGGCCGGCCCCAACAATCTGGAGTACGACCTGGCCTCGGGCGGACGCGGCGACCGCGACGATCTGATCGAGGGCCTGCTGTGCGAACTCACCGGCGCCGAGGCCGCCACCGTGGTCAACAACAATGCCGCGGCCGTGCTGCTCAGCATCGCGGCCCTGGCCGCGGCCCATCCGGGCGGGCGCGAGGTCATCGTCTCGCGCGGTGAGCTGGTGGAGATCGGCGGCGCCTTCCGCATGCCCGATGTGATGGCCAGCGCCGGCGCCACTCTGGTGGAGGTGGGTACGACCAACCGCACCCATGCGCGCGACTACGCGGGCGCCATCAATGCCCGCACCGCCATGCTGATGAAGGTGCACACCAGCAACTACCAGGTGCAGGGCTTCACGGCCTCGGTGGACGAAGCCACGCTGGCGCCCATCGCCCATGAGCACGGCCTGCCACTCGTTTCCGACCTGGGCAGCGGCGCCCTGGTGGATCTGGCGCAATGGGGCCTGCCGCGCGAGCCCATGCCCCAGGAAATGCTGGCCGCGGGCGTGGATGTGGTGACCTTCAGCGGCGACAAGCTGCTGGGCGGCCCCCAGGCCGGCCTCATCGTGGGCCGGCGCGACTACATCCAGCGCATCCGCAAATTTCCCATGAAGCGTGCGCTGCGCATGAGCAAGCTGCCGCTGGCGGCGCTGGAAGCCACGCTGCGCCTGTATCTGCGGCCGGACCGCCTGACGCGCGACCTGCCCACCCTGCGCCTGCTGACCCGGCCCCTGGCCGAGAT
This sequence comes from Roseateles sp., assembly GCF_046300915.1. GTDB lineage: Bacteria > Pseudomonadota > Gammaproteobacteria > Burkholderiales > Burkholderiaceae_C > Kinneretia. The sequence continues at coordinate 1,731 of NZ_JBKCLH010000051.1, read as the reverse complement.
CGAGGCCCAGGCACAGCGCCTGCAGCCGGCCCTGGCGCAAGCTCTGGCCCCGCACTACACGGTGGCGGTGGCGCCCATGCTGGGCCAGATCGGCTCGGGCTCCCTGCCGGTGGAGCGCCTGCCCTCGGCCGGCCTCACGGTGGCGCCGGCGGGCGTGGGCAAGCGCGGCCTGGGCACAGCCCTGGATCGCCTGAGCGTGGCCCTGCGCGGCCTGCCCCTGCCCGTGATCGGCCGCATTGCCGAAGACCGGCTCTGGCTGGACTGCCGCTGCCTGGACCAGGAGGCGGCCTTCCTGGCCCAGCTGGGCCGTCTGAGCGAGGTACTGAAGGCATGAACCTCTTACGACGTGATGCGCTGCGCAAGGCGGCGCTGCTGGGCCTGGGTGCGTGCAGCCTGTCGGTCCTGGCCCAGGACGGCGCGCTGCGCCGGCCCTGGCCCGCGGGCACGCCCACGCCACCCGTGGCCCTGCCGGGCTTTGAGGGCCCGGGCTTCGAGCTGGCCCAGGCCCGCGGCAAGGTGGTGCTGCTCAACTTCTGGGCCAGCTGGTGCGAGCCCTGCCGCAGCGAGATGCCCGCGCTGGAGCTGCTGGCGCAGAGGTACGAGGCGCGCGGCCTGCAGGTGCTGGCCGTCAACCACCGCGAAACCGATGCCGCCCTGCGCCGCTTTCTGCAGCAGATGCCCGTGGATCTGCCCATACTGCGCGATGCCGACGGCGCCGTAGCCCGCGCCTATGGCGTGCGCATCTTTCCCACCAGCGTGCTGATCGCGCGGGATGGCCGTGCGGCCTTCTCGGTGATTGGCGAGCTGGACTGGACCGGACCGCAAGCGCGGCAGTGGATCGAGCCCCTGTTGGGCTGAACACCTATTTGAAGGAAAGAAAGCCATGAGTCAACTCAAGCGTCGTCATCTGATGCAGGCCGTCGCCGCTGGCGTGGGTGCCAGCCTGGTGCCGGGTCTTGCCCTCGCTCAGACCCAAACCCAGGCCACTGGAGGCGAGCGCCGCTTCGCGCCCCAGCCCGGCGCCTGGCGCCGCTTCGAGATGAGCCTGGAGGTCAGCGTGGCCGACCATCAGGGTCAGACCAAGCTCTGGCTGCCCCTGCCGGACATCGAGACCGACTACCAGCGCACGCTCGACCACAGCTGGACCGGCAATGCCAGCGTCAGCCGCATCGTGTCCGACCCGGCGCGCGGCGTGCGCATGCTCTATGCCGAGTTCCCCGAATCGGTGAAGACGCCCACCCTGAGCCTGGTCAGCCGCGTGCAGACCCAGAGCCGCGCGGTGGACTGGAGCCGCCCCGGCCGCGTCAGCGAAGACCCCGCGGTGCTGCGTGCCAATCTGGCCGCCACCGAGCTGGTGCCGGTGGACGGCATCGTGCTCCAGACCGCGTTGCAAGCCACCCAGGGCGCCAAGACCGATGTGGAAAAGGCCCAGGCCATCTACCGCTGGGTGATCGCCAAGGCCCACCGCGAGCCCAAGACCCGCGGCTGCGGCACCGGCGATGTGCGCACCATGCTGGAGACCGGCAATCTGGCCGGCAAATGCGCCGACCTCAATGCCATCTTCGTGGGCCTGTGCCGCGCCGTGGGCGTGTCGGCCCGCGATGTCTATGGTCTGCGCCTGGCGCCCTCGGGCTTCGGCTACCGCGAGCTCGGTGCCAACTCGGCCAGCCTCAAGGGCGCGCAGCACTGCCGCGCCGAGGTCTTCCTCAAGGCCTATGGCTGGGTGGCCAT
>NZ_JBKCLH010000050.1:0-9771 GCF_046300915.1 Roseateles sp. | reverse complement strand
CTGGAAGCCCGCGCATTCGCCCGGTGAGCCTCACGGCTCGCCGGGCTTTTTTTGAGCCGCCGGGCCGACTTAGCCGATGGCCTTGCGGGCGTTGCGGAACATGCGCATCCAGGGGCTGAGCGCGCTCTTGTCGCCGCTGGTCCAGCTCATCTGGATATTGCGGAACACGCGCTCGGGGTGCGGCATCAGGGCGGTGAAGCGACCGTCCGCCGTGGTCACGCCGGTCAGGCCCTCGGGGCTGCCATTGGGGTTGAGCGGGTAGACCTCGGTGGGTGCACCGCCGTGGTCCACATAGCGCAGGGCGCGGGCCACCTTGGCGGCATTGCCGCGCTGCGAGAAGTCGGCAAAACCTTCGCCATGGGCCACGGCAATGGGCAGGCGGCTGCCAGCCATGCCCTGGAAGAAGAGGCTGGGAGACGCCAGCACCTCGACCATGGCCAGGCGGGCCTCGAACTGCTCGCTCTTGTTGCGCGTGAACTTGGGCCAGTCCTGCGCGCCCGGGATGATGGGCGAGAGCGCCGCCAGCATCTGGCAGCCATTGCAGATGCCCAGGGCAAAGCTGTCGCCGCGGGCAAAGAAGGCCTGGAAGTCCTCGGCCAGCACCGGGTTGAACATCACCGATCGGGCCCAGCCTTCGCCGGCACCCAGGGTGTCGCCGTAGCTGAAGCCGCCACAGGCGATGAAGCCCTTGAAGTCGCGCAGCGAGGCCGCACCCGACTGCAGATCGCTCATGTGCACGTCATAGGTGTCGAAGCCGGCCAGGGCCATGGCGTAGCTCATCTCGACATGCGAGTTCACGCCCTGCTCACGCAGGATGGCCAGCTTGGGGCGGGCGCCGCTGGCGATGAAGGGCGCGGCCACGTCCTCAGTCGGGTCGAAGGTCAGGTGCACATGGCGGCCCGGATCGTCCGCGCGGCCGGCCTGTTCATGCTCGCTGTCGGCACAGGCGGGGTTGTCGCGCAGCTGGGTGATGCGGTGGCTGACCTGGTCCCACTGCTGGTGCAGAGCCTCCAGCGGCGCGCTGAACACGGCCTTGGCATCGCGCCAGACTTCCACCTTGCCGCTGGTATTGGGCTTGCCCACCACATGGCTGTGCTTGGACAAGCCGTGCTGGCGCAGCACCTGCAGCACCGCGTCGCGGTCCTCGGTGCGCACCTGCAGCAGGGCGCCCAGCTCTTCGTTGAACAGGGCCTTGAGCGTGAGCTCCTCGCGCCGGCCGCTGACCTGGGAGGCCCAGTTCTTGGAGTCGCCGAAGTCGGCGCGACTGTCGTTCACGCCGTCGCCCTCGGTGACCAGCAGGTCCACATTCAGGCTCACGCCGCGGTGGCCCGCAAAAGCCATCTCGCAGGCCGTGGCCCAGAGGCCGCCGTCGCCGCGGTCGTGGTAGGCCAGGATCTTGCCGGCGGCGCGCAGCTCGTTCACCGCGGCCACCAGGCTCTTGAGCAGGCCGGCGTCATCCAGGTCCGGCACTTCATTGCCGAACTGGTTCAGGGCCTGCGCCAGGATGGAGCCGCCCATGCGGTGCTGGCCCTGACCCAGATCCACCAGGATCAGGGAGGTGTCGCCGGCCTGCAGCTCGGGCGTCAGGGTGCCGCGCACATCAGCCACGCTGGCAAAGGCGGTGATGATCAGGGACACCGGGGCGGTAACCTGTTTGTCCTCCCACTTGGTGCGCATGGACAGCGAATCCTTGCCCACCGGGATCGAGATGCCCAGCTGCGGACACAGCTCCATGCCCACGGCCTTGACGGTGTCGAACAGCGCCGCGTCCTCACCGGGCTCGCCGCAGGCAGCCATCCAGTTGGCGCTGAGCTTGACGCGCGGCAGCTCGATGGGGGCGGCCAGCAGATTGGTGATGGCCTCGCCCACGGCCATGCGGCCCGAGGCGGGCGCGGTCACCGCGGCCAGCGGGGTGCGCTCACCCATGCTCATGGCCTCGCCGGCAAAGCTCTTGAAGTCGGCCAGGGTCACGGCGCAGTCCGCCACCGGCACCTGCCAGGGGCCGACCATCTGGTCACGGTGGTTGAGGCCACCCACCGTGCGGTCACCAATGCTGATCAGGAAGCGCTTGGAGGCCACGGTCGGGTGGCGCAGCACGTCCAGAGCGACCTGGGCGAGGTCAACGCCGGTCAGGTTCAGCGCGCCGCCATCGCGGGCCACACGCTTCACATCGCGGTGCATCTTGGGCGGCTTGCCCAGCAGCACATCCATGGGCATGTCGATGGCACGCTCGCCACCCTCGCCGTCTTCCAGGATCAGCTCGCGCGCCTCTGTGGTGACGCCCACCACCGCGAAGGGGCAGCGCTCGCGCTCGCACATGCTCTTGAAGAGTTCCAGGCTGCCGGGCGCGATGGCCAGCACATAGCGCTCCTGGCTCTCGTTGCACCAGATCTCCTTGGGCGCCAGGCCGCTTTCTTCCAGCGGCACCTTGCGCAGATCGAAGATGGCGCCACGGCCGGCGTCATTCACCAGCTCGGGGAAGGCGTTGGAGATGCCGCCCGCGCCCACATCGTGGATGGCCAGGATGGGGTTCTTCTCGGCGCCCAGGCCCCAGCAGTGGTTGATGACCTCCTGCACGCGGCGCTCGATCTCGGGGTTGCCGCGCTGCACGGAGTCGAAGTCCAGGTCGGCGGTATTGGTGCCGGCCGCCATCGAGGAGGCGGCGCTGCCGCCCATGCCGATGCGCATGCCGGGGCCGCCCAGCTGCACCAGCAGGCTGCCGGCCGGGAACTCGATCTTGGTGGTCAGATCGGCGCGGATGGCACCCAGGCCGCCGGCGATCATGATGGGCTTGTGATAGCCGCGCTGCACGCCCGCCACTTCCTGCTCGAAGACGCGGAAGTAGCCGCCCAGATTGGGCCGGCCGAACTCGTTGTTGAAGGCGGCGCCGCCCAGCGGGCCCTCGATCATGATCTGCAGGGCGCTGGCAATGTGCTCGGGCTTGCCCACCTGGGCCTGTTCCCAGGGCTCGCTGAGGCCCGGCAGGCGCAGATTGGAGACCGAGAAGCCGGTCAGGCCGGCCTTGGGCTTGGCGCCGCGGCCGGTGGCGCCTTCGTCACGGATCTCGCCGCCGGCCCCGGTTGAGGCGCCGGGGTGCGGGGAGATGGCGGTCGGGTGGTTGTGGGTTTCCACCTTCATCAGCACATGGGCGGTTTCGGCGCGGGCCTCGTACTTGGGCGCGCGCGCATCACCGGCCGGCATCCACCGCTCAATGGCATGGCCTTCCATCACGGCGGCGTTATCCGAATAGGCAATCACCGTGTGCTGGGGGCTGAGCTTCTCGGTGTTGCGGATCATGCCGAAGAGGCTCAGCGGCTGTTCCTCGCCGTCCACCGTGAACTTGGCGTTGAAGATCTTGTGGCGGCAGTGCTCGGAGTTCGCCTGCGCGAACATCATCAGCTCCACATCGCTGGGGTTGCGCTTGAGGCTGTTGAAGGCGTCGACCAGGTAGTCGATCTCGTCGTCCGAGAGCGCCAGGCCGAAGTCCTTGTTGGCCTGCTCCAGGGCGGCGCGGCCGCGGCCCAGCACGTCCACATGGGCCAGGCCCTGGGCGCTCTTCTCGTCGAAGAGGTGCTGGGCGTCCTCGCGAGCCAGCAGCACGCTCTCGGTCATGCGGTCATGCAGCAGGGCCGCGCAGGCGATCAGCTCGTCCTGGGCCAGACTGCGTTCCTTGCCGGTCAGGCCGTCCAGCAGGCCGGCCTTCAGCGTGATGCGGTACTCGGTGACACGCTCCACGCGGTGGATGTTCAGGCCGCAGTTGTGGGCGATATCGGTGGCCTTGGAGGCCCAGGGGCTCACCGTGCCCAGACGCGGGGCCACCACCACCAGGCTGCCCTCGCTGCCGCCGGCATAGGCATCGCCATAGTTCAGCAGTGCGGCCAGCTTGGCCTTCTCCTCCTCGCTGAGCGCCACATCGCTCCAGACCCAGTGCACATGGCGGGCGGCCAGGCCCGTGATGCGCTCATTGACGGCCTGCAGCTGCGGCAGCAAGGCCTGGGCCCGGAAGGAGGAAAGGGCGTTGCCGCCCTCGAAGGAAAGCAGATGCTTTGTGGTGGAAGCCATGGAATCCCGCGCGGCGGTCCGGGCCGGGTAGGCGGACCTAGATCGAAGAAGCTCGGGATTCTACCGAGAGCGCTCCACGCTCCCGGCGGTCAGGGCGAAGTTTCACGCCCTGGTCAAAGAACGAGGCTCAGCGCTCGGTCTTCATGCGCTCGACGATGGCCTCGCTGCGCTCCAGCAGGGCCGGCACATCGATGCTGGTGAGCTCGCGCTGCTTGAGCAGCTGGCGGCCGCCCACCCAGACGTCGGACACATGCTCACGGCCGGCCACATAGACCAGCTGGGCATCGGCGTGATAGACCGGACGGCACTCCAGCGCGTCCAGCGAGACGGCCACCACATCGGCCAGCTTGCCCGGCTCCAACGAGCCCAGATCGGCCTCGCGGCCCATGGCCTTGGCGGCGCGGATGGTCGCCATCTCCAGCGCCGTGCGGGCCGAAACGGTGAGCGGGTCGCCGGTCACGCCCTTGGCCAGCAGAGCCGCGGCGCGGATCTCGCCAAACATGTCCTGGCGGTTGTTCGACGCCGCGCCCTCGGTGCCGAGGATGGTGTTCACGCCCGCGGCCTCCAGGGCCTTCAGCGGCTGCACGCCCGAGGCCAGCTTGAGGTTGGAGTTGGGGTTGTGCACCAGATGCACCTTCTGCGCGGCCAGCATCTCGATTTCGGCCTCGCTGAGGTGAACCATATGGACGGCCACCATGCGCTCGTTCAGCAGGCCCAGCTTGTTCAGGCGCTCCAGCGGGCGCATGCCGAACTGCTTGACGCTCTCGTCCACCTCGAACTGTGTCTCGTGGATGTGGCAGTGCATCTGCAGCTCATGCTGCTCGGCCAGCTGGCGCAGCTTGACGAAGGTCTCGTCCGAAACCGTGTAGGGCGCGTGCGGCGCGCTGGTCCAGTCCAGCAGGGCCTCGCCCTTGAACTGCTCGTAGGCGGCCAGTCCCTTGGCGATGTAGTCGTCCGGACCGCTGGCATAGCCGGTGGGGAAGTCGATCACATTGATGGACACGCCGGCGCGTATGCCCGAGTCGAGGGCGGCGCGCGCCATCGCGGTCGGGAAGAAGTACATATCGTTCAGATAGGTCACCCCGCCGCGCAGGGCCTCGGCGGCCGAGAGCAGGGAGCCCTGGTAGGTCCAGTCCTCGCTGACCCACTTCTTCTCCAGCGGCCAGATGTGGTTGTTGAGCCAGTCCATCAGGGCCAGGTCATCGGCCACGCCCCGCAGCAGGGACATGGCGGAATGGGTGTGGCCGTTGATCAGGCCGGGGATCAGCACATGCTGGCCCAGCTCCACACGCTCGGCCGCGGGGTAGCGGGTCTCGGCCTCGGCCCAGGGCAGGACGGCGGCGATGCGCTCGCCTTCCAGCACCACGGCATGGCGCTCCAGCACCGGGGCACCGGGGGTCATGGTCAGGACCCAGCGGCCCTTGAGGATCTTGATCGTGCTCATCGCTTACTCCTTGTTGTCTTGCGCGTCGAAGGCCCGCGAGAACAGGTCCAGCACGCCCTGCTCGTCCACATCGATGCAAACCTGCTGATTGGGGCAGAGGCTCCAGGGCGAGGCTGCGCCGCCATGTTCGCCGAACTGGCGCCAGGCCTGTATGGTCTGGCCGCGGGCAATGCCCTCGGTCACCACACGGACGGGCCCGCCTCGCAAGGTGAAGAGCGAGGGATCGATCAGATACGCCACGGCGCTGGCGTCGTGGGAGTAGATGCCCCCGATGCCATCGCGCTCGTGATAGAAGTCCTGGTAGTGGCGTGTGGCCTGCCAGAGAAAGTCCCCCACGCCCTGGCCCCGCCCTCGCAGGCCGGCCAGATAGGCCTCGTCCATGATCACTTCCTGGGTCACATCCAGACCCACCAGCACCACCGGCCATTCGGCGCCGAACACCCGGTCGGCCGCCTCGGGGTCGTTGATGATGTTGGCCTCGGCCACGGGCGTGACATTGCCAGCATGGCCATGCGTGCCGAAGGCTCCGCCCATCACCACCACCTGACGCACCTTGCTCACGATGCTGGGGTCATGCCGCAGGGCCAGGGCCAGATTGGTCATGGGGCCCACGGCCACCAGGCTGATCTCGCCGGGCCGCGCATTGATCATCTCGCAGATCAGCTCATGCGCAGGCCGCGCATCCACGGTCAGCGTGCTGGGAGGCAAGCGACTGGACATGCCGCCCAGGCCATCGTCGCCATGCACATGGGCCGGAAAATCCTGCCCGCCCAAGGGAGAGAGCGGGCCTGCTGCACCCGTTGCCACGGGAATGTCCAGGCCATGAAAGCCGCACAGCGCCAGGGCATTGGCCGTGGTGGTCTGCACCGGCGCATTGCCGAACACGGTGGTCACGGCCAGCAAGTCCACGGCGGGGTGACGTGCCAGCAGGCTCAGCGCCATGGCGTCGTCGATACCGGGATCGGTATCGAAGATCACCGGAATGCGCGGACGCGAAGAGAGATTGTTCATGGCTGGAGCTCCGAACGACGCGGCATGGCGGACTGCACACCGCTGCGGCTGACGGCGATGGCCGCCGCGGCCTGGCCCAGGCGCACCGCCTCGACCGGGCTCATGCCCTCGGCCAGGCCGGTGGCCAGGCCGCCGACAAAGGTATCGCCCGCGCCCACGGTGTCCACGGCCTTCACGGCACGGGCGGGCAGCTGCTGCAGGCCAGAGGCATCGGCCAGCAAGGCCCCCGGGGCGCCCAGGGTCACCAGCACCTGACGCGGGCCGCGCGCCAGCAGGGCCTGGGCCGCGGCGCCGGCCTCGGCCACGCCCCCCGCGGCCAGACCCGTAAACTGAGCCGCCTCGGTCTCGTTGAGCACCAGCCAATCGCACAGGGGCAGCAACTCGGCGCCCTCGGCCAGGGCCGGTGCGGCATTCAGGATGGTGCTCACGCCCGCAGCGCGGGCCAGCTCGAAGGCGCAGCGGATGGCCGGCACCGGCACCTCCAGCTGGGCCACCACGACGCGAGCGGCCTGCAGCAAAGGGGCCGCGGCCTGCACATCGGCCGGCACCAGCTGGGCATTGCTGCCCGGAACATAGACGATGGAGTTCTCGCCACCCTCGCTGGCCACCATGATGACGGCAATGCCCGGCAGGGCCGTCTCATCCTGCTGCACGCCGCGGGCGTCCACGCCCTCCTCGGCCAAGGCGGCGAGCAGTTCGCGGCCATGGGCGCGCGTGCCGACACGGGAGACAAAGCTCACGCTGGCACCCAGACGGGCCGCGGCCACAGCCTGGTTGGCGCCCTTGCCGCCGGGGGCCATGACAAAGGCCTCGCCCATCAAGGTCTCACCCGGCGCCGGCAGACGGCGCGAGTGCGAGACCATGTCCATATTGCTGCTGCCCACCACCACCACTTGGGCAGCTGACGAGCCGGCGACGGCGCGGGAATCGCTCATCGGTAAGACTTCCTCTTGCAAATTATTGGGCACCAGCGCCTCAGCGGCCGCCCGGTGCAGCCGTGCTCTCACGCTGCACCAGGCGCGGCGTGAGCTGCACGTCCTTGAGCGGCGCGCCGGGGTTCTCGATGCGGTCGATCAGCACCCGGGCCGCCTCGCGGCCCAGCTCCTTGATGGAGCAACCCACGGTGCTCAGGGCCGGATAAACGTAGGCACTGAGCTCGATATCGTCAAAGCCCACCACCGAGAGCTGCTGCGGCAGGCGCAGGCCCTGCTCGGCCGCGGCACGCAGCGCTCCCAGGGCCATCATGTCATTGCTGGCGAAGACGGCGCTGACCTGCGGACGCTCGCGCAGCAGGCGACGCGCCGCCTCATAGCCCCCGGCGCTGCTGAAATCGCTTTCGATCACCAGACTCTCATCCACGACCAGGCCGCGTTCCTGCAAGGCCCGTCGCCAGCCCTCGACCCGCTCCATGCTGACCTCGAACTCCGCCGGCCCGCTGATGCACGCTACCTCGCGGTGCCCCAGATCCAGCAGATGCCGCACCGCCTTGTAGGCGCCGTCCTGGTTGTTGACGCTGACGCGATCGGCACGGGCGCCGGGCACGGAACGGTCCACCGTCACGGCCGGCACCGTAGCCAGCTTGAAGATGCGGGCCAGGGCCTCGGCATCGCCGGCCGAGGACAGCAGCAGGCCGTCGATGCGCTTTTCCAGCAGGGTGCGCATGTACTGCTGCTGGCGCTTGGGATCATTGTCCGAGTTGCACAGAAAGACCGAGTAGCCCGAGAGCCGGCAGCCCTCCTCCACCCCCACCACCAGCTCGGCGAAAAAGGGGTTGTTCACATTGGGCACCAGCACGCCAATGATCTTGGTCTCGCTCTTGCGCAGCGAGCGGGCCACGGCGCTGGGCAGATAGCCGATCTCCTCCACCGCCGCCAGCACGCGGCGGCGCGCGTCTGCGCTGACAGGGCGGGTGTCGTTCAGGACATGGGAGACGGTGGTGAAGGACACCCCCGCCAGGGCCGCGACATCTTTGATCGTGCTCACAGGCTAGGACTCTTGCAGACTCGGTGAAGGCGGTGCTCTGAGCGCCGCAGCGCCGGGCCTGCAAGACTGCAGAGCGCTGCAATGAGCTCAGGTTGGCAAACGTTTGCCGACGACCGCGAGCATAGCCTAAAGTTCCTGCTGACATGCAAGGCGGGCTCGCCCATAGCGCAGATTTCACGGAGGGGCATCGCCCCAACACCCATCGTGAACGCCAGAAGCAAAGCCACTACCTGAGGTGCGCTGCAACAGCTATCGCCGATTGCTACAGGCGTTCGAGCACTCAGGCGCCATGGCGCCCACCTCTCTAGGTGGGCAGCCTCATGCAAGGGTCAGCGCCAGGCGCTCCAAGCGTTGATCGGCCACACCCGGCAGCCAGTCAGCCAAGGCTCCTAAACCAGGCAGGCTCAGCGCGGGCGCCAGTTCCAGCAGGGGCCGCAGCACAAAGGCTCGCTGATGCAGGCGCGCATGCGGCAGTTGCAGGCGGGGCTCATCCATGACCAGCTCATCCAGCGCCAGCAAGTCCAGGTCCAGGGTGCGCGGGGCATTGCGGTAGGGCCGTTCGCGGCCATGGTCCTGCTCGATGGCCTGCAGCGCATCCAGCAGGGCCAGGGGTGCGAGCCGGGTCTCCAACCGTGCCACGGCGTTCAGATAGTCGGGGCCACCCGCCTCGATCGGCGCGCTGCGCCAGACGCCGGAGACGGCCGCGAGGCGGCTGTGCGGCAGAGCGGCCAGCGCGCCCAGGGCCGTACGCAAGGTGGCCGGCAGATCGCCCAGGTTGGCACCCAGGCCGATATAGGCCGTGGCGAGCGGGGCCTCAGCCGGATTCAAGCCATTCACTCGGCCGAAGGGGTCGCGGCAGGCTTGCTGCCCGAGGGACGGCGGCGACGGCGGCGCTTCTTGGCCGGGCCGGCGCTGGCTGCGCCCTCCCCGCCCTCGTCCGCCTCAGCGGCATCCGCAGAGTGGGCCGGCACCCGGGCGGCCGCACCTTCCTTGCGCGGCAGGCGGTGCACCTTGGGCGGACGGCGCTGGCGGTCGATCTCGCGGGCCTGCTCCAGCAAGGCCTCGCGCTCCTCCTCGCTGCCCAGGGCGAAGTCTTCCCACCAGTCGGCCAGGGCGGGCTCGATCTCGCCCACATCGGCACGCAAGCGCAGGAAGTCGAAGCCGGCGCGGTAGCGCGCCTGCTCCACCAGGGTGTAGACCCCGTTGCCGCTGCGGCGCTCAAAGCGCGGCTGCATCATCCAGATCTCGCGCATATCGGTGGCCAGCTTGCC
>NZ_JBKCLH010000049.1:0-15535 GCF_046300915.1 Roseateles sp. | reverse complement strand
CTGGCAGCCAGATGATCTTTTCCAGGCCGAGCAGGCGCTTGAGCTCCTGCTCGGCCTCGGCCTTGCTCACGCCAGGATTGCGGTTCGCGTTCAGCACGCAGCTCTCGGTGATGATGGCCGTGCCCTGACCGTCCACCTCGATACCACCCCCCTCCAGCACGAGGCGGCTGCGCAGCAGCGGCACTCCGCTGAGCGCAGCCATTCGGGCCGCCACCGTGGCGTCGCGGGCATGGGCCTGTTTGCCACCCCAGCCATTGAAGTTGAAGCTCACCGCGGCGCGTTCGCCGCGGCCGTTGCGCACGAAGACGCAGCCGGTATCTCGCATCCAGAGATCGTCGACCTCATGCTCAATCAACTGCACCGCCGGATCGCAGAGCCGCCGGGCCTCGGCCAGATCGGCGGCGCCGACCAGCATCTTGACCGGCTCCACCACCACGATCGCATTGGCGATGCGCGCCAGCGCCTGCAGCACCGGCTCGCGCAAATCACCCCATACCGAGGCATGCCCCGCGAAAGCCATCCAGACCGCGCGGTGCGGCTCGCCCCCCTCGTCGGGCATGCGCCAGGTTTCGGGGCCCAGCGCGGGCTTGGGAGGGGGCGTGGAGCCACCTCCCGTGTCACCGCCTCCACCTCCACCACAGGCGCTCAGCAGGGAACTCATCAGGCCGAGGCCGCCCAGGCCCAGCAAGCTACGTCGCACATTCATCGTCTTCAGGGTTATTACCAGGAAGACGCATTCTTGCGACTTTGATCCATTTACAAAACTGATGTTTATTGGATCAATTCATCAACAAAGCTCATGTTTTATTCAATCACCCTGGGCATAGGCCAGCAGACTGTCGAACACGCCGCGCACCAGCGGTGAGCGCGTTTCGCCCTCGGCGCGGCTGATCCACAGCGATTCCAGCCGCAGGCTGGGATAGGCCTCCAGCCGGCGCAGCCGACCGTCCGCCAGGGCCTCGCTGGCCAGCAGCGACGACAGCAGCGCCAGGCCGCGACCGCGCAAGGCGGCATCCAGCAGCAAGCGCGGATCGTCATAGATGGCCAACTTGCGCAGGGCACCGAAATGCTCGCGGATGAAGGGGCCGACCTGGTCGCTGGTCAGGTCGCTCTCCAGGCACAGCAGGCCGGCCGTGTAGGCCGACGAAACAGGCTCGGGCGGCGGCGCACAGACCGCCACCAGCGCATCGCTCAGCAGCGGCAGCGCCAACAGGCCCGGCTGCCTCAGGGGCTGGGCCGTGATCAGGATGTCCACGTCCAGCTCGTCCACATAGCGGGCACTCTCGTCCACCGAGATGATGGGACACAGGCCGGGATGATCCTGCTGCAGGCGCTCCAGGCGCGGCTGCAGCCAGCCGGTAGCGATGGGCGCCGGGCAGACCACCGTGACGAGCTGGTCGTCCATATAGGTCTCGATGCGGTTCAGCCCCTGGCGCAGCTGGTCCAGGGACTTGCCGACGCTGTCCAGCAGCAAACGGCCGGCCACCGTGAGTTCCACACCGCGCCCCTTGCGGCGAAACAGGGGCTGGCCCAGTTGCTGCTCCAGCTGCGCGATCTGGTGGCTGATGGCCGACTGCGTGAGGCAGAGCTCGTCGGCCGCGCGTGAGTAATTGCCCAGGCGCGCCGCGGCCTCGAAGCCCAGCAGGAACTTGAAAGACGGCAGCTTGGTCCGGGAGCTCATGAGAGGCACAAGGCCAGTGGGCCGCCGTGCTGCCGGCCGGCCCTCAGCCAACCAGGTTGGCCAGGGTCAGCAAGGCCAGCAGCAGCATCCACAGCACCACGGAGCGCCAGACCAGGCCCACCACGCTTTGCAGGTGCCCCAGCACTGGCGCCTGGCCGGGCGTGGAGCCCTGGGCACTGGTGGCCTCGGCATCGCCGCCGGCCTCGAAGGTCTTGCTGCGGTCCGGCGTCACGCCCGGGGCGGCCGAGCCACCCAGCTGCACGCCCAAGGCGCCCGCGGCGGCGGCCAGGATGATGCCCTCATTGGCGTGCAACCACAGCCGGGCGTCGCGGCGCCAGCCGTTCACCGCCTCCTCGAAGTTGCCCACGATGGCAAAGCCGGTGGCGGTCAGGCGCGAGGGCAGATAGTCGATCCAGCCAAAGCTCTGACGCGAGAGCTGCATCAGGCGCTCATTGGTGGGCGCGTCCAGGGTACGGCTCTTGAAGGCCCAGTAGCGGCTGGCGAATTCGGCCATGCGGTAGAGCACCGCGCCCGCCGGACCCAGGCCCAGGGTGGAAAGCAGCACAAACCAGAAGAACACGCCGAACACATGGCGATGCGCCGCGAGCAGGGAATGCTCAATCACATGGCGCAGCAGCTCGCTGCGCGGCAGCTCGCTGGCATCTAGGTGGCGCCACTCGGCCAGCAGGCGTCGTGCCTCCAGCTCGTCCCCCCGCTCCAGCGCCTCACGGATATCGGTGAAATAGTGGCTGAACTGCCGGAAGCCCAGGGTGAGATAGAGCAGCAAGACATCGAGAGCCAAGGCCAGCACCACACTGAACTGACGCAGGGCGATGTACACGGCCGCGGTGAGCAGGGCCGGCCCGATGACGGTAATGGCCCAGACCACGCCGGCATGGTGCTCCCGGCCGGCGTCGAAATTGCGACCGGTCCAGCGGACCCAGGAGATCACGCCGTCATGGATGCGATTGCCATGAGGCAGGGGCTTGAGTTGCTCGCAGATCAGCGCGAACAAGACCGCAAAGAAGTTCATGGGCGGGGATGATAGCCGCGGCCCGGCGCTTGTCGTGAGCAGACGGGGCTCAGGCGCTCAGGAAACGGTAGAGATTGCGCAGCATGGCCGCGGTGGCTCCCCAGATGAAGTACTCGCGCAACACCCCTTGGGCGTCACGCTGTCGCCAGGGCATGGACAGGAACTGACGCTCGCCACCCTCCCAGCGGAAGGTATGCCGCTGGTGGTGGGCTGGATTCATCAGATGGTCCAGCGGCACCTCGAAGGCCTCATCCACCTCGCCAGCATCGAGTGTGAGCGTGAAGTCGGGCCGCACCAGAGCCACCACGGGAGTGACCTCAAAGGCGGTGACCGTGGTGTAGGTGGGGAGTTGGCCGATGACCTCGATCTGTGCGCGATGCAGGCCAATCTCCTCGGCCGTCTCGCGCAGCGCGGTCTCTACCACGCCGCCGTCATCGGGCTCGACCCGGCCGCCGGGAAAGCTGATCTGGCCCGCATGCGAGCGCAGATGCGCCGTGCGCCGGGTCAGCAGCAGACACGTGCCGCTCTCATGCATCACCAGGGGCACGAGCACCGCGGCCGCGGCCGGCTCCCGCTGGGCAAAGCGAGCGCCATCGCCAGCGATCTCGGGCTGCCAGACCGGCGGCGCCCCAAAGCGCTGGCGCAGGGCAGCCGGGCTCAGGGCGGCGGCGGGCACGGCGGGGAGATGGGTATCGACGCCCGTCACGGGCACGGCTTGCGGATTCAGGATCGGCGGGCGGGACATGGGGTGCAAGCTTAAGGCGGAAAACAAAAAACCGCCCCGAGGGGCGGTTTTCTGCGAAGGGAAAGCGGCAATTAAGCCAGCTTCTCCTTGATGCGAGCCGACTTGCCCGAACGCTGGCGCAGGTAGTACAGCTTGGCACGGCGCACATCACCGCGGCGCTTCACTTCGATCGAAGCGATCAGCGGGCTGTACAGCTGGAAGGTACGCTCAACGCCTTCGCCGCTCGAGATCTTGCGGACGATGAAGCTGCTGTTCAGGCCGCGGTTGCGCTTGGCAATCACGACGCCTTCGTAGGCCTGCACGCGCTTGCGGGTGCCTTCAACCACGTTGACGCTGACGATCACGGTATCGCCAGGGGCGAAGGCCGGGATGGTCTTGTTCAGGCGAGCGATTTCTTCTTGCTCGAGGGTTTGGATCAGATTCATGGGGTTTGCACTCCAGGCGATCATGCCGGCGCGGAATTTAAGCCAGGTTGAGGTGGGCAAGCCGCCGGGCACGAGGCCCGCCATCTGCACACCGGTACTGACCTTGTCGCACGCTTGAAACTCAGCGCGCAGCCCGGTAGAGGATCGAAAAGCCCACGATTATAGCGGGCTGTCGGGCTTCGTCAAAGTGGCCAGGAATTTCTCGTCCGCCCGGCTCAGGCGGCCGGCCTGGCGAGCGGCTTCGATCAGCTCGGGGCGACGGGTCCAGGTCAGGGCCAGGGAACGCTCGCGGCGCCAACGCGCGATCTGGGCGTGGTGCCCGGAGAGCAGCACCGGCGGCACCGGCAGAGCCTCGCCATCGGGCGTGTGCAGCAGCTCGGGGCGGCTGTAGTGCGGACAGTCAAGCAGGCCGTCCGAGAAGCTGTCCTGCTGGTGGGAAGCCGCGTCATTGAGCACCCCGGGCTGCAGGCGCGCGATGGCGTCCAGCAGGGCCAGGGCCGGCAGTTCGCCGCCGGAGAGCACGAAGTCGCCCAGGGTCAGCTCCAGCGTGACGTGGCGGTCCAGAAAGCGCTGGTCCATGCCCTCGTAACGGCCGCAAAGCAGCACGGCGCCAGGGCCGGTCGCGAGCTCCTGCACCAGGGCTTGGTCGATGCGACGGCCCGTGGGGCTGAAATGGATGATGGCGGGCGCCGCCTCTGCGCTCTCCGTCAGGCGCTGGGCCTTGACCGCAGCCAGGGCGCGCTCCAGCGGCTCGACCAGCATCACCATGCCGGGGCCGCCGCCATAGGGGCGATCGTCCACGCGGCGGTAGTTGTCTTCGGCGTAGTCGCGCAGCTGCCACAGGCGCACATCGACCTGGCGGCTCTCGAAGGCGCGGCGCGTCACGCCCACGCTGAGATGCGGCCCGAAGAGTTCGGGGAAAAGCGTGATCAGGTCGAAGCGCATCGCGACGGCAGACCGGCGGCCGCGGTCAGCGGCGCGGGCTTCAGTAGTCCAAGCCCCAGTCGACGGTGATGCGCCGCTCGGGCAGGCTCACCTCATCGACAAAGGCCGAGACAAAAGGCACCAGGCGCTCCTGGTCGGGCTTGACCGGCTGGGGCAGGCCCGGCGGTGCGATACGCAGCACGCTGTGGGGACCGGTGTCCAGCAGGCCCACGACCTCGCCCAGCAGCTCGCCCTGACGGTTGTGCACGGCCAGGCCGATCAGATCGACCCAGTAGTACTCGTTCGGGTCGGCCTTGGGGAAGGCGGAGCGAGAGATGAAGATGCGAGCGCCGCGCAGAGCTTCGGCCGCATTGCGATCCGCGACGTCTTCGGCCTGGGCCACAATGCCCTCGCCGTGTTCGCGCACCGACAGAATCTTGAGAACCGATGGCAAAGGCTTTGCCACCGGTTTGCCCTCGGGCGGCTGGAGAAACCAGCGCCGGGAGGAAAAAAGCGCCTGGGCATCGGTGGAATAAGACTGGATCTTGACCCAGCCCTTGATGCCCCAGGCATCAAGCACGCGCCCGACTTCGACAGCGTCCTCGGGCCAGGCCAGAGGATCGCGCTCTTGGGAGGATGCGGCTTGCTTCAGCACCGTGATTTAGGCGGCAGCCTTCTTGGCCTGCTCGACCAGACGAGCGGCGGTGGGCGACAGCTGGGCGCCGACGCCGGTCCAGTAGCTGACACGATCCAGGGCCACGCGCAGGCTTTCGGCAGCGCCGGAAGCCACGGGGTTGTAGAAGCCCACGCGCTCGATGAAGCGGCCGTCACGGCGCTGCTGGCTGTTGGCCACGACGATGTTGTAGAAGGGGCGCTTCTTGGAGCCGCCGCGTGCGAGTCGAATCACGACCATGATGAATCCTTTGATGATCTCTAAAGCGTTCCACCGCACCAGGAGACACTCAGGGCGAGCAGATCGAAAAACCCGGGGCTGAAAAACACCCCAAGCAAGGTTTGGCACCGTAGATACGCCTCTCGCCCACAAGACTCGCGCCAGCCGAAATACCCTGGGATGATTCCCCGCATCCGGCTTTTTGACCGCGGCTTGCGAACAAGCGACCAGCACCAAAATCCGGCATTATAAACTCAGACAACCCTAACGCCAGAGTCTTTATGACGCCCCCTGCCCTGCTGATACGGTCCAGCACCGCGGCCGACCTGCCCGCCATCCAATCCATCTATGCCCACGCGGTACTTCACGGCACCGGCACCTTCGAAACCGAGGTGCCTGATGAGCAGGAAATGGCTCGTCGACGCCAGGAGGTGCTGGGGCGCCAGCTGCCCTGGCTGGTCGCTGTGCGCGGTGAGCAGGTGCTGGGCTATGCCTATGCCAACTATTTTCGCCCCCGCCTGGCCTACCGCTTCTGCGTGGAGGACTCGATTTACCTGCACCCCGAGGCCCAGGGCCAAGGCGTGGGCCGCCTGCTGCTGGCCGAGCTAATCAGCCGCTGCGAGGCCGCCGGTGCCCGCCAGATGCTGGCCGTCATTGGTGACGCCGAGAACAAGGGCTCAATTGGCGTGCATACCGCGCTGGGCTTCGAGCACACCGGTGTGCTCAAGAGCGCCGGCTGGAAGTTCGACCGCTGGCTCGATGTGGTGCTGATGCAGCGCCAGCTGGGTCTGGGCGACCAGAGCAGCCCCGAATGAGCGACCACAGCGTGACGAGCCGCAAGTCCAAAACCGTCAGCACCTGGCTGGCTTTGCTCTTGGGCAGCCTGGGTCTGCACCGTTTCTACCTGTACGGTCTCAAGGACCTATGGGGCTGGTTGCACATTCCGCCGACCTTGCTGGGCTTGCAAGGGCTGCAACGCATGGAAACACTGGGCCAGGACGATCGCCTGAGCTGGCTGCTGATGCCCATGCTCGGGCTGAGCCTAGCTGCGGCCATGCTCAGCGCCATCATCTATGGGCTCACCCCCGACGAGAAGTGGCAGGAGCGGTACAACCCCGGGCTGCCGGGGCGCCCGAGCGGCTGGGGCGCCATCATCGGTGTGGTGCTCAGCCTGCTGATTGGGGGCGCCGTGCTGATGAGCACCATCGCCTTCAGCGCACAGCGCTACTTCGAGCTTCAGGCAGAAACTGCGGCGTCGGCCGGCGACGCCCAACACCCAGCCCCCGCCCAGAAATGAAACAACCCGCAGGCCGCCACTCGGCTTGCGGGTTGTAGTGCGGCGCTGCGGGCAAGCGGATCAAGATCCGCCTGCCGCAGGCCTGAAGCCTCAGCGCTGAGCGATGGGCTTGACGTCGCGGGCAGCTGCACCGACGAAGAGCTGGCGCGGACGGCCGATCTTGTACTCGGGATCGCTGATCATCTCGTTGAGCTGAGCGATCCAGCCGACCGTGCGGGCCAGGGCGAAGATGGCGGTGAACAGCGGCACGGGGATACCGATGGCGCGCTGCACGATGCCCGAGTAGAAGTCCACGTTCGGGTAGAGCTTGCGGGCCACGAAGTACTCGTCTTCCAGCGCGATCTTCTCCAGCGACATGGCCAGCTTGAACAGCGGGTCGTTCTGCAGACCCAGTTCGTTCAGCACCTCGTGGCAAGTCTCGCGCATCAGCTTGGCGCGCGGATCGTAGTTCTTGTAGACGCGATGGCCGAAGCCCATCAGCTTGACGTTGCTGTTCTTGTCCTTGACCTGCTTGATGAACTCGCCGATCTTGGCCTCGCCACCCATCTGCTGGATGTCGGCCAGCATGTTCAGGCAGGCCTCGTTGGCACCACCGTGAGCCGGGCCCCACAGGCAGGCCACGCCGGCGGCGATGGCAGCGAAGGGGTTGGTACCCGAGGAGCCGCACAGACGCACGGTCGAGGTGCTGGCGTTCTGCTCGTGGTCGGCGTGCAGGGTGAAGATACGGTCCATGGCGCGCACCAGCACGTCATTGGGCTTGTAATCCTCGCAGGGCGTGGCGAACATCATGCGCATGAAGTTGCCGGCGTACGAGAGATCGTTCTTCGGGTAGATGTAGGGCTGGCCGATGGTGTACTTGTAGGCCATCGCGACCAGGGTCGGCATCTTGGCGATCAGGCGGATGGCCGCAATCTCGCGATGCTCGGGGTTATTGATATCGGTGCTGTCGTGATAGAAGGCCGACATGGCGCCCACCAGACCGGTCATCACGGCCATGGGGTGAGCGTCGCGGCGGAAACCACGCAGGAAGAACTGCATCTGCTCGTTGACCATGGTGTGCTTGGTCACGCGCTCGACGAACTGATCCTTCTGGCTCTGGTTCGGCAGCTCTCCGTACAGCAGCAGATAGCAGGTTTCCAGATAGTCGCAGTTCACGGCCAGCTGCTCGATGGGGTAGCCGCGGTACAGCAGCTCACCCTTGTCGCCATCGATGTAGGTGATGGTCGAGTTGCAGGACGCCGTCGACAGGAAGCCCGGGTCATAGGTGAACTTGCCCGTCTGCGCATAGAGCTTGCGGATGTCGATCACATCCGGACCCACCGAACCCTTGTAGATGGGCAGGTCCATGCTGGGGCTGCCGTCCGTGAACGACAGGGTGGCTTTGACGTCAGAGGGGGTCATGGGCATTCCTTATGACTTCTTGGGATTCGTTTACGAAGGCGTCCTGAGCAGACCCAGGACTTCTTGCACATCGGGACGGTCGAGCTCGCCCTCGGGCTCCTTGCGGCGCAGCAGCAGATCCATCAGATCGTTGTCCGACAGTTCCATGAGCTGGCGAAGACCCTCGGCCTGGAACACGGTCAGGCTGCTCTCGTGCTTCTGGAAGAAGCGCTCGATGAAGAGATCGTTTTCCAGCAAGCCGCGCCGGCAGCGCCACTTGAGCTTGGAAAGCGAACGCTCGTCGATGAGCGCGTCGGGAGCAGCGTGAACCATGTGTGCGAGGTGCAATGCGACAGGATCAGACGGCGCGACGCACCATCAGTTCCTTGATCTTGCCGATGGCCTTGGTGGGGTTCAGACCCTTGGGGCAGACATCGACGCAGTTCATGATGGTGTGGCAGCGGAACAGACGGTAGGGGTCTTCCAGATTGTCCAGGCGCTCACCCGTGGCCTGGTCGCGGCTGTCGGCGATGAAGCGGTAGGCCTGCAGCAGACCGGCGGGGCCCACGAACTTGTCGGGGTTCCACCAGAAGCTGGGGCAGCTGGTCGAGCAGCTGGCACACAGGATGCACTCGTACAGACCGTCCAGCTCCTCGCGCTCCTCGGGCGACTGCAGACGCTCCTTCTCGGGCAGCGGGTTGTCGTTGATCAGGAAGGGCTTGATCGAGTGGTACTGCTTGAAGAACTGGGTCATGTCGACGATCAGGTCGCGCACGACCGGCAGACCCGGCAGCGGCTTGAGCACGATGGTGCCCGGCAGCGTGCGCATATTCGTCAAGCAGGCCAGGCCGTTCTTGCCGTTGATGTTCATCGCGTCCGAACCGCAGACGCCTTCGCGGCAGCTGCGGCGGAAGCTCAGCGTGGGATCCACGGCTTTGAGCTTGACCAGGGCGTCCAGCAGCATGCGCTCATGGCCATCGAGCTCGATCTCGATGGTCTGCATATAGGGCTTGGCGTCCTTGTCAGGATCGTAGCGGTAGATCTGGAAAGTGCGCTTCATGTCTTGGCTCTCAATCCTTGCTGCTTAGAACGTGCGGACCTTGGGCGGCACGGACTCGACGGTCAGCGGCTGCAGGTTCACAGGCTTGTACTCGAGGCGGTCGCCTTCGGAGTACCACAGGGTGTGCTTCATCCAGTTCGCGTCATCGCGGTTGGGGTAGTCGTTGTGGGCATGGGCACCACGCGACTCCGGACGGGCGGCGGCCGAGATCATGGTGGCCTTGGCGGCCTCGATCAGGTTCTCGACTTCCAATGCCTCAACGCGGGCGGTGTTGAAGACCTTGGACTTGTCCTTCAGGCCGATGCTCTTGACGCGCTCGGCCACTTCCTTGATGCGAACCACGCCCTCGTCCATGCTGGCCTGGGTGCGGAACACGCCGGCGTGCTTCTGCATGGTCGAACGGATGTCGTTGGCCACATCCTGGGCGTACTCGCCACTGCTGGCGGACTCCAGGCGGGCCAGACGCTCCAGCGTCTTGTCGGCCGCGTCCTTGGGCAGTTCCTTGTGCGACTTGGTCTTGAGGTTGAAGTCGACGATGTGGTTGCCGGCCGCGCGGCCAAACACCACCAGGTCCAGCAGGGAGTTGGTGCCCAGGCGGTTGGCGCCGTGCACCGACACGCAGGAGCACTCACCCACGGCGTAGAGGCCGTTGATGATGTCGTTGTGCTTGCCGTTCTTGGGCACAACCACCTGGCCGTGCACATTGGTCGGAATGCCACCCATCTGGTAATGGATGGTCGGCACCACGGGAATCGGCTCCTTGGTGATGTCGACGTTGGCGAAGTTGTGGCCGATCTCGAACACCGAGGGCAGGCGCTTCATGATCGTCTCGGCACCCAGGTGGGTCATGTCCAGCAGCACATAGTCCTTGTTGGGACCGCAGCCGCGACCTTCCTTGATCTCCTGGTCCATGGAGCGCGAGACAAAGTCACGCGGTGCCAGGTCCTTCAGGGTGGGCGCATAGCGCTCCATGAAGCGCTCGCCATTGGCATTGCGCAGGATGGCGCCCTCGCCGCGGCAGCCTTCGGTCAGCAGCACGCCCGCGCCGGCCACGCCGGTGGGGTGGAACTGCCAGAACTCCATGTCCTCCAGCGGGATGCCGGCGCGCGCCGCCATGCCCAGACCGTCACCGGTGTTGATGAAGGCATTGGTGGAGGCCGCGAAGATGCGGCCGGCGCCGCCGGTGGCCAGCAGCACGGTCTTGGCCTGCAGGATGTGGACCTCACCGGTCTCCATCTCCAGCGCGGTCACGCCCACGGCATCGCCGTCGGCGTCGCGGATGATGTCCAGCGCCATCCACTCGACGAAGAACTGGGTCTTGGCCTTGACGTTCTGCTGGTACAGGGTGTGCAGCAGGGCGTGACCGGTACGGTCGGCCGCGGCGCAGGCGCGTTGCACCGGCTTCTCGCCGTAATTGGCAGTGTGGCCGCCGAAGGGACGTTGGTAGATCGTGCCGTCGGCATTGCGGTCGAAGGGCATGCCGAAGTGTTCGAGCTCGTACACGACCTTGGGCGCCTCACGGCACATGAACTCGATCGCGTCCTGGTCACCCAGCCAGTCCGAACCCTTGACGGTGTCGAAGAAGTGGTAGTGCCAGTTGTCTTCCGACATATTGCCCAGCGAGGCACCGATACCACCCTGGGCGGCCACGGTGTGCGAGCGGGTCGGGAAGACCTTGGACAGCACGGCCACATTCAGGCCGGCCAGCGAGAGCTGCAGCGAGGCGCGCATGCCGGACCCGCCGGCACCCACGATCACCACGTCAAACTTGCGCTTTGCGAGCGTCGATCCAATTTGCATTTTCAAATTCTCCACAGCACCTGGATCGCCCAGCCGGCGCAACCCACCAACCACACCAGCGTGAACACCTGCAGCGCCAGGCGCAGACCCACCGGCTGCACATAATCCATCCAGATGTCGCGCACACCCACCCAGGCGTGATACGCCAGGGAAATGATCGTGACGAAGGTCAGCAGCTTCATCCACTGCGGCGCGAAGATCGCGGCCCAGTGGTCATAACCCAGCTCGCCGGGCATCAGGAAGCGAGCCAGCAGCACAAGGGTGAACAGGGCCATCAGCACGGCGGTGATGCGCTGGGCCAGCCAGTCACGCAGCCCGTAGTGGGCGCCGACGACCAGGCGTTTGGAGCCGAAGGTACTCATTTGGGTAGACCTCTCGTTTCTTGAAATCAGTACAGGCCGAACAGCTTGGCCGCCACCAGCGCCGTCAGCACCAGGCTCAGAGCCAGGGTGATCACGGCCGAGGACTTGCCCTGCTCCTTGCTCACGCTGTGGGTGGCGTCCATCCACAGGTGGCGCACGCCGGCGATGAAGTGGTGCAGATAAGCCCAGGACAAGGCCAGCACCACCAGCTTCACAAACCAGGCCGGCACAAAGCCGATACCGGCCACGAAGGCATTGGTGAAGGCCTCGTAGGAAATCTCGGAGCTCAGACTGTTGTCAAACATCCAGAGGATGAAGGGCAGCAGCAGAAACATCAGCAGGCCGCTCACGCGGTGCAGGATGGATACAAAGCCGGCTGCCGGAAGGCGGTAGGTTCGAACATCGGTGAAGAGGTTGATGTTCCGATAGACCGGTCGCTTTTTGGTAGCGCTTTGGGTGGCGTTCGTCATGTCCGACCTTGTGTAATCAACGTGAAACCAATCGATTTTATTGCAATGCAATACAGACTCTGGCGGTAGCGTGCGCCATGCACACACCACGATTGCCGCAAGACTCAGTTCAGCTCATTGCGGTAGAAGTGGGCTGCCGTGCTGTAAAGCCCGCGCCTGAACTCCACCGGCTTGTCCCCATAAGTGAAGGAAAGACGCTCCACACTCAGCAAAGGCGCGCCAACCGCCACTTTCAGCAACTCCGCCGTTTCGGCATCAGCCGCAACAGCACGTATCTTCTCCTGGGCGCGAATCATGTGCACCCCGAACTCCGCCTCGAACAGACCGTAGAAGGGGCCGCGATGTTGCTCCAGCCGCTCGGCCGTCAAACCCTTGAACAAGGCACCCGGCAGCCAGATATCGTCCAGCACCACCGGCAGCCCCTTGCTGTGCAACAAGCGACGCACTTCAATCATCGCATCGCCCGATCTCATCTGCAGTTGTCGGGCTATTGCCGCAGGCGCGCGCTGCCGGCGGCAATCCAGCAACTGCCGCCCCAGCGACTCCGACCCCTCGTCCGGCACGAGACGCAGAAAGCGGTACTGAATCTTTTGCTCGGCGTGAGTGGCGACGAAGGTGCCCTTGCCTTGACGCCGTACCAGCACACTCTCGGCCGCCAGCTCGTCCACAGCCTTGCGCACCGTGCCCTGGCTGACACCGAATCGCGCCGCCAGCTCCAGCTCGCTGGGAATGGCCTCCCCCGCCTTCCACTCACCAGCCTGCAAGCCGCCAATGATCAAGCCCTTGATCTGCCGATACAAGGGGCTGAAGGATGGGGCCCCCTCCGCACGCGCGGTGTCACGCGCGGTGTCGGCAGGGAGATGCGGCGAAGCTGGCATGGCGCGAATTGCAACACAGCCCAGCGCATCAAGTCCACTAAAGTTGACTAATGTCTTGTATAAGACATAAGACGAACAAAAAGTCCAAACCCGGCGCATAATCACGCGCTACAGCCACCGGGCATGCGATCCGCGTTGACAGAGCTCGGGCAACCCCTCGGACTGTCCTAAACTCGCGGGCGCAGCCACCCCGGCCAATTCCGCCGGCGGCGACGGGCTCGACAAACCGAATCCTTCACTTCTCTCGGAGCTTCCACATGAGCAACAAGAAACCCGTTCGCGTCGCCGTTACCGGCGCCGCCGGCCAGATCGGCTACGCCCTGCTGTTCCGCATCGCCTCGGGCGAAATGCTGGGCAAGGACCAGCCGGTGATCCTGCAACTGCTGGAGATCCCGGACGAGAAGGCCCAGAACGCGCTCAAGGGCGTGATCATGGAGCTGGAAGACTGCGCCTTCCCGCTGCTGGCCAGCATCGAAGCCCACAGCGACCCGATGACCGCCTTCAAGGACACCGACTACGCCCTGCTGGTCGGCGCCCGCCCGCGTGGCCCCGGCATGGAGCGCGCCGACCTGCTGGCCGCCAATGCCCAGATCTTCACGGTCCAGGGCAAGGCCCTGAATGCCGTCGCCTCGCGCAATGTCAAGGTGCTGGTCGTGGGCAACCCCGCCAACACCAATGCCTACATCGCCATGAAGTCGGCCCCGGATCTGCCGGCCAAGAACTTCACCGCCATGCTGCGCCTGGACCACAACCGCGCTGCCTCGCAGATCGCCGCCAAGACCGGCAAGGCCGTGGGCTCGATCGAGAAGCTGGCCGTGTGGGGCAACCACTCGCCCACCATGTACGCCGACTACCGCTTCGCCACCATCGACGGCCAGGGCGTCAAGGCCCTGATCAACGATGAAGAGTGGAACCGCAACACCTTCCTGCCCACCGTGGGCAAGCGCGGCGCCGCCATCATCGCCGCCCGCGGTCTGTCCTCCGCCGCCTCGGCCGCCAATGCCGCGATCGACCACATGCGCGACTGGGCCCTGGGCACCAACGGCAAGTGGGTCACCATGGGCATCCCGTCCAAGGGCGAGTACGGCATTCCCGCCGAGGTGATGTTCGGCTACCCCGTGACCTGCGAGGGCGGCGAGTACAAGATCGTCGAGGGCCTGGAGATCGATGCCTTCTCGCAAGAGTGCATCAACAAGACCCTGAATGAACTGCTGGAAGAGCAGAACGGCGTCAAGCACCTGCTGTGATCCCGCTCGCCTGAGCGAAAACATGACTGGCGCCGTCCGTCATGTTTCTTCACACTGAGAGGGCCAGCCACGCTGGCCCTTTTTTTCTGGCCAGGATTTCCATGAGTACCGCCCTGCACCCCAAGCTTGCCCTTTTTGACGAAGGCGATGCCGCTCCACGCCTGCCCGTGGTGGACCACTATTGCGGCGTCGAGGCGCGCATGCGCAAGAGCCTGGAACTGCAGGGCGAGATGGGGCCGGTCTTTGACATCACCCTGGACTGCGAGGATGGCGCCCCCATTGGCGGCGAGGCGGAGCACGTGCTGCTCGTGGCCGAACTGCTCAACAGCGCCGCCAACCGCTTCGGCCGCGTGGGCGCCCGCGTTCACCCGCTGGATCACCCCAGTTTCGAAGCCGATGTGGACGGCCTGATCGCCCGGGCGGGCGAGAAGCTGGCCTATCTGATGCTGCCCAAGCCGCAGAGCGCGGCCGAGGTGGAGCAGGCCATTGCCTTTGTGGATGCCACCCTGGCGCGCAACGGCATCCGCAAACCACTGCCCCTGCACACACTGATCGAGACCCATGGCGCGCTGCGCGAGGTCTGGCAGATTGCGGCCCTGCCCCGCATCGAGTCGCTGTCCTTCGGCCTGATGGATTTCGTCTCGGCCCACCGCGGCGCCATCCCGCGCGCAGGCATGAGCCTCCAAGGCCAGTTCAGCCACCCGCTGGTGCTGCGCGCCAAGCTGGAAATTGCCGCCGCCAGCCACGCCCATGGCAAGACGCCCTCACACTGCGTGGTCACGGAATTCAAACATCCCAGCGCCATCCAGGAGGCTGCCCAGCGCGCAGCCCGCGAGCTGGGCTACACCCGCATGTGGAGCATCCACCCCAACCAGATCCGGCCCATCATCGACGCCTTCGCCCCGAGCACGGCCGAGATTGATGAGGCCATAGACATCATCCATGCCGCCCAGGCCGCCGCCTGGGCCCCCATCCAGTACCGCGACGTGCTGCACGACCGCGCCAGCTACCGCTACTACTGGCAGCTGCTGGAACGGGCCCACCAGACGGGCCAGCCCCTGCCCATCGAGGTGGAACGCGACTACTTCGCCCCACCTCTTGCGGGTAATGCATAAGAGCCAACGGGCGGGACATGCCGTAACAATCGCCCAGCTGCACGCCGCGGCAACGCCATCAACTGGCGCTACATTGCCGCACAAGTTTTCACCCTATCGGGGCGCCCGCCCCTGATCGCCATGAAGTTCGCATCCCTTCTGACTTTCGTGTTGAGCGCCACCTGCGCCAGCGCCACCCTGGCACAGACTCCCGCCGCCCCGAAGCCCGGCAACAGCAGCGTCAAGC
>NZ_JBKCLH010000048.1:0-7149 GCF_046300915.1 Roseateles sp. | reverse complement strand
CCTGAAGCCCATCCTCGGCGCGATGGTGGACCTGCTGGCCGACCCCAAGCGCGCCGAGGGCCCGCTGCGCTTGAGCGACTGGGACGCCGGCCGGCTGGAGCTGCTGGACCCTGGCCGTGCAGGCGGCTGGCAGATCCAGGGCGATGCCGGGCTGCGGCGCATGGCCGAGAAGCTGCGCGCGGCAGGCTCGCCGCGGCCGGTGGCGCCGCCCGAGGGCCTGGGCCTGAGCTTGCGCGGCTACCAGCTCACCGGCCTGGCCTGGCTGCAATACCTGCGCGAGCACAAGCTGGCCGGCATCCTGGCCGATGACATGGGTCTGGGCAAGACGGCCCAGGCCCTGGCCCATCTGCTGCTCGAAAAACAGGCCGGCCGGTTGACGCAGCCGGCGCTGGCCGTGCTGCCGACCTCGCTGCTGTTCAACTGGCTGGCCGAGGCGCGGCGCATCGCGCCTGGCTTGCGCGTGCTGCTGCTGCATGGGCCGGAGCGCCACGAGCATTTCCCGCGCCTGGCCGAGTTTGATCTGGTGCTGTCGACCTATCCGCTGCTGTGGCGCGATATCGAGGCGTTGGCGGCGCAGCCCTGGCATCTGCTGATCCTGGACGAGGCGCAGACGGTCAAGAACGCCGGCAGCCTGGCGGCCAAGGCGGTGCGGCGGCTGAATGCGCGGCACCGGCTGGCGCTGACCGGCACGCCGCTGGAAAACCATCTGGGCGAGCTGTGGGCTCAGTTCGACTTCCTGATGCCGGGCTTTCTGGGCGATGAGCGCAGTTTTTTCAGGCTTTGGCGCAAGCCCATCGAGGTCAAGGGCGAGAGCCTGCGGGCCCAGCTGCTGAGCGCACGGGTGCGGCCCTTCATCCTGCGCCGGCGCAAGGAGGAGGTGGCCACCGAGCTGCCGCCGCTGACCGAGGTGACGCGGCGGGTGCGGCTCTATGGCCAGCAGCGCGATCTGTACGAGAGCGTGCGGGTGGCGGCCGACACCCAGGTGCGGCGCGTGTTGCAGCGGCGCGGCTTCGGGGCTTCGCAGATCACGGTGCTGGACGCCCTGCTGAAGCTGCGCCAGGTCTGCTGCGACCCGCTGCTGCTGAAGGATGTGGAACAACAGATCAAGCCCGACACCGAGCGCGCCAAGCTGGAGTTGCTGGCCGAGATGCTGCCGGAGCTGCTGGCCGAGGGGCGGCGGGTACTGGTGTTCTCACAGTTCGCCGAGATGCTGGGGCTGATCGCCGCGCAGCTGAAGCAACAGGAACTGGACTTCCTGCTGCTGACCGGCGCGACGCCGGTGGCGCAGCGCGGCGAGATCGTGCGGCGCTTCCAGGCCGGGGCCTGCCCCTTGATGCTGATCAGCCTGAAGGCCGGCGGCGTGGGGCTGAACCTGACGGCGGCCGACACGGTGATCCATGTCGACCCCTGGTGGAACCCGGCCGTCGAGGCCCAGGCCAGCGCGCGGGCGCACCGCATCGGCCAGGACAAGCCGGTGTTTGTCTACAAACTGGTGGTGGAAGGCAGCATCGAGGAGCGGATGCTGGAGCTGCAGGCCCGCAAACTGGCGCTGGCCGAGGGCGTGCTGGGCAGCGACGGGGCCGAGGCGACCAAGTTCACCGAGGCGGATCTGCGGGTCTTGCTGGCACCGCTGGCTTGATTTGAGGCACCAGCATGGTGCACAAGTCGCCCGCCGGGCCGCCCCAAGGGCGACTTCTTGGCCTTACGCCAGGAAGGCGAACCGCGCGCTCGGCGCGGTTCAAACGGATTGATCCGGGGTCTGCCCCGGAGAAAATCCGGTCCCCTCGGGGGACCGACCGCGTATTCGCGGGCGAGGGGTCAACGCTTCCTGTCGAAGCGCAGCGCGCGGGCCAAGCTGCGACGGTCGCAACCCAGGCTGGCGGTCTCGAAAGCCTCGTGCTTGCGGCCCTTGTTGTCGCAGTGCCACTCAGGCAGCGGCAGGCGACGGGGTTGCGGTTCGGTACGGAATTGGCTTTTCATCATGGCTTTACTGCCCCAACATGGTGCCCAACGGGGCCACCGTGCCTCCCTAACGCCGGTCCGCGATGCACGGTTGACAGCGGGAGGCAACAAATCCTTGGGCCGGATTTCTCGCTACAGTCGGCGCCATGTCCAGCCCTGCCACCCCCGCTCCCCTGCTCGTGGCCTGCCTGTGCGCCGCCTGGTGCCGGGTCTGCGAGGGCTATCACGAGGTCTTTGCCCAGCTGCGCCAGCAGCATCCGGACTGGCGCTTTCTCTGGGTGGACATCGAGGACGACGCCGAACTGGTGGACGATCTGGAGGTGGAAACCTTTCCCACCCTGCTGGTGGGCCGCGGCGCCGAGCTGCTCTTCCTGGGCCCGGTGACGCCCGAGCTGGCCACGGTGCAGCGCCTGCTGGCGGCGCTCGAGACAGCCCCACCCCAGACCCAGGCGAGCCCCGCCGGCCGTGCGCTACTCGCCCGTTTGCAACAGAGCTGCTGCTGAGACAATCCCCGGCTGTTCATTCCCCACCAGGACAGCTGCCATGACGGTTCAATTCAAGAACAAGACGCCGGCCGCCGCGATCGCCATCACCGTGGTCGACCGCGCCGCCTTCCAGGCCCTCAGCGCCTCCCTGCCCGCCCCGACCCGACAGTGGCTGGCCACTGTCGGCTTCAGCGGCGCGCCCGACACCCAGGCCCTGGTGCCCGGCCCGGACGGCAAGCTGGCCCAGGTCTTTGCCGGCGTGTCCGGCGCCAACGCGCCCTTTGCCCTGGCCCATCTGCCCCTGGCCCTGCCGGCCGGCAGCTACTGGCTGGACGCCAGCGCCGGCCTGAGCGTGGACGCCGAGGCCGCGGCCCTGTCCTGGGAGCTGGGCGGCTACCAGTTCGACCTCTACAAGAAGGCCAAGCGCGAGCCCGCCACCCTGGTGATGGCCGACAGCCCCGAGGCCCAGCGCGGCCTGGCCCTGGCCACGGCCATCACGGCCACCCGCGATCTGGTCAACACCCCGGCCGAGCACATGGGCCCGGAAGAACTGGCCAAGGCGGCCCAGCTGCTGGCCAAGCAGCATGGCGCCAAGTTCAGCCAGATCGTGGGCGATGCCCTGCTCAAGAAGAACTTCCCGGCCGTGCACGCCGTGGGTCGCGCCGCCGCGCGCGCACCGCGTCTGATCGAGCTGAACTGGGGCAACCCCAAGCATCCGCGCATCGCCATCGTGGGCAAGGGCGTGTGCTTTGACACCGGCGGCCTGAACATCAAGGGCGGCGAGGGCATGCGCCAGATGAAGAAGGACATGGGCGGCGCCGCCAATGCCCTGGGCCTGGCCACCCTGATCATGGCGCTCAAGCTGCCGGTGCGCCTGCAGCTGCTGATTCCGGCGGTGGAAAACGCGATCTCGGGCAATGCCTACCGCCCCGGCGACATCGTGCCCACCCGCAAGGGCCTGAACATCGAGATCGGCAACACCGATGCCGAGGGCCGCGTGGTGCTCAGCGACGCCCTGGCCTATGCCAGCGAGGGCAAGCCCGAGCTGATCATTGACCTGGCCACCCTCACCGGCGCCGCCCGCGTGGCCCTGGGCGCCCAGCTGCCCGCCCTGTTCAGCAAGCATTTCGACACCGCGCGCGATCTGGTGGACCTGGGCCTGAAGCTGGACGACCCGCTGTGGCATATGCCGCTGTGGGCGCCCTACAAGGGCGGCATCGAGAGCACGATCGGCGACATCGTCAACACCGGCAAGAGCGCCCTGGCCGGCGCCATCAATGCGGCCCTGTTCCTCGAGTACTTCGTGCCCGAGAACCAGGACTGGCTGCACATCGACCTCTTCGCCTGGAACGACGGCGCCCGCCCGGGCCGCCCCGTGGGTGGCGAGGCGCAGACCATCCGCACCCTGCTGGCCTATCTGGAGCAGCGCTTCACGGCCTGAGCGCGCTCAGGCGCCGCCGAGCACCCACTCGGCGGCCTTCTCGGCAATCATCAGCGTCGGCGAATTGGTGTTGCCGCTGGTGATGCTGGGCATCACGCTGGCATCCACCACGCGCAGGCCCGCCACGCCGCGCACGCGCAGGCGGCTGTCCACCACGGCCATCGCGTCCTCGGCGCGGCCCATCTTGCAGGTGCCCACGGGGTGGAAGATGGTGGTGGCGATATCGCCCGCCAGGCGGGCCAGCTCCTCGTCGCTCTGGTACTGCGGCCCCGGCTTGTATTCCTCGGGCCGATAGGCGGCCAGGGCCGGCTGGGCCACGATGCGCCGGGTCAGGCGCAGGCTTTCGGCCGCGATGCGCCGGTCCTCCTCGGTGCTCAGGTAGTTGGGCGCAATCGCCGGGGCGTCCGCCGCATCCGCCGAGCGGATGTTCACCGTGCCGCGGCTGCTGG
This sequence comes from Roseateles sp., assembly GCF_046300915.1. Classification (GTDB taxonomy): domain Bacteria; phylum Pseudomonadota; class Gammaproteobacteria; order Burkholderiales; family Burkholderiaceae_C; genus Kinneretia. The sequence goes on along the minus strand of NZ_JBKCLH010000048.1, from coordinate 2,812 downwards.
GATTGAGATTGCAGACGCTGGCCGTGAAGGCCGGAAAGTCATGCAAGGGCTCGCCGAAGGCATCCAGCGAGAGCGGCTGCACGTGGTACTGCAGATCGGGCCAGGCCTTGTCCGGCGAGCTCTTGGCGAAGGCGCCCAGCTGTGAAGGCGCCATGCTCATGGGTCCGCTGCGGCGCAGCAGGTACTCCAGGCCGATGGCGGCCTTGCCCCAGAGGCTGTTGGCCAGGGTGTTCAGGGTCTTGGCGCCCTGCACCTTGAAGACCGCGCGGATCTGCAGATGATCCTGCAGATTGGCACCCACGCCGGGCAGATCCTGCTGCAGCTCAATGCCCAGGCCCTGCAGCAGGCCCGCCGGTCCCAGTCCCGAGAGCTGCAGGATCTGCGGCGAGCCGATGGCGCCCGCGGCCAGCAGCAGCTCGCCGCCGGGCTTGAGCCGCACCGTTTCCAGGCCCTTGGGCGTGCCCACTTCGGCGCCGCGGCAGTGCAGGGCACCGTCCTCGCGCTCCAGCAGCAGGCGCCGCACCTGGGCGCCGGTCCAGAGCTCGAAATTGGAGCGGCCCAGGCACAGCGGCCTCAAAAAGGCCTTGGCCGTGTTCCAGCGCCAGCCCTTGCGCTGGTTGACCTCGAAATAGCCCACGCCCTCGTTATTGCCGCCGTTGAAGTCATCGCTGGCCGGAATGCCGGCCTGCTGGGCGGCCTGGGCAAAGGCGTCCAGGATGTCCCAACGCAGGCGCTGCTTCTCCACCCGCCACTCGCCGCCCTGGCCGTGCAGGGCCTTGAAGGCATCGGAGACGGGCTGGGCGCCGGGGTCCAGGCGCCAGTGGTTCTCGTGCTTCTTGAAGTGAGGCAAGACCTGGCCCCAGCGCCAGCTCTCATCGCCGCAGGCCTCGGCCCAGGCCTCGTAGTCGCGCGACTGGCCGCGCATATAGATCATGCCGTTGATGCTGGAGCAGCCGCCCAGCACCTTGCCGCGCGGGTAACGCAGGCGGCGCCCGTTCAGGCCTGCGGCGGCCTCGGTCTGGTAGAGCCAGTCGGTGCGCGGATTGCCGATGCAGTGCAGATAGCCGACCGGGATGTGGATCCAGTGGTAGTCGTCCACCCCGCCGGCCTCCAGCAGCAGCACGCGGCGCCGCGGGTCGGCCGAGAGGCGGTTGGCCAGCAGGCAGCCGGCCGTGCCGGCGCCCACGATGATGGTGTCAAACAGCGCAGCGTCCTGACTCACAAAGACCTCAGCGCGCCAGATGCGAGGCCAGCACCGGGAAGAGCTTGGTCAGGCCGTCGGCCAGCAGTTCCACCGCCAGGGCGGCCAGGATCAGGCCCATCAGCCGGGTCATGATGTTGATGCCGGTCTGGCCCAGCACGCGGGCGATGCGGCCCGAGGCGCTGAACACCGCGAAAGTCACCAGGCCCACCACCACGCCGTAGCCCACCAGGGCGGCCAGCTCCCACCAGTGGCGGGTCTTCTCGGCATAGATCACCATGGTGGAGATGGTGGCCGGGCCGGTGAGAAGGGGAATGGTGAGCGGCACGACGGCAATGCTGGCCCCGGCGTCGGCCTTGTCGGCGCCCTCCTTCACATCCTCCTGCCGGGTTTCGGCCGGCTGGGCATTGAGCATCTGGATGGCGCTGATCAGCAGCAGCGTACCGCCACCCACCTGGAAGCTGGGCAGGGAGATGTTGAAGAACTCGATCACCTTGAGGCCGGCCACCGCGCTGACCGCCACCACGATGAAGGCGGTGAAGGCACTGACGCGTATGGTGCGCTGGCGCTGCTGGCGCGAGAAGTTCTGCGTGAAGTGGATGAAGAAGGGGATGACCCCGACCGGGTTGACGATCGCCAGCAGGGCGATCAGGGGCTTGAACAATTCCATGAACTCATTGTGAGTGCTGGGCCAGGCCTCGCAAATAGGCCAGACCCTGGGCTGCGCGCGGGCCGTACCAGCTCAGCAGCTCCCCATCCACCAGCTGCACCCTCGCCTGCGGACACAGGGCCTGGGCCAGAGGCAGATGCTCGGCCTCGAAGCGGTAGGGCTCCGAGCTCAGCAGCACGCGCTGTACCCGCGCCAGCCAGGGTTCATCACCACGCAGCACCGGGTAGCGGGCCGCGCCGGACTCGCCGCCCAGCACTTCGGGCCAGCTGCGCCAGCCCACGCGGGCCAGCATGCGGGCGAGGTAGGTGTCACGCGCCACCGTCATCCAGGGCTCGCGCCAGATCAGGTAGAGCACGGCCTCGCCCGGCCAGTCCTGGGCGGCGCAGCGCGCCAGCTCGGCCTGCAGGGCTTCGGCCAGGGCCGCGGCGCGCGCCGCCACACCCTCCACGGCCCCGAAAGCCGCGACCAGCTGCTCCAGCAGGGCCAGGTTGTCGGCCGGGTCATTGGGAGGGGTGACGATGATGTGCGGCACGAACTCGCGCAGGGCCTGCACGGTCTCCAGCCGGTTCTCGTCCACATTGACGATCACATGGCTGGGCGCCAGCCGGCGCAGCTTGTCCAGGTTCACATCCTTGGTGCCGCCCACCTTGGGAATGGCGGCCATGGTCTCGGCCGGATGGATGCAAAAGCCGGTACGCGCCACCATGAGGGGCGCCAGACCCAGGGCCGCCAGCAATTCGCTGATCGAGGGAACCAGGCAGGCGATGCGCGGGAATGTCGGGCTCATGACGGGTCCGGTGCCTGCAGATCGCGCAGCACCAGATAGACGGCGCAGCAGCCCCGCAGATACACCAGACCCGGCAGCACCAGGGCCAGGGCCGCCACCACCCCACCGCCGGCCATGGCCGCCTGGCTCAGGGGCGTCTCGGGCGGCGGTGGGG
>NZ_JBKCLH010000047.1:0-9081 GCF_046300915.1 Roseateles sp. | reverse complement strand
ACCATAGCGAGTTGGTCCCACTCCTTCCCATCCCGAACAGGACAGTGAAACGACTCCGCGCCGATGATAGTGCGGGTTCCCGTGTGAAAGTAGGTCATCGTCAGGCTATTTACACCTCAAAACCCCTCCCAGCCAACGCTGCGAGGGGTTTTGTTCTTCTGTGGCGATCTTCTAGCGGACGCGTACAGCGTTGCCGGAGAACTCTATCGCTCCGCTGTGCGCCAAATCCCGCAGCAATTCGGCTGTCCAGTCCTCCAGCGGTGTTTGGGCGTAGTGCAGTCGCCACATGCGGTGATGTATTGGGGTTCCCCGAAGCCAATCCTGCAACTCGGTCAGGCTACAGCGTCCGACTTCAAGCATGTGGAACATCAGCAAGGCCTTGGCCGCGTGGCGGGTGTGGCGCTCGGGGTAGCTGCGGAAGAAGGCCAGGCGCGAGCGAGCGTCGCTCAGCGCGCCGGCCACATCGCAGAAGACGGCACCATGGCCGGGGATCACGCAACGAATCCCCTCCAGTCCGGCAATCAGATCCAGGGTCTGTTCCACCTCGTCAAAGGCCGGTGCGCCGTCCAGCTCCGGGAACACGATGCCAAAGCCCCGCTCCCACAGCGCGTCGGCCGAAATCAGCAGACCGGCTTCGGGCTCAAAGAGGATCAGGGAATGCGGATCATGGCCCGGCGCAGCCAAGCATTGCCAAGCGCGTCCGCCTTGTTCCATGACCTCTCCCGGATTCAGAGCCCTTGCTGCTTGGAAGCGCTCACAGCGTTGCCCGGTCAAGGCATAGCTCAGCCGTGCCTCATCCCAGGTTTGCACGGCGGCATATTCACCTGGCGGGATCCAGATGGGGCAGCCGTGCTCGGCAGCCAGGCGTGCATTGCCACCGCAATGGTCTGAGTGCAGATGGGTGTTGACGATCAGGCGCAGGCGTTCACCGGTGAGGGCGCTGCACAGCAGGGTGGCAGTCTGCTCGGCGTGGCTGCAGTAGCCGCTGTCCACCAGCAGTGCGCCCTCCTCGCCGCGCCCATGCATCAGCACCAAGTTGGAGGACAGCCAGCCACGCTCTAGGATCTGGATGTCCTCGGGCAGCGTCGGCGCACGCCCAGTCGGCGCCATGACACTCATGCCGCGCCACTGCGTAGCTCGCGCCGCAGGATCTTGCCCACATTGCTCTTGGGCAGTTCATCGCGGAACTCGATGTATTTGGGGCGCTTGTAGGCGGTGAACTGCTGCTGACAGTAGCTGGCCAGGTCTTCCTCGGCCAGCGCGGGGTCCTGCTTGACCACATAGAGCTTGACCGCCTCACCGGAGCGCTCGTCGGGGATACCCACCGCAGCGCATTCCAGCACGCCTGGGTGCAAGCTGACTACCTGTTCGATCTCGGTCGGGTACACATTGAAGCCCGAGACCAGGATCATGTCCTTCTTGCGGTCGACGATGCGCACATAGCCCTGCGCGTCCATCACGCCGATGTCCCCGCTCTTGAAGAAACCATCCGCGTACATGACCTTGGCCGTCTCGTCCGGGCGGTTCCAGTAGCCGGCCATCACCTGGGGGCCGCGGATGCAGATCTCGCCCCGCTCGCCCAGGGGCATGTCGCGGCCCTCGTCGTCGCGGATCGCGATCTCGGTATTGGGCACGGGCAGGCCGATGGAGCCGGTGAAGTCGTGCACATCCACGCGGTTCACCGTGGCCACCGGCGAGGTCTCGGAGAGCCCATAGCCTTCCACGACCGGGCAGCCGGTGATCTTGAGCCATTTCTCGGCCGTGGCCTGCTGCACGGCCATGCCGCCGCCGTTGGAGATCAGCAGCTCGCTGAAGTCCAGGCGCGCAAAGCCGGGGTCATTGGCCAGGGCGTTGAACAAGGTGTTCACCGCCGGGAACATGTGCACGCGCTGCTCGCGCAAGGTGGCCACGAAGCCAGGAATGTCGCGCGGGTTGGGGATCAACAGATTCGTCATGCCCTTGCGGGCGCCGAGCATATAGCAGGCCGTGAGCGCGAAGATGTGATACAGGGGCAGCGCGCAGACCGTGGTCATGGGCTTGTCGCCCCGCTGACGCAGCATGGGCGAGAACCAGGCCTCGGACTGCAGGATGTTGGCCACCACATTGCGATGCAGCAGGGTCGCGCCCTTGGACACGCCCGTGGTGCCACCCGTGTACTGCAGAAAGGCCACATCATCTGGCCCCAGGTCCACGGGGCGTAGGTGCAGTCGCGCGCCTTCGTCCAGGGCCTGGCCGAAGCGCGTCACGCTGCGCTCCGGCCCCAGCGGCAGGCGGTACTCGGGCACCATCTTCTTCAGGTGGCGCACCGCGAAATTGATCAGCGGGCCCTTCCACCAGCTCAGCAGATCGCCCAGGCCGGTGAGCAGCACATGGCGGATCTCGGTGCGCTCGACCACCTCTTCCAGCGTGGCGGCGAAGTTCTCCAGCACGATGATGGCGCGTGCCCCGGAGTCCTTGAGCTGGTGCTCCAGCTCGCGTGCGGTGTAGAGCGGGTTGACGTTCACCACCGTGTAGCCCGCCCGCAGGATGGCGGCGATGGCCACCATGTACTGCAGCACATTGGGCATCATGATCGCCACCCGGCTGCCGCGCTCCAAGCCCTTGGATTGCAGCCAGGCACCGAGGGCCTGGGACAGCTCGTCCATCTGGCGAAACGTCAGGCGGTGGCCCATGCAGATGGCGGCATCGCGATGCGCATGCTTGCGAAACGCCTCTTCCAGCAGCGCCACCAGGGATCGGTAGCTGTCCACCTTCACCGTGGCGGGCACGCCCTCGGGATAGCTTTTCAGCCAGGGCTTGTCGATGCTCGTCGGGGCCAGCAGCGCGCTCATTGCAGGTCTCCATAGGTCTTGTTGTCGGTGGCCCGCGGCGCCAAGGCGGCGAGCTTCCCGATGGTCCTGCCAGCCCTGCCGCGCGGGTTAGGGGACTTGCCCTAGGCCCCAGTCGCCTGCGGGACAGTCAGGGATGCCGCCGCCCCTCGGTCGGCAAAGAGCTCAGCCGCCAGCGCGCGTTCGCGCATGGCGATGGTCTGGAGAAACTCATGTGCGCCCTTCATGGCCTTGAAGGTGTCAAAGCCCGTCTCCAGAAATTGCTGCAGCTCGCCCAGCCCCGCCGCCGAGGCGGGGCCGCGCATCATGCGCAGAGCCTGGCGCAGCAGGGGCTTGCGGGTCAAACCCTCCAGGGTTTCGCCCACGGCCAGCAGCAGGCGGATCTGCTGCTCGCGCTGCGGTGGGGCGGCTGCCGCCTGCCAGGCTTGGCGATAGTCCTCGGCGCTGATTTCAAGCCCAGGCAGGTGGCGAGCCATGGCGTTGTCCAGCTGTTCCGAGAGGGCGTGCAACTCGGCCAGCTGGGCCACGGTGAGCACCACCTCCTCGGGGAAGAGGCGCACCAGAGTGGGGACGACACGGGCGAACTGGGCATCGCGCTGGCTGAAGTCCTTGGGACCGTAGAGCTCGTCCAGGAAGAAGCGGGCAGCAGGGCCGTAGCGCGGGGTCTCCAGCAGATCGGCGTAGCTGTGTGCAAATCGTTGCTGCTGATAGCGCTTGAGCGCCAGTGCCCGTCGGTCCAGCGCTGGGTCGGCGCGGCGCACGGCGGCCTCGGCCGCTACGGCTTGCAGAAAGTCCTGGATGCGCTCGCGCAGCGCCTGGCGCTCATCGTCCCGATCTGACATGCCTCGATTGTGGCGCGCTCCCGCCGCGCTGCGCATCAGCGATGATGCGCGGCCATGAACGCATGGATTCAACGTCTGCAGCTCTTGCTGCGCATGGGCTTGGCAGCGGGCCTGGCGCTGTGGGCTTGGCCTGAGCAAGGCGCTTGGGCGGCCCTGGCCTGGGCCCTGCTGGGTTTCTGGGCCTATGGCTTGATACTGGCCCTGGGTTTTGTGGCGCTGCATTGGGTCAACCGGGCCGAGCCGGCCGGGCGGCCGGGCCTTGTGCAGTTGCTGGTGAGCGCTTGGCGCGAATTCTGGGTCTGCGAGCGGGTCTTTGCCTGGCTGCAGCCCTTTCGCGCGGAAGCCGAGCCCGACCATCTGCCCGCACAGCCCAATGGCCGGCGTGGCGTGCTGCTGCTGCATGGTTACAGCTGCAATCGTGGACTGTGGAATAGCTGGCTGCGGCGCCTGCGTGCCCAGGGCCATGCCTGCGTGGCCCCCACGCTGGAGCCGGCCTATGGCTCCATTGATGCCTATGCAGACCTGATCGAGGCGGCGCTGCAGCGCCTGGAGCGGGCCACGGGTCTGCCCCCCCTGGTGGTGGCCCACAGCATGGGCGGCCTGGCCCTGCGCGCCTGGTGGCGGCGCCACGGCGCCGCTCGGCCCGAGCGCCTGCATCGCGTGATCACCCTGGGCTCGCCGCACCATGGCACCTTGCTGGCCGCGGTGGCCAGCACGCCCAACGGGCGTCAGATGCGTCGTGGCGGCGACTGGCTGCAGCAGTTGGAGGCCGGTGAGTCCGCCGACTTCCGCGCGCGCCTGCTCTGCGTCTACAGCAATGCCGATCAGGTGGTCTATCCCGCCGGCACCGCCGTGCTGAGCGGCACCGAGGCCCGGCACTTGGCCGGGCGGGGGCATCTGCAGCTGGCCTTTGATCCTCAGGTCTGGGTCTGGGTCCAGGCCGAGCTGGGCGCTGCGGCCTAAAGCGCCCTCCCATCCCGGGAGGGCGGGTGGCCATCAAACCGAGGCCTTGTCGTCCTTCAGGACGCCGCGGCGGATCTGGTCCAGCTCGATGCTCTCGAACAGGGCCTTGAAGTTGCCCTCGCCGAAGCCCTCATTGCCCTTGCGCTGGATCAGCTCGAAGAAGATGGGGCCGATCACCTCCTTGGTGAAGATCTGCAGCAGCAGCTCCTTCTCGGCGCCCAGATGGGCGGCGCCGTCGATCAGGATGCGCAGGCGGCGCAGATCGTCCACGCGCTCGCCATGGCCGGGCAGGCGCTTGTCGATCAGGTCGAAGTAGGTGTCGATGGTGTCCTGGAACACCACGCCGCCGGCCTTCATGCCCTCGACGGTCGTGTAGATATCGTCCGTGCCCAGGGCCACGTGCTGGATGCCCTCGCCGTGATACAGATCCAGGTACTCGGCGATCTGGCTCTTGTCGTCGCTGCTCTCGTTGATGGGGATGCGGATCTTGCCGCAGGGGCTGGTCATGGCCTTGCTCTTCAGGCCGGTCAGCTTGCCCTCGATGTCGAAGTAGCGCACCTCGCGGAAGTTGAACAGGCGCTCGTAGAAGTCGGCCCATTCCTTCATGCGACCGCGGAAGACGTTGTGCGTCAGGTGGTCGATATAGGTCAGGCCATTGCCCTTGGGGTTGGCGTCCACGGGGCGCCCTTCGGCGTCCAGCAGGGGCACGAAGTCCACGTCGTAGATCGAGATATTGCCGATCTCGCCCGCGGCCGCGCCGTTCTTGCCCTGCCAGCGGTCCACCAGATAGATCAGCGAGTCGCCGATGCCCTTGATGGCCGGAATGTTCAGCTCCATGGGGCCGGTCTTGTTGTCAAAGCCCCAGGCACCCAGCTCCAGCGCGCGCTGGTAGGCATGGGCGGCATCCTTGACGCGGAAGGCGATGGCGCAGATCGAGGGCCCATGCAGGCGCGCAAAGCGCTGCGCGAAGCTGTCGCTCTCGGCATTGATGATGAAGTTCACGCCGCCCTGGCGGTACAGGGTCACGTTCTTGTGGCGGTGCTTGGCCACGGCGGTGAAGCCCATGGTCTCGAACAGCTGGCCGAGCGCGGCGGGATCGGGGGCGGCGAACTCGATGAACTCGAAGCCATCGGTGCCCATGGGGTTGTCCCAGGGAGTGAATGCGGCCATGGCGGGGTCTCCTGCTTTGAATGCCTTGCGATAGGTCAAGACTTTAGAAGGGCCTGGGCGCAGGATTCTTGCGATCTCAGGCGCGGCATCCGCTGTGAGCGCAGGAATCCTGCGAAACTCCGAATATGGAAGGTGAAATCCAGCTCGATGCCATAGACCGGCGCATCCTGAGGGCGTTGCAGCAGGACGGCCGCGTCACCTATGACGCCCTGGCCGCCCAGGTCAATCTCTCGGCCTCGGCCGTGCTGCGCCGTGTGCGGCGGCTGGAGGAGTCGGGTGCGATCCAGGCCTATGTGGCCCTGGTGCGGCCGGAGAAGGTGGGGCTCTCGCTGACGGCCTATATCAATGTGCGGCTGGAGAAGCAGACCGAGAGCCACAAGCGCAATCCCATGGACTTGTTCCGCGCCGCGGTGCAGACCTGGCCCGAGGTGGTGGAATGCGCGGCCCTCACCGGCGAGATGGACTATCTGCTGCGTGTGCTGGTGCAGGACATGGCGCACTACGCCCGCTTCATCAGCGAGACCCTGCTCAAGCATCCCAGCGTGCAGGACTGCAAGACCAGCTTTGTGCTGGACCGGCTCAAGAACACCACCGCCGTGCCCCTCTAGGGCTTCAGCGCCGCGTCAGCACCACCGCCAGCTCGAACCAGCCGCGCTCATGGCCTACGGCCGTATAGGGCGGGGCCGGCCAGTCCCAGTGCTCGGCGGGGAAGAGGGCGCGCATGGCGTTGATGTCGCCATGGTAGGGCGGGCCCTCCACCCGCCCCTGGTCCGCGCCTTCGCGGCGCGCCTGCATGAAGAGCGCCAGCAGCAGGCCGCCGGGCTTCAGCCAGGCGTGCAGTTGATCGGCATAGCGCCGCCACTGGTCCGGGTGCAGCGCGCACAGGCAGGTCTGCTCGTAGATGCGGTCCTGCGGCACCTCCGGTTGCCAGAGCAGCACATCCGCCTCCAGCACCCGGCCGGGCAGCGCACCGAGGCGTTCGCGCGCCAGGGCCACGGCGGCCGGGGCGTAGTCCAGGCCGGTGGCGGCAATGCCGGCCCGGCCCAGGGCCTGCAGCTCATGGCCGCGACCGCAGCCCGGCACCAGCACCTGCTGGCCCGGGCTCAAGAGGCCCTGGGCCAGCCAGGCTTGCAGCTGTGGATGGGGGGCGCCGCGATCCCAGGGGGTGTCGCCGCGCTCGAAGCGTTCTTGCCAGAAGTCTTGGCTCGGGCCGGCCATGGCGTCAGACATCCAGGTCGTGGACCAGCCGCTCGGCGGCTGCGGGTGCCAGATTGAGCAGCTGCGCAATGTCGCTGAGATCGTCGGGTACGGCCGGATCCTCCCAGTCCTCGGCCGTGTGGCGGGCCAGACGCACGGCCAGACGCACGGTCTGCACCTTTGGATCGTGGCCGCGCTTGTCATCGGTGATGTGCGCCAGCAGCTCGGGCAGATGCCAGGCCTTCATCAGGGACTGCTCCAAGTCAGCCAGTTCGATATTGAGGATTTCACGCTGCACCGCGGCGCTGCGCAGTTGACGATTCACGGACTGCCGCTGGCGGATCTGCAGGGCCAGGGCCGGGGCATGAATCCAGAGCAGCATCTCGGCAAAGTCGTGCAGGCAGGCCGCGCTGTGGATCACGGCCGAGTCGGGGTCGGCGCGGTGCGCGGCAAAGCCCAGGGCGAAGCGCGCGGCCCGGTCTGCGCGACGCAGCACCCGCATCAGCCCGTCCAGGGCCGCCGGCTGCTGGCGCAGATGCTCTTCCACCGTAGGTTGGGGACCGAAGGCCCGAAAGAAGGGCGTGATACCCATCCACACGATGGCGGCGGTCACGGTCTCGGCATCGGTGTGTCGCTTGTCCGGGTGGTAGGCCGCCGCATGGGCCAGCACCTTTAGCGTCATCAGCGGGTCCGAGACGATCATCTCGCCAATGCTGTTGGCATCGAAGGCGTCTTCGTTGGCGCGCATCAACTCCAGCGATTCGGCGGTGCTGGCCAGCACGGGGATGTCCGCCGAACGAAAGGCAGCGGTCCAGGCTCCCAGGCTGGGCAGGGCCTCTTGCAGCGGCAGGATCGGGGCGGGCGGAGTCATGCAGGATCACCGTGTTCTTGTGGTGATCGTATATCGGCATGAACTCGCCCGCACTGAAGCCTGGGCGCGGCGGCCAGGGCTCACAGCCGGGTCACGCCGGGCAGCAGGCCGACCAGCTGACCGTCCTGATAGAGGGCGCCTTCCGGCGCGCCGGCCTCGGCATAGAACTCCAGCTCGGGCACCGTGCGGCGACGCCCCTGGCGGGTCAGGCGCTCGGCCAAGCGCAGCAGGCCGCTGCCGCTACGCCGCAGGCCGCCTGCCAGTTGCTGGCGCCAGACCGGACGGCTGATCAGGCTGGGTTCCACCGGGGCCCGGCCCCGCAGTTGAATGGTCTTGGTCTTCATGATGCATCTCCCGTGGGGGGAGCCCCTGAGCTGCTGTGTGTCAGGGGCTGTGGTCTATCGAGGGCAGCTGACGGATTTCCTTCAGCAATGCATGCTTGGCCTGCTGGCGCAGCCCCTTGCTCGCGGTGCCATGGCGGCCTGCCAGGCGTTGCAGACTGGGGGCGACCAGGGGATTGCGCGGCTTGCGCAGCTTCAGCTGCAGGCCTTGAGGGCGCGGAGAGGTGAACTGGGGCATAAGCCACTCCTTGCGAGCCGGGCTCGCGGTTTTCGGGTCACGGGCGCCGCGCTGCCGTGGGCAGTGCGGCTGTTTGGGCGGAGGATTCCGCGCATGCGGCGGCGCCACTGGGCAACACGCAGCGTTCTGAACTGAGAAGAAGGACAGTCGGTCAGAGTCCGGACAGGCCGGTGGCTCTTGCGCGTACCGAGCTCAGCAGCATCGCGGTCTGGCTGATCGCGCCGTGGCCAGGTTCGGGCTGTACGGCGGAACTGCAGCGGCGAGCGCTTGGGCGATCGGTGAGGTCAGGGTTGGGCCTTGCGGCCTGAGGGCCTCGTTGTGGTGAACCAAGTCCACAACTTGCGCAAATGATAAACGATCGATTATCTTGCGCAAGTGGTTTTTATCTTTGTGCCACGACAAATTAGGGATGCCCATGCCACGGCATCGCGGGCGGCCGGCTTTGCGAAGCGGTGCCGGGGCCCGACGCGCCCCGGCGCGGTTCAGCGTTTCTTGCCCTTGAGCGGGGCCACGCCCTGCTGCAGCTTGCGCCAGGCCTCGACGGCCTCGTCCACCGGCGGCGCTGCCGGTGGCTTGGCGGGGCGCATCACACCCGGGGCCAGGGGCGCACGCGCGGCGGCCGGTGTCGGGG
>NZ_JBKCLH010000046.1:0-7116 GCF_046300915.1 Roseateles sp. | reverse complement strand
CCACACCCGCCGGTGCTCCGGGCATACCCCCTGGCCTGCGGCCCCCGGTCACGCGCCGGGGCGCGCAGCCGTTGGAGCGGGCCCCGCACGCCTTGGTCTAGGCCAGTACCCCCGGCGTGTATGGCGATGCGGGCGGGGCACGCTTTGATGAGACCCGACCCGTGGCGCCGGCCACCGACCGCGCCGCGCGGCGCGTGGATGCCGAGCAGCGCCTGCGCTGGTTTGGCGCGAACTTCGGCTGCCGGGTCAGCATCCTGCGCGTGCCGGGCATCTATGCCGGCGACCGCGCCGGCGGCCATCCGCGCGAGCGCCTGCTGCGCGGCACGCCAGTGCTGGTGGCCGAGGACGATGTCTACACCAACCATGTGCATGCCGACGATCTGGCGCGCGCCTGCCTGGCGGCGCTGTGGCGTGGCCGCCCACAGCGCGTGGTGCACGCCAATGACGACAGCGAGCTCCTGATGGGCGAGTACTTCGAGCTGGCGGCTCGGCTCTGTGAGCTGCCCCCGCCGCCGCGCATCACGCGCGCGCAGGCGGTCGAACAGATGTCGCCGCTGCAGCTGAGTTTCTGGAGCGAGTCGCGCCGGCTCGACAACCGCAGGCTGAAAGCCGAGCTGCGCCTGCGGCTGCGCTATCCGCAGCCAGCGCAGGGCCTGCTGGCCTGAGCCCGCCGCGGCGGCTCCAGCGCTTTAGCGACGGCGCGCGCTGCGCCAGTAGCGGATCAGCAGATAGGCACCCAGCATGCCGCCCAGATGGGCGAAGTGGGCGATGCCGCTGCGGCCGGTCAGACCCATCAGCAGTTCCAGCGCGCCGAAGATGGCTACGAAGTACTTGGCCTTCATGGGAATGGGCGGGAACAGGGGCATGATGATGCGGTCCGGGAACAGCATGCCGAAGGACAGCAGCAGGCCGAACATCGCGCCCGAGGCGCCCACCGTCGGCGTGTAGGCGCCGATCAGCAGGGTGAAGATCAGCTGCACCGCTGCCGCGCTCAGGATGCTGGCCGCCAGCATCTGCAGATAGCGCTTGGTACCCCAGACCCGCTCTAGCTCCGAGCCGAACATCCACAGGCCCAGCATATTGAAGAACAGGTGCAGCATGTCACCATGCAGGAAGGCGTAGCTCAGCGGCTGCCAGGGCATGAAGCGGCCACTCTGCAGGGGCCAGAGCATGAACAGGGGTTCCAGTCCCGGCAGCAGGATGAAAGCGCAGAACAGGCCCACGCAGGCCAGCATGAAGGCTTTGGTCACCGGAGGCAGATGGGGCATGGCGGGGCAGGGCGCTTCGTGAAGATGGTTGCGGCCGCAGGGCTCGCGGCTCAGCGGCTGAGTGTATGCGCTGAAGCAGGGCCTTCCTGACGAACGGGTGTCGTGGTGCGCAAGGGCGCGAGTTGCGGACGCAAAAAAGCCCCGTCCAGCGGGGCTTGTTGGCTGGCGCATGGGCGCCTTGTCTGGCGGCAGTGATCAAGCCCAAGAAACTTGGTGCCCGGGGCCGGACTCGAACCGGCACACCTTGCGGCGGGGGATTTTGAGTCCCCTGCGTCTACCGATTTCGCCACCCGGGCATCTCGGCTCGACACACTGCATGCGAGAGCCTGAGATTATGCCATGCAATCAGCGGCGCGGGCTGCGACAATCGCTGCATGAACAGCAAAGCCTACCCGACCCTTGAGGATGTGATCGGCAACACGCCCCTGGTGCGCCTGCAGCGCCTGGGGTCAGAGCTTGCCTCCCGCGGCAATGTGATCCTGGCCAAGCTGGAGGGCAACAACCCCGCCGGTTCGGTGAAGGACCGGCCCGCCATCAGCATGATCCGCCGCGCCGAGGAGCGGGGCGACATCAAGCCGGGCGATACCCTGATCGAAGCCACCTCGGGCAACACCGGCATTGCCCTGGCGATGGCCGCAGCCATCCGGGGCTACCGCATGGTGCTGATCATGCCGGAGGATCTCTCCATCGAGCGGGCCCAGACCATGAAGGCCTTTGGCGCCGAGCTCATCCTGACCCCGCGCTCCGGCGGCATGGAATATGCCCGCGACCTGGCCGAGAAGATGCAGGCCGAGGGCAAGGGCCGGGTGCTGGACCAGTTTGCCAACGAGGACAACCCGCGCGTGCACTACGAGACCACCGGTCCCGAGATCTGGCGCGATACCGGCGGGCGCGTCACCCACTTCGTCAGCGCCATGGGCACGACCGGCACCATCACCGGTACCTCGCGCTTTCTCAAGGAAAAGAACCCCGAGATCCGCATCGTCGGGGCCCAGCCATCGGAAGGCTCCCGCATCCCGGGCATCCGCAAATGGCCCGAGGCCTATCTGCCCAAGATCTACAAGCCGGCCGCTGTGGATGAGCTGGTCTATGTGAGCCAGTCCGACGCCGAGGACATGGCCCGCCGCCTGGCGCGCGAGGAAGGTTTGTTCGGCGGCATCTCGGCCGCGGGCGCCTGCTGTGTGGCCCTGCAGCTGGCACGTCAGGTGGAGAACGCCACCATCGTTTTCGTGGTCTGCGATCGCGGCGACCGCTATCTGTCCACCGGGGTGTTTCCCGCCTGAGGCGGAGGCGCCCAATCCCTAGAATCGCCAGCCTTGGAGAACGCATGAACATGGACATCCACAAGGAACTCGACACCCGCGGCCTGAACTGTCCGCTGCCCATCCTTAAGGCCAAGAAGGCGCTGGCCGAGATGGAAAGTGGCCAGCTGCTCAAGGTGTTGGCCACCGATCCCGGCTCCACCCGCGACTTCCAGGCCTTTGCCCGCCAGACCGGCAATGAGCTGGTGGAGCAGAGCAGCCAGGGCGACGAGTTCATCCACGTGCTCAAGCGCCGCTGAGCCCGCGCCCGTCCGGAGCATGAAAAAGGCCACCCTCGGGTGGCCTTTGTGCTGGAGGCCAAAGGCCTCAGATTTCCAGGTTCTGCAGGTAGTCGCGGAAGCCCGGGCCCAGCTGCGGGTGGGCGAGGGCCAGCTCCACATTGGCCTGCAGAAAGCCTTCCTTGCTGCCGCAGTCGTAGCGCTTGCCCTCGTAGCGGTAGGCGAATACCTTTTCGCGGCGCAGCAGGCCGGCAATGCCGTCGGTCAGCTGGATTTCGCCGCCCACGCCGCGCGGCTGGTTGGCAATCTCATGGAAGACGCCCGGCGTCAGGATGTAGCGGCCGGCCACGCCCAGGCGCGAGGGCGCCACCTCGGGATCGGGCTTCTCGACGATGCGGCTCACATCCATGAGCTGCTCGTTGACGGCGTTGCCGGCCACGATGCCGTAGCGCTTGGTGTGCTCGGCCGGCACTTCCTGCACCGCCAGGATGGAGGCGCGCCATTCCTTGAATTGCTCCACCATCTGCTTGAGCACGCCCTGACCCCCTTGGGGACCGACCATCAGGTCATCGGCCAGCAGCACGGCAAAGGGCTCGTTGCCCACCAGGCGCTGGGCGCAGAGCACGGCATGACCCAGACCCAGGGCTTGGGCCTGACGCACATAGATGCACTCCATATCGTCGGGCTTGACGCTGCGAACCACCTCCAGCAACTCGCGCTTACCCGCCTGTTCGAGGGCTACCTCGAGCTCGAAGGTCATGTCAAAGTGATCCTCGATCGGGCGCTTGTGCCGGCCCGTCACAAAGATCATCTCGCGCACGCCGGCGGCATAGGCTTCCTCGACGGCGTACTGGATCAGCGGCTTGTCCACCACCGGCAGCATTTCCTTGGGCTGGGCCTTGGTGGCCGGCAGGAATCGGGTGCCCAGGCCTGCTACCGGGAAGATCGCTTTGTTGACCATCATTTCCGTACACTCTTCGTTTGACCGCGGCCATTGTGTCATGGTGCAAGAGTGTCTTTTTTAAGGATTGCAAGGCTGTGAAGCATGAGCCTGTTGATTGTTGAGCCGCTGGAGGCGGAGGTGGTGCAGTGGCTGGCGGAGCGTCATGCCGTGCATTACGCCCCTGAGCTGGCGAGCAATCCGCAAGCTCTGCGCTCCGCACTGGCCCACGTCCAGGGATTGGTGCTGCCGCCCCATGTACCGCTGGATGGCCAGCTGCTGCGTCAGGCGCCCCGGCTGCGGGTGGTGGCGCGCATGAGCGCCGGCCCCGAGAACATCGATGTCGATGCCTGCCGTGCAGCGCGGGTTGAGGTTGTTCGAAGCCTGACCGCCACGGCCAGTGCCGAGGCCGAGTTTGTGGTGGGCGCCTTGCTGGCCTTGCTGCGCCGGGTGCCGGTGCTCAGCAGCGACGGCATGCTGGTGGGCCGGGAGCTGGGCTGCGCCACCGTGGGCCTGATCGGCATGAGCCCGGCGGCACGCATGCTGGCTCAGCTGCTGCCGGCTTTTGGCACGCGGGTGGTGGGCTATGACCCCAGCCTGCACCAGAGCGAGCCCCTGTGGGCACAGTGGGGCATCGAGCCCTTGCCCCTTCGCGAGCTCATGGAGCAGAGCGATGGGGTTAGCGTGCAACTGGCCTATTTCCTGCGCTACCGCGGCCTGATCGGCGAGCGCGTACTGGGCTTTGCCAAACCGGGGCAGGTGCTGGTGAGCATTGCGCACTCGGCTGTGTTTGATGAGCAGGCCCTGGCGGATGCCATGAGCAGCGGGCGTGTTCTGGCCGCCTGGTTCGACAGTCTGGAACCGGGGCTGCTGGAGCCTGGCCGTCCCCTGCATGGCCTGGAGGGCGTGCAGGTCACCCCGCGCCTGGCGAGCACGACACGTGAGTCGCGGGTGCGCGCTGCCTGGGGTGTGGCACGCCGCATGGACGAGCTGCTGACCGTGCCACCACCGGCCGTGGCGGACTTTCGGGCGACCTATCCAGCCGATCTGCCCGAGCCCGCCTTGGCCTCTTCTCGCTGGCGCTAAGCAGCGTATGAGGACTGGCCTCAGCGGGCCAGCAACTGGCTCAGCTGTGCGCGCAAGCGCGTCACGGTATTGCCGAAGTCGGCAATGCGCTGACGCTCCTGCTCCACGACGGCGGCCGGTGCGCGGGCCACAAAGCTCTCGTTGGACAGCTTGGCCGTGGCCTTGGCCACCTCGCCCTCCAGGCGGGCGATCTCCTTGGACAGGCGGGCTTTCTCCGCCTCCACATCGATCTCAACCTTGAGCGCCAGGCGCGCCGCGCCGTGCACCAGCACGGGCGACATGGCGCTGGCCTCGGTGAAGGCGGCCTCGTCCTCGATCAGTTCCACCTTTTCCAGCTTGGCCAGCACCTTGAGCGCGGCCGCGGCTTCGCGGATGAAGCTCAGATCGCCGCCGACCAGCAGGGGCACGCGGTCCGAGGGGCTCAGGCCCATCTCGCTGCGCAGGCTGCGGCAGGTGCTGACCACGGCCTTGAGTTGCTCCACCCAGGCGATGGCGACCGGGTCGATCTTCTCGGGCTGGGCCACGGGGTAGGCGGCGGTGACCAGATAGTCGCTGGTCTTGCGGCCGGCCACCGGGGCCACGGTCTGCCACAGCTCCTCGGTGATGAAGGGGGCCACCGGATGCAGCAGACGAAGCACGGTTTCCAGCACGCGGATCAGGGTGCGGCGGGTGCCGCGGGCGGCCGCCTCATGGCCCTCGTCCTTGGCCACCTGCAGCTGCACCTTGGCGATTTCCAGGTACCAGTCGCAGTACTCGTTCCAGACAAAGTCGTAGATGGCGTTGGCCACATTGTCCAGGCGGTAGTCGGCAAAGCCCTGGGCCACGGCGGCTTCCACCTTCTGCAGCTCGCTGGAGATCCAGCGGTCGGCCTGCGAGAAGTGGTTGTAGCCCGGCGGGCAGTGGCCCGGCTCATGGGCCAGGCCGCAGTCCTGGCCCTCGGTGTTCATCAGCACGAAGCGGGTGGCGTTCCACAGCTTGTTGCAGAAATTGCGATAGCCCTCGCAGCGCTTGCTGTCGAAGTTCACCGAGCGGCCCAGGGTGGCCATGGCGGCGAAGGTGAAGCGCAGCGCGTCCGCACCATAGCCGGGAATGCCTTCGGGGAATTCCTTTTCTGTCGCCTTGCGCACCTTGGGCGCCGTCTCGGGCTTGCGCAGACCCTGGGTGCGCTTGTCCAGCAGGGGGGCGAGCTCGATGCCGTCGATCAGGTCCACCGGGTCCAGCACATTGCCCTCGGACTTGCTCATCTTCTTGCCCTGCGCATCCAGCACCAGGCCGTGGATGTACACATACTTGAAGGGTACTTGGCCGGTGAAATGCTTGGTCATCATGATCATCCGGGCGACCCAGAAGAAGATGATGTCGTAGCCGGTCACCAGCACCGAGCTGGGCAGGAAGAGGTCCTGCTCCAGGGTCTTGGCGGGCCAGCCCAGGGTGGAGAAGGGCACCAGGGCGGAGGAGTACCAGGTGTCCAGCACGTCCTCGTCGCGCTTGAGGGTCTTGCCCGGCGAAACCTTGTCCGCTTTGGCCTGGGCTTCCTCTTCATTGCGCGCGACGTAGACCTTGCCGTCCTCGTCATACCAGGCCGGGATCTGGTGGCCCCACCACAGCTGGCGCGAGATGCACCAGTCCTGGATGTTCTTCATCCACTGGTTGTAGGTGTTGACCCAGTTCTCGGGCACGAACTTGACCTCGCCCGAGGACACGGCCTCGATGGCCTCCTCGGCGATGCTCTTGCCATTGGCGCCGGCCTTGCTCATGGCCACGAACCACTGGTCGGTCAGCATGGGCTCGATCACCTGGCCGGTGCGGGCGCAGCGCGGCACCATCAGCTTGTGCTTCTTGACCTCGACCAGGGCTCCTTCAGCCTCCAGCTGGGCCACGATCTTCTTGCGCGCGACGAAGCGGTCCAGACCGACGTACTCGGTCGGGATCTCTGCCACCTCGGCATTGCTGACCTTGGCCTCCAGATCGAAGATGGTCAGCATGGGCAGGCCATGGCGCTGGCCCACCTGGTAGTCATTGGTGTCGTGCGCGGGCGTGACCTTGACCACGCCGGTGCCGAAGTCCTTGTCCACATACTCGTCGGCAATCACCGGCACCAGGCGGCCGGTAACGGGCAGCTTGACCTGCTGGCCGATGAGGTGCTTGTAGCGCTCGTCCTCGGGGTGAACCATCACGGCCGTGTCGCCCAGCAGGGTTTCGGGGCGGGTGGTGGCCACGACCAGGGACTCCGCGCCCTCGGCCAGCGGGTAGCGGATGTGCCAGAGCGAACCGTCTTCTTC
>NZ_JBKCLH010000045.1:0-27575 GCF_046300915.1 Roseateles sp. | reverse complement strand
GAGCGTGCAGCGCCTGGTCATCCCCACCCTCACCATCGCCCTGCTGGGCGCCATCGAGTCCCTGCTCTGCCACTCCAGGGCCGGCCAGGCAAAGTCCGGCAGGCCGGCCGGGATGCCGCCGAAGCGGCTGCCTATGGTCTCCAGCGGCAGCTGCAGGCCCCAGGCCGCCAGACCGGCGGCCACCAGGGCCACCAGGGTGGGTGGCAGGGGCTGGAGGCGCGCCGGCAGGCGTGGCCACAGCAGCACCAGGGCTGCGCAGGCCAGGCCCATCAGCAGGGCCAGGGGATTGAACTGGTGCAGATGGGCGCCCAGGGCCTGCAGCTGGCCGAAGAAATCGGCCGGCATCTGCGCGATGTGCAGGCCCAGCAGGTCCTTGAGCTGGGACAGGGCGATCAGCACCGCGATGCCATTGGTGAAGCCGATCACGATGGACACCGGGATGTAGCGCACCAAGGCCCCCAGGCGCAGCGCGCCCAGGGCCAGCAGCAGCACGCCGGCCAGCATGGTGGCGATCAGCAGATTGGCCAGGCCGTAGCGCTGCACGATGCCGTAGACGATGACGATGAAGGCGCCGGCCGGCCCGCCGATCTGCACATTCGAGCCGCCCAGGGCCGAGATCAGGAAGCCGGCAATGATGGCCGTGGCCAGGCCCTGCTCGGGCTTGACGCCCGAGGCGATGGCAAAGGCCAGGGCCAGGGGCAGGGCAACGACGCCCACCGTGAGGCCGGCGCCGGCGTCAGCGAGGAGCTGGCGGCGGGAGTAGCCGCGCAGGCTGTCGAGCAGGCGCGGGCGGAAGGGATGCAGCGGGACCATGGGCTCTCCGGTTCGTGGCGGGACGACGGGGGGAGAGCGGGCCGGGTGGTCCGCAGTGGTGGCGCCGGGCGATGAAGCGCCGGCGCCGGCTGATCAGCAGGCAGCGGGTGGCCGGGGTGAAGGCGAGCATCGCGCGTTCGGCCCCCTCGCCCCGCCTGCCTCAGCGCACCCGCATGCCGGGCTGGGCGCCAGGGAAGGGCTCCAGCACGAAGATGCCGGGGTGGGCCTTCTCGTCGGCGTGGCTGGCGGCCAGCACCATGCCTTCGCTGATGCCGAACTTCATCTTGCGTGGTGCCAGATTGGCCACCATCACGGTGAGCTTGCCTTCCAGATCCTCGGGCTTGTAGGCACTCTTGATGCCGCTGAAGACATTGCGGGTCTTGCCCTCGCCCACGTCCAGGGTCAGGCGCAGCAGCTTGTCCGAGCCCTCGACATGCTCGGCCTTGAGGATCTTGGCGATGCGCAGATCCACCTTGGTGAAATCGTCGATCTTGATCTCGGGGGCCAGGTCTTCACCGCCGGGTACGACCTTGGGGGCCGCAGGCGGCTCGAACAGGGCTTCCAGCAGCTTGGGGTCCACGCGCTGCATCAGGTGCTCATAGGCGCCGATCTGGTGGGCACCCAGGGCGCGCTGCGCGTCGGCAAACTGCAGCGGCTCCACCTTGAGGAAGCTTTCTACGCGCGCCACCAGGGCCGGCAGCACCGGCTTGAGGTAGATGGACAGCAGGCGGAAGGCCTCGATGCAGACCGTGCACACATCCTGCAGCACCTGATCCTTGCCTTCGAGCTTGGCCAGCTCCCAGGGCTTGTTCTGGTCCACGTACTCGTTGACGCGGTCGGCCAGCAGCATGATCTCGCGCAGGGCCTTGCCGAACTCGCGGGTCTCGTAGAGCTCGGCAATGGCGCCGGCCTGGGCGCGCAGGCCGTCCAGCAGGGCGCGGCCTTCCACGCCCACATCGGCCGAGAGCCGGCCCTCGAAGCGCTTGGCCAGGAAGCCGGCGGCGCGCGAGGCGATATTGATGTACTTGCCCACCAGATCGCTGTTGACGCGGGCGACGAAGTCCTCGGGGTTGAAGTCCAGGTCCTCGACCTTGCTGTTGAGCTTGGCGGCCAGGTAGTAGCGCAGCCACTCGGCATTCATGCCCAGGCTCAGGTACTTGAGCGGGTCCAGGCCGGTGCCGCGGCTCTTGCTCATCTTCTCGCCGCCGTTGACGGTGAGGAAGCCGTGCACGAACACATGGTTGGGCGTGCGGCGGCCGCTGAAATGCAGCATGGCCGGCCAGAACAGGGTGTGGAAGTAGGTGATGTCCTTGCCGATGAAGTGGATCTGCTCCACGGACGGGTCGGCCATGAAGGCATCGAAGTCGCGGCCGGTCTTGGCGAAGTAGTTCTTCAGCGAGGCCAGGTAGCCGATGGGGGCGTCCAGCCAGACGTAGAAGTACTTGCCCGGCGCGTCGGGGATCTCGATGCCGAAGTAGGGCGCGTCGCGGCTGATGTCCCAGTCACCCAGGCCGCCATTGCCTTCCTCGTCCTTGGTGAACCATTCCTTGATCTTGTTCAGCACCTCGGCCTGCAGGCGGCCCGGGGTCTGGGTCCACTGCTCAAGGAACTCGACGCAGCGCGGGTCGCTGAGCTTGAAGAAGTAATGCTCCGAGCTCTTCATCACCGGCGTGGCGCCGGTCAGTACCGAGAAGGGGTTCTTCAGCTCGGTGGGTGTGTAGACCGCGCCACAGACCTCGCAGCTGTCGCCGTACTGGTCCTTGGCGCCGCACTTGGGGCACTCGCCCTTGATGAAGCGGTCCGGCAGGAACATGGACTTCTGCGGATCGAAGAACTGCTCGATGGTCTTCACCGAGATCAGCTCGTTGGCGCGCAAGGCCTTGTAGATGGTCTGCGAGAGCTCGTGGTTCTCGGCCCCGTCGGTGGAGTGCCAGTTGTCGAAGCTGATGTGGAAGCCATCCAGATACTGCTTGCGGCCCGAGGCGATATCGGCCACGAACTGCTGCGGCGTCTTGCCTGCCTTCTCGGCGGCAATCATGATCGGTGCGCCGTGGGCATCGTCCGCGCAGACGAAGTGCACCTCCTGGCCCATCATGCGCTGGAAGCGCACCCAGATATCGGCCTGGGTGTACTCCATGATGTGGCCAATATGGAAGTTGGCGTTCGCGTAAGGCAGGGCGGTGGTGACGAAGAGCTTGCGGGTCATGTGGGGCGATCGCAGAAGTTCGGCGGCGCCGGGAGCAGCGCTGCGCAGAATCGCGGATTTTAGGGGCTGGCGCCGAGCGATAGACGCAGGACGGCGGGCCCATGCGATGGGAGTGGCACGGAATTCAAGCCTGGCGATCCCGCCGGCCCAAGTCGTTTCCATGTCGACCGCATCAGGCTGATACGCACGGCTTCACTTAGCTCCGGAAGTTCAAGAAAAACTTAAGGTCTGCGCTTAAGTTTTTGATTTGTATAGGCCAGCTGGGCTATCCACTGCTTCTGTGGATAACTTTGTGGAGAAGCCGATTCGGAGCCGTCTAAAGCCTTGTGGCATGGGCAGATGCATTGGCTTGCTGCATTTTTGTGCAACCAGCAAAGATCTATATAAATCAACAACTTAGGAATTCGTCGGGAAAACGAGGAGCTGCGGCGCAACACATGGCCCTGCTCAAGTGCTGCGGGCTCTCGCTGCGCTTGAAATGGGGATAAGTCAAGTGTCGATGTGCAAAAGTCGCACACCTAGGGAGGCTCGCCAAGCCTATTCACCGTGCTTGTGGACAAGCTTGTGAAGCAGTCTTCAATAGCGCACCCAAGTCCTTGATTTGTAATGTCGTGACTTGGAGTGCCTCATTTTTGGGCGGGCTTTGGCGCGGGTCTTCCCGGGGCCAATGCTGAAGAGCGCAGCTTCGCGGACCGCTAAAATCGTGAACTTTGCAGCACAGCAACGCTAATGACGCAGCAACAAGCGGCCCTCGAGGGCCTGATGAAACAGGCCGAGGGAGTGCCGGGGCGGCAGACCGGGAGCAAGGCTTCAGCGCGCGCGCAGGAGCACTTCGAGCTCAAGAGTGCCACCCTGGGCCTTTTGGTGCTGCAACTCAAGACCGCCGATCTGGCGGTGCTGGCCGCCGAACTGCAGCAGCGTCTGGGCAGCACGCCCGAGGTCTTCGACCGCGAGCCTTTGTTGATTGATTTCTCCCAGCTGCCGCAGCCTGTCGCGCCCGCCGCGCAGGCGGCCCAGGGTGAGCTGGGCCTGGGCGCCGAGCCGGCCCTGGATTTGGTGGCCCTGCTGTCGCTGCTGCGCGCCTACCGGATGCAGCCGGTAGCTGTGACCGGCGCCGGCCCCGACCTGCTGGCCCGGGCGCTGGAGCAAGGGCTGGCCGAAGCGCCCGATGTGGACCCGGCCCCGCGCGCCGAGCCACGGGTGCAGGAGGTGGTGCGCGAGGTCATTCGCGAGGTGGTGGTGGAGCGGCCGGTGCCGGTGGAAGTGCCGGCCGAGGCGCCGCGCACCCTGGTCATCGACAAGCCCCTGCGCTCGGGACAGCAGGTCTATGCCAAGGGCGGCGATCTGGTCGTGCTGGCCCTGGTGAGTCATGGCGCCGAGGTGATTGCCGATGGTCACATCCATGTCTACGCCCCGCTGCGCGGCAAGGCCATCGCCGGCGCGCGCGGCAACACCGAGGCGCGCATCTTTGCCGCCAGCCTGGAGGCCGAGCTGATCGCGATTGCCGGCATCTACCGCACCACCGAGAACCCGCTGCCCGACACCGTGCTGGGCAAGCCTGCCCAGGTGCGCCTGGAGGGCGAGAAGCTCGTCATGGACCCGTTGAAGACATGACCCCCCCCTACGCGCTGCGCGCGCCCCCTCAAGGGGGCACACCCGAAGGACCGGCAAAGCCGGATCCTTGGGTGTCGCGCGGGACATCAAAAGCATGCGAGCCACCAGTTTTTCTAAGGACCTGAATCGATGAGCAAGATCGTTGTCGTGACTTCCGGCAAGGGCGGGGTGGGCAAGACCACCACCAGCGCCAGCTTCGCCACGGGCCTCGCCATGCGCGGCTACAAGACCTGCGTGATCGACTTCGACGTCGGCCTGCGCAACCTGGACCTGATCATGGGCGTGGAGCGCCGCGTGGTCTATGACCTGATCAATGTGATCAACGACGAGGTCAAGCTGGCCCAGGCCCTGATCAAGGACAAGCAGCTGGACAAGCTCTACATCCTGGCCGCCTCCCAGACCCGTGACAAGGACGCGCTCAAGCAAGAGGGCGTGGAGCGCGTGCTGGACGAGCTCAAGGCCATGGAGTTCGACTACATCGTCTGCGACTCGCCGGCCGGCATCGAGACTGGCGCGCTGATGGCCATGCACTATGCCGACGAGGCCCTGGTGGTGACCAACCCCGAGGTATCCTCGGTGCGCGACTCGGACCGCATCCTGGGCATGCTCAATAGCAAGACCAAGCGCGCCATCGAGGGCAAGGAGCCCGTCAAGGAGCACCTGCTGATCACGCGCTACAACCCCAATCGCGTGGAAGGCGGCCAGATGCTCTCGCTGGAGGACATCCACGAGATCCTGCGCACCCCGCTGATCGGCGTGATCCCCGAGAGCGAGACCGTGCTGCAGGCCTCCAACCAGGGCTTGCCTGCCATCCACATGAAGGGCACGGATGTGGCCGAGGCCTATGCCGATGTGGTGTCGCGCTTCCTGGGCGAGGACAAGCCCATGCGCTTCATCGAGGCGGTCAAGCCCGGTTTCTTCAAGCGCCTGTTCGGCCGTTGAGCAGAAAGGAAAAGGCAGCCAGATGGGATTCCTGTCCTTCTTTCTCGGCGAGAAAAAGAACACCGCCAGCGTCGCCAAGGAGCGCCTGCAGCTGATCCTGGCGCATGAGCGCAATGGTCGCAGCTCCAGCCCCGACTACCTGCCCCAGCTGCAGCGTGAGCTGGTGGCGGTGATCTCCAAGTACGTCGCCATCAACCCCGGCGACATCAAGGTGCATATGGAGCGCGAGGGCAACCTCGAAGTGCTCGAAGTGAAGATCGAGCTGCCGGAGCCCGGCAAGGCCTGACCCTCCTGCGGCGCTGCAGCCGATTCAGCCGCCGCGGCCCGGGCCGCGGCGTGCCTGCTCCCGCAGCATGAAGAGGTAGAGGCTCTCCACCTTGGCGCGGGCCCAGGGCGTCTTGCGCAGGAACTTCAGGCTGGATGCCACACTCGGCTCGCTCTGGAAGCAGCGAATCGCAATGCGCTGCCCCAGTTCCTGCCAGCCGAAGTGCTCGACCAGCTCGCTGACGATCATCTCCAGGGTCTTGCCCTGCAGCGGGTCCTTGCTGGGGCGTGCCGGTGCCGGCGCGGGCGCGGTGGCCTCACTCATGGTCGAACTGGCGCCAGTTCTTGCCCTTGAACTGGGCGTAGTAGGCCTTGATCTCGCGCATATCGGCTTCCACATCGCCGGTGGGCCTGAACACCGGCCCCAGGCCGCTGAGCTTGCGCTCGTAGTCCATATACGCCATCACGATGGGTACCTGCGCCGTGTGGGCGATCCAGTAGAAGCCGGTCTTCCAGTAGCGCGTCTTGCTGCGCGTGCCCTCGGGCGGCACGATGAGCTGCACCGGGCCGTCCGCCGCCACCAGGGCTGCGGCCGAGGCCGCCACCAGATTGCTGGACTGCTCGCGGTTCACCGCGATGCCACCCAGCCAGCGCATCACCGGGCCGAAGGGCCAGCGGAAGATCTGCTGCTTGCCCATCCAGTAGATGTTCAGGCGCAGGGCAAAGGCCACCATCAAGGTGTAGGGCAGGTCCCAGTTGCTGGTGTGGGGCGCGGCAATCAGCACGCACTTGGGCTGGCCCGGCGGCAGGCTGCCGTCGAGCTTCCAGCCGCGGAGTTTGAGAAAGCCGCGCGAGAAGGCGCGCAGCGCGGTGTTGACGCCGGGCGTCGTGAAGATGGTGCGATGCATGGGGACCTGGGGAGGGGGCTCAAGACGCCGTTGCGTCAGGCTGAATCCCCGATTGTCCCAAAGCTCTGCCCGTTTTTCGGGCAATCCAGATCAAAGCCAGAGAAATCAATCACTTGCGTCCGCCATCCGCGTGCTATTCACGGACTTGTCCACAGCCGGCGGGGATAGTGTGCCCGGCGGCGCCTCCCGGGGCGCCAAGGCTTGCGCCTGGGGGGCCTGCAGCTGCAGGGGGCCCTCGCAGGCATAGGCCACGCAGGGAAGGATCCAGCCCTGCGCCTTCTCCTCGGCCGAGAGACCGGGCCACTCGATGCGGTAGCGAATGCGGCCCTGGGTGAGTCGGCTCATGCAGGCCCTGCAAGTGCCATTGCGGCATGAGTGGGGCAGGCGCACCCCGGCGGCCAGGGCGGCCAGCAACAGGGTGTGCTCGGGTCGGCAAGCAAGCTGCCAGCCCTGGGGCGCGATTTCCAGGCGGAAGTCGCCCGCCGTGCCGCTGCCCGGGTCCAAGTCTTTGTGCATGCTGGCATGATGCCCGCTTCGCGCGCCACACCGGCGCGGCATCCGCACCGGCCCCGCAGTTTTTCTCGACTCATTGCCCTCATGACGCCCGTCGCCCCCATCGCCGCTTCGGCCCGCCGCCACCTGCTGCGCACATTCGTTACCGGCTCCCTGACGCTATTGCCCCTGGTGGCCACTCTGGCCCTGCTGGGCTGGGTGGTCTCCCTGTTGCTGCAGTTCATCGGGCCGGGCAGCTGGCTGGGCCACAGCCTGGGCCAGCTGGGTCTGCAGCTCACCGATTCGGCTCGCCTGGCCTATCTGATGGGTCTGGCCCTGGTGCTGGTGGGCATCTACCTGCTGGGTCTGCTGGTCGAGGCACAGTTGCAGACCCGGCTGCGCGGCTGGCTGGAGGAGCGCATCGCCCGCATTCCCTTGGTTGGCACCATCTACGACCTGCTGCGACGCATGGTGGAGATGATGTCCAAGCGCGACGAGGCGGGCGTGCGGGCCATGACGCCGGTGTGGTGCCACTTTGGTGGCGTCAAGCCCGAGGGCGGTGCCCTGGTGCTGGGCCTGCTGTCCAGCACCGAGCCCGTGAACATCGAGGGCGTGGACTATGTGCCGGTCATCGTGCCTACCGCGCCCGTTCCCGTGGGCGGCGGCCTGCTCTATCTGCCCAGCAGCTGGGTGCGCCCGGCCGAGATCGGGGTGGAGGGGCTGACCAGCCTCTATGTCTCCATGGGCGTGACCACGCCCGAGGTGCTGGGCCGCAAGTCCGGCGCCCCGACGCCCCAGGCTTCGCGATGAGCAGTGGCGCTCCCGCGCTCAAATACCTCAGCGGCTACCCGCCGGCCCTGCTGGGCCAGGTGCAGGGCCTGATTGAGGCCGGCCGGCTGGGGCCTTATCTGGCCGAGCGCTATCCCGAAGGCCATGAGGTGCGCAGCGACAAGGCCTTGTTCGACTACACCCAGGCCCTCAAGCAGCGCTTCATGCGCAACGCCGAGCCGCTCAACAAGGTCTGCTTCGACGCCAAGCTGAAGGTTATCCAGCATGCTCTGGGCACCCACACCCGCGCCCAGACCGTGCAGGGCGCCCGGCTCAAGACCCGCCGCGAGATCCGCGTGGCCACGCTCTTCAAGGAGGCCCCGGCCGACTTCCTGCGCATGATCGTGGTCCACGAGCTGGCCCATATCCGCGAGCTGGAGCACAACAAGGCCTTCTACCAGCTCTGCGAACATATGGAGCCGCGCTACGGCCAGCTGGAGTTCGACCTGCGGCTGTGGTTGACGCAGCGGGAGCTGGGGGCAGCGGCGCAGACCTGAGGTCGCCCTGGCCCGGCGCCGACTCAGCCTAGTTGGTCGCCGCGCCCATACCCTCGATCATGTCGGCCGTCATGCGCAGGGCCTTGGCCACCTGAGCGCGGCGATCCGCGGAGTCATTCGTGCCGAGAACGCCGGCCACGCTCAGGCCGGAGCCGCGCTCGCCGTTGACGATCATCAGCGATACCAGCTCGGCCTGCGTCTGCTGGCAAACCGCTTCGACGATGTCGTCGTATTTACCCCTCATGTCATGTTCTCCCTGTTGGTGGCCGGGCAGTCTAAATCGTCTCGGCGCTGCCCGGCCTTGCTGGAGTCAAGACCTGACCCTGCGAATTTACATCGCGGTTCATCGCTCTTCCGGCGGCAGCAGATGGCGCATCCGCGCTTGCAGCCGCTTCTCCTCGCGGGTCAGTGCCTGCTCGTCCTGCTGGGCGGCCCGCCACAGGGCAATAGCCAGCAGCACCAGCACCCCGGTGAAGGGCAGGGCGAAGACGATGGTGGCGGTCTGCAGGGCCTTGATACCGCCCACGCCCAGCAGGCAGGCGGCGATGGCGGCCACCAGCAGGCCCCAGAGCAGCTTGAGCGGCGTGGGCGGATGGGCGCGGCCGCCGCTGCTCATGGTGGCCAACACCAGGGTGGCGGAGTCACCCGAGGTGACAAAGAAGACCAGCACCAGCACGGTTGCCGCCAGGCTCAGCCAGGTGCTGCCGGGCAGGGCGTCAAAGACCGCGAACATGGCCGTGGCCACGTCCTGGCTCACGGCGTCTGCAATCGGCAGGCCGCCGAAGATCTGCATGTGCAGGGCGGTGCCGCCAAAGATGGAGAACCACAGGGCCGCCGCCAGTGTGGGGGCCAGCACCGTGCCCAGCACGAACTCCTTGACGGTGCGGCCACGCGAGACGCGGGCGATGAACACGCCCACAAAGGGCGACCAGCTGATCCACCAGGCCCAGTAGAAGATGGTCCAGTCGCTGACCCAGGCGCTGTCGCGGAAGGGCGTCATGCGCAGGCTCATGCGCAGCAGCTCGCTGAGGTAGCTGCCCAGGGAGTTGCTGAGGTTGTCAATGATGGCCACCGTGGGCCCGAGCACGAAGACCAGCAGGGCCAAGCCGGCTGCCAGCAGCAGATTGGCGCTGGAGAGCCACTTGACGCCGCGCTCCACGCCACTGACGGCCGAGATCAGAAACAGGGCGGTGGTCACCGCGATGATGGAGAGCTGGGCGCTCAGGCCCACCGGCACATCGAAGAGCCGGGCCAGACCGGCATTGATCTGCAGCGCCCCCACACCCAGCGAGGCCGCCACGCCAAAGGCGGTGGCCACCAGGGCCAGGGTGTCCACCAGCGGGCCCAGTCGCGGCGCCCAGCGCCAGGGCAGGCTGGCGGTGACCGAGCTGATCAACGCCGGCTTGTCGCGCCGGAACTGGAAGAAAGCGATGGCCAGGCCCACCATGCTGTAGACCGCCCAGGGATGCAGTCCCCAGTGGAAGAAGCTGTAACGCATGGCGGCGTTGGCGGCCTCGGGCGTGAGCGCCGTCACGCCTGGCGGCGGCTTGAGGTAGTGTGAAATGGGCTCGGCCACGCCCCAGAACACCAGGCCTATGCCCATGCCTGCGGCAAACAGCATGGCGAACCAGGCCCCGCGCGAGAAGGCGGGCTCTTCGTCCTCACCCCCCAGGCGCAGCCGCCCCGTGCGCCCAAAGGCCAGCAGCAGGCAGGCGACCACCAGGCCCAGCACCACCCACAGATAGAGCCAGCCCAGCTTGCGGGTGAGCTGGGCCAGGGCGCCGTCAAAGAAGGCGGCCATGCCGGTGGGGTCCAGCAGCCCCCACAAGACCATGGCGGCGATGGTCAGGGCGGCAACGATCACTTGCATAAAACTCCTTCCGTGTCTTGCCTCATTTTTGGGCATTCCAGGAAAAATCCTCACCCAACGGGCACTTGCGTGCATTCTGCGCAGGCCTTGCACCGACTTGTCCACAGGCTCTGTGGAGCTTTGGGCTATGCTCTGCGCCCTTTTGCGACCGACCGAGGATAAGGCCTCTCATGTTGTTGCTGGCGCCCATGGAGGGCCTGCTGGACCATATGCTGCGCGATGTGCTCACCCAGGTGGGGGGCATAGACCGCTGCGTGTCCGAGTTCATACGCATCACCGACCAGCTGCTGCCGGCGCGCGTTTTCACCCGCATCGTGCCCGAGCTGCGCCAGGGCAGCCGCACCGCCGCGGGCGTGCCGGTGCGCGCCCAGCTGCTGGGCTCCGACCCCGTGTGCCTGGCCGAAAACGCGGCCCGCTTGGCCACGCTGGCGCCCGAGGGCATTGACCTGAATTTCGGCTGCCCGGCCACGTGCGTGAACCGCCACCGGGGCGGCGCGGTGCTGCTGGACGAGCCCGAGCTGATCCACCAGATCGTGGCCGCGGTGCGGCGCGCGGTGCCGGCCCCTATCCCGGTCTCGGCCAAGATGCGCCTGGGCTATGAATGCGAGTCGCGCAGCCTGGACTGCGCCCAGGCCATTGCCAGCGCCGGGGCCAGCGAGCTGGTGGTGCATGGCCGCACCAAGGCCCAGGGCTACAAGCCGCCAGCCTTCTGGGACCGCATTGCGCCGCTGCGCGACGCCCTGAGCATCCCGGTGGTGGCCAATGGCGAGATCTGGACCGTCGAGGATGCGCGGCGCGCGCGTGCTGAGTCTGGCTGCGAGCATCTGATGCTGGGCCGCGGCATGGTGGCCGATCCCGGCCTGGCCCTGGCCATTGCCCGCCCCGGGGCCCAGCCCCTGGCCTGGGCGGCGCTGCTGCCCCTGATGCAGCGCTTCTGGGCTCAGGTGCGGCAAAACGTGGCGCCGCGCCACCAGGCCGGCCGGCTCAAGCAGTGGCTGCACTATCTGCGTCGCCGCTACCCCGAGGCCGAGGAGACCTACCAGCGCCTGCGCACGGTCAATGACCCGCAGCAGCTGGAGCTGGCCTTGTTCGGGTCCGCCGAGTCGGACTGGGCCCGCGCGGCCTGAGACTTCAGACGGTCTTCATCGCCCAGCCCAGCAGGGCGCAGACCAGCAGCACCTCCAGCACCCCGCGCCGTGCCCAGATCAGGGCCAGGGCCGCGCTCAGGGCCAGCAAGGCGGCCGGGACTTCGAAGCCGCCAGCAAAGCCCTGGGGCCACAGCAGGTGGTAGGCAAAGAACAGGGCCAGGTTCAGGATCACGCCCACCACCGCGGCGCTGATCGCCGTCAGCGGCCCGCTCAGACGCAGATTGCCGTGGGTGGACTCCACCAGCGGCCCACCCGCCAGGATGAAGACAAAGGAGGGCAGGAAGGTGAACCAGGTCACCACGCAGGCCGCCAGCGCTCCCGCCACCCAGGGCTGCGCCTGCAGGGCCGCGAGCAGGGCCGGGTCTTGCCAGGCGGCCACAAAGCCCACAAAGGCCAGCACCATGATCAGCGGGCCCGGCGTGGTTTCGCCCAGGGCCAGGCCGTCCATCATCTGGCCGGCGCTCAGCCAGCCCTGCTGGTGCACCGCGCCCTGGAACACATAGGGCAGCACCGCATAGGCACCCCCAAAGGTGAGCAATGCAGCCTTGCTGAAGAAAAGGCCCAGCTGCGGCAGCAGGGGCAGGCTCCACAGTGCCAGCAGGGGCAGGCCCCAGAGCAGGGCGGCGGCCAGCAGCTGCCAGCCCAGGCGGCGGCTACTGAAGCGCGCGTGAGCCGGCGGCGGGCTGTGGTCGTCGATCACGGCGAGCCCCGGGCTTGGCGCGCCGGCACTCGGGTGGCCACCCGCCGTGGGCGCCAGTCGGTCGCGCCACTGCCAGCCCAACAGGGCGGCCGCGGCAATGATCAGGGGACAGGGCAGCTGCAGCGCAAAGATGGCCGCAAAGGCCGCGGCTGCCAGGGCCCAGAGGCGGCCGTTGCGCCTGAGCACGCGCTGCCCCAGACGCCAGGCCGCCTGCAGCACGATGGCTGTGACGGCGGCCTTGATGCCGTAGAACAGGGCGCTCATCCAGCCGGTGTGCCCATAGGCCATGTAGAGCCCGGAAAGGGCAATCAGCAGCAGCAGGGAGGGCAGCACAAAGAGCGCTCCGGCCGCAATGCCGCCGCGCGCGCGGTGCAGCAGCCAGCCCATATAGGTGGCCAGCTGCTGGGCCTCGGGGCCGGGTAGCAGCATGCAGTAGTTCAGGGCATGCAGAAAACGGCGCTCGCTGATCCAGCGCCGGCGCACGACCAGCTCCTCATGCATCAGGGCGATCTGGCCGGCCGGGCCGCCAAAGCTGATGCAGCCCAGTTTGAGCCAGAAACGCAGGGCTTCGCCAAAGCTGGGGGCGACGGGAACGTGGTCGGATGCGTCGGGCATGGCGCGCAGCATAGCGAGGCGGCGTGACGCCGGGCCGCTCAGATGCGGTCCAATAGGGCTTATGCAGCACGCCCGCGACAGCCGCCCCGTCTACTCCACCGAAACCGGCCGACTCTGCCCCGACTGTGGCCAGCCCCTGGCCCAGTGCCGGTGCAGG
Organism: Roseateles sp.; assembly: GCF_046300915.1. Classification (GTDB taxonomy): domain Bacteria; phylum Pseudomonadota; class Gammaproteobacteria; order Burkholderiales; family Burkholderiaceae_C; genus Kinneretia. Next base: position 14,521 of record NZ_JBKCLH010000045.1, on the reverse strand, counting down.
CAGCAGGCCAAAGCCCGTCCCGCAGGCGACGGCATCGTGCGGGTCAGCCGCGAAACCACGGGCCGCAAGGGCAAGGGCGTCACCCTGGTGCGGGGCCTGGACCTGGATGACGCGGCCCTGAGCGCCCTGGCCAAGCAGCTCAAGGCCGCCTGCGGTTCGGGTGGCACCGTCAAGGACGGGGTGATCGAGGTGCAGGGCGACCATGTCGAGACCGTGATGGCGCGGCTCACGGCCGCGGGTCACAGGGTCAAGCGCGCGGGCGGCTGAGCGTTTCCGGGGCGGCGGCGGGCGCGGCTGGGATAATCCGCGGATGAAAGATACCGCGCCGTCCTCCGCCCGTCCCTTTGCCGATCTGCCGCTGAGCCCGGCCCTGCAGGCCAATCTCGCCCAGCTCGGCTATGCGCAGATGACGCCCATCCAGGCGGCCTCGCTGCCGCTGGCGCTGCAGGGCCGTGACCTGATCGCCCAGGCCCAGACCGGCAGCGGCAAGACGGCGGCCTTTGCCCTCTCGCTGCTGCACCGCCTGGACGCCTCGACCATGGAGGTGCAGGCCCTGGTGCTCTGCCCCACGCGCGAGCTGGCCGAACAGGTGACCCAGGAGATCCGCCGCCTGGCGCGCGCGGCCGACAATATCAAGGTGCTCACGCTGTGCGGCGGCTCGCCGCTGCGGCCTCAGGCCGAGAGCCTGGCCTATGGCGCTCACATCGTGGTGGGCACGCCGGGCCGCCTGCTGGACCATCTGGAGCGCGGCACCCTGGGCCTGGGTCGCATCAAGACCCTGGTGCTGGACGAGGCCGATCGCATGCTGGACATGGGCTTTGTGGACGACATCGTGCAGGTGGCCAAGCGCTGCCCCAAGGAGCGCCAGACCCTCTTGTTCTCGGCCACCTATCCGGCCGGCATTGCCGATCTGGCCCAGCGCTTCATGCGCGAGCCGGCCGAGGTCAAGGTGCAGGCCGGCGGGGCCGAGGGTGGCGCGCAGGCGCCGGCCCAGATCCGCCAGCTGGCCTTCGAGGTGGGTGAGGGCGAGCGCCTGCACGCCGTCTCCAGCCTGTTGCTGCACTTCCGCCCGGCCAGCACCATCGCCTTCTGCAATACCAAGCAGCAGTGCCGCGATCTGGTGGATGTGCTGACGGCCCAGGGCTTTGTGGCCCTGGCCCTGCATGGCGATCTGGAGCAGCGTGAGCGCGATCAGGTGCTGATCCAGTTTGCCAACGGCAGCTGCTCGGTGCTGGTGGCCACCGACGTGGCGGCGCGGGGCCTGGACATCGCCCAGCTGGAATGCGTGATCAATGTGGACATGAGCGCGGACGCCGAGGCCCATGTGCACCGCATCGGCCGCACCGGCCGGGCCGGCGCGCAGGGCCTGGCCCTCAGCCTGGCCAGCCTGGACGAGATGGGCCGCGTGGGCCGCATCGAGCAGCTGCTGGGCCGCGAGTTCCAGTGGCAGGGCCTGGACAGCCTGAGCCCGGCCGCAGGCGGCCTGCTGCAGCCGGCCATGGACACCCTGCAGATCCTGGGCGGCCGCAAGGACAAGATCCGCCCCGGCGACATCCTGGGCGCGCTCACCGGCGAGGCGGGCTTTCAGGCCGCCGACATCGGCAAGATCACCATCACCGACTTCCACAGCTATGTAGCCGTGAAGCGCGAGTTGGCGCGCGAGGTGGTCAAGCGCCTGTCCAATGGCAAGCTCAAGGGCCGCAAGGTCAAGGTGCGGCGCATGGCCGATCTGGCCGCGCTGGGCGACGCGGACTGAGCCCGGGGAAGCAAAAGAAAAGGCGCGGACCCGCCGCGCCTTTTTCCTTGGATCCGGTCCCCGGCGCTTACTTGGCGCCCCAGCCGTCCTTCAGGCCGGTGATCTTGTTGAACACCGGCTTGTCGGCACCGTGCTCCTTGCGGTCGGCGATGAAGTAGCCGTGGCGCTCGAATTGGTAGCGCGAATCGCTGCTCGCGCCGGCCAGTGAGGGCTCGAGCCAGGACTGCACGACGCGGCAGCTCTGCGGGTTGATCTCGCTGAGGAAGTCGGCGTCACTGGTACCGGGCTGCGGCACGGTGAACAGGCGGTCGTAGAGTCGCACCTCGGCAGCCACGCCTTCGTGAGCACCGACCCAGGTGATCACGCCCTTGACCTTGACCGCATCGGCGCCCGGCGTGCCGCTCTTGGTGTCGGGCACGATCTTGGCCAGCACGGCGGTGAGCTGGCCCTCGGCATCCTTCTCGCAGCCGGTGCATTCGATCACGTAGCCGTACTTCAGGCGCGCCTTGTTGCCGGGGTAGAGGCGGTGATAGCCCTTGACCGGCACTTCCATGAAGTCTTCCTGCTCGATCCACACCTCGGGGCCCAGGCTGAAACTGCGCTGGCCCAGCTCGGGCAGTTGCGGGTGCGCGGGGGCGCTGCAGGGCTCGCGGTGGGCGTTGCTGCCAAAAACCTCGGCCCAGTTCGTCAACTTGAGCTTGATCGGCTCGATCACGGCCATGGCGCGGGCGGCTTTGCCTTCCAGGTCGGCGCGCAGATAACCGTCCAGCACCGAGTAGTCGATCCAGGCGTTCTGCTTGGTCACGCCGGTGCTGTCCACCATATTGCGGATGCTCTCGGGCGTGTAGCCGCGGCGGCGCATGCCCACCAGGGTGGGCATGCGGGGATCGTCCCAGCCGCTCACATGGCCTTCCTCCACCAGCTGGCGCAGCTTGCGCTTGCTGGTCACCACATAGCTGAGGTTCAGGCGGCCGAACTCGTACTGGTGGGGCAGGGGACGGGCCAGCAGACCGCCGTCGGCCAGATGGCCCAGCAGCCAGTCGTAGAAGGGGCGCTGGTCCTCGAACTCCAGGGTGCAGATCGAGTGGGTGATGCGCTCCAGCGCATCCTCGATGGGGTGCGCATAGGTGTACATCGGGTAGATGCACCAGGTGTCGCCGGTGTTGTGGTGGGTGGCACGGCGGATGCGGTAGAGAGCCGGGTCGCGCAGATTGATATTGGGCGAGGCCATATCGATCTTGGCGCGCAGCACCATGGCACCGTCCGGGTGCTTGCCGTCGCGCATTTCGCGAAAGCGCGCCAGGTGCTCCTCGGGCGAGCGATCGCGGAAGGGGCTGTTGGTGCCGGGCGTGCCGAAGTCGCCGCGGTTCACGCGCATCTGCTCGGGCGTCTGCTCGTCCACATAGGCCAGACCCGCGCTGATGAGGTACTCGGCCGCGCGGTACATGAAGTCAAAGTAGTCGCTGGCCTGGAAGAGGTGCGAGCTGCCGCCCGCATCCCAGCTCCAGCCCAGCCAGGCCACCATCTCCTTGATGGCGTCCACATACTCCTGCTCTTCCTTCTCGGGGTTGGTGTCGTCGAAGCGCAGATGGCAGATGCCGCCGTAATCGCGCGCCAGGCCGAAGTTCAGGCAGATGCTCTTGGCATGGCCGATGTGCAGATAGCCGTTGGGCTCGGGCGGGAAGCGGGTGCGGATACGGGCCGGGTCCAGCGGACCGGCGGCGTGGTGGGCGGCGTCGCCCGGGCTGCCGGCAAAGCGGCGGCTTTCCTGCTGCTGGCCCCAGGCTTCGAGATCGCGCTCGATGATGGCGCGCAGGAAGGTGTTGGGCTTGAGGCTCTCGTCGTGGGCAGGGGTGGACATCGCGGCCGCTGTCTTGTGTGGAAAGGGGCGCCGATTTTACTGAGGCTTTTGAGCGTTCTCGGCGGGCGTGATGGGGATCTCGCGTCCGCGGCGGCGCCGGCCCTGCTCGGCGCGGGCGCGCAGCTGGCCGCAGCCGCCGTCCACATCCTGGCCGGCGGAGTCGCGCAGCTTGGTCAGCACGCCGCGCTGGTGCAGGCGCCGGGCGATGTCGCGTGCCTTGTCCCAGCTGGGGCGCACATAGGGCAGCTCGGGCACGCTGTTGTAGGGAATCATGTTCAGCACCCCGTACTTGCCCTTGAGCAGGGCCACGATGCCGTCCAGCTCGTCCTCGCCGTCGTTGATGCCGTCCAGCAGGGTCCACTGGTACTGCACCGGGTAGCCGCTGGCGCGGGCATAGCGCTCGCCGGCCTCCACCAGCTCGGCCGGCGTGAGCCGCGGCGCGCGCGGCAGCAGCTGCTCGCGCAGCGCGGGCTTGCTGGTGTGCAGGGACAGGGCCAGGGCCGGCTTGACCGCGCCGCCGCCCACCTCCATGAGTCGCTCGAAGGCGCGCGGGTCGCCCACGGTGGAGAAGACCAGGTTCTTGTGCCCGATATTGCCCACCGTGCCCAGCAGGGCAATCGCTTCCAGCACGTTGTCGAGATTGTGGGCGGGCTCACCCATGCCCATGAAGACCACCTTCTTCACCGGCCGCAGCGTGCGCGCCAGGGCCACCTGGGCCACGATCTCGCCGCTCGTGAGCTGGCGCAACAGGCCGTCGCGCCCGGTCATGCAGAAGCGGCAGCCCACGGCGCAGCCCAGCTGGCTGGACACGCACAGCCCCTCGCGCAGCAGCAGCACGCTCTCCACCATCTGGCCGTCCGCCAGGTCCACCAGCAGGCGGGCCGAGCCGTCTTCGCCGGGGTGCTGAGAGCGAAGGCGCGCCAGGCCCTGCAGCTCGGCCATCAGGGCGGGCAGGGCCTCGCGCACTGCCAGGGGCAGGTAGTGCTCCAGCGCGCGCCGGCCCTGGCTCAGGGGAATGGCCTGCACCCAGTGGCGCAGCACGCGGTCTCGGTGGGCGGCATTGGCGCCCAGCTCGGTCAGGCGGCGCTGGATCTCGGAAACTTGCATGATGGGGCGGTGGTTTGGCGCGGTGCGAGCCGTGAATCGACTTGCCCCGTGTTAACCCTAGGTTCGTTTATGCTGCGCGGCTTGGTCCGCCAGGGCCTCGATTGTCCCGCAAGCCAGCAAAGAGCAAGGAGCCCGCGCCGATGGCGATCTCTCGTATCCAGCATGAAGGTCTGCGCCAGCGCCTGATGTCCGCTGAGGCCGCTGCGGCCCTGATCGCCCCGGGTGCCCATGTGGGCATGAGCGGCTTCACCGGGGCCGGCTATCCCAAGGCCGTGCCCCAGGCTCTGGCCGCGCGCATTGCCGCCGCCCATGCCCAGGGGCAGGACTTCCGCATCGGGCTGTGGACCGGTGCCTCCACCGCGCCCGAGCTGGATGGTGCGCTGGCCAAGGTCAATGCGGTCGAGTTGCGCATGCCCTACCAGTCCGACCCCACGGGCCGGGCCCGCATCAATGCCGGCGAGATGGAGTACACCGATATCCACCTCAGCCATGTGGCCCAGTATGTGTGGTTCGGTTTCTTCGGCAAGCTGGATGTGGCGGTGGTCGAGGTGGCGGGCATCCTGCCCGACGGCCGCCTGATCCCTTCCACCTCGGTGGGCAATAACAAGACCTGGCTGGATCAGGCGGACAAGATCATTCTTGAGGTCAACAGCCGCATGCCCGAGGGCCTGGCCGGCATGCACGACATCTACTACGGCACGGCCCTGCCGCCCGAGCGCCTGCCCATCCCCATGACGCGGGCCGATCAGCGCATCGGTGAGCCTTATCTGCGCTGCGATCCGGCCAAGGTGATCGCGGTGGTGGAGACGGCACAGGGCGACCGCAACAGCAAGTTCGCCGAGCCCGATGCCGTGTCGGCGGCCATTGCCGGCCACCTGATCGAGTTCTTGCAGCACGAGGTCAAGCGGGGCCGGCTCTCGCCGCGTCTGCTGCCCCTGCAGTCGGGGGTGGGCAATATCGCCAATGCGGTGTTGGCGGGCCTGAATGCAGGCCCCTTCGAACAGCTGCAGGCCTATACCGAGGTGCTGCAGGACGGCATGTTGGACATGCTGTCCAGCGGCAAGCTCAGCCACGCCTCGGCCACCGCACTCTCGCTGAGCCCCGAAGCCTGGGAACGCTTTGAGCGCGACATGGCCTTCTACCGCGAGCGCATCGTGCTGCGGCCCCAGGAGATCAGCAACCACCCCGAGCTGATTCGCCGTTTGGGCCTGATTGCGATGAACGCGATGATCGAGTGCGACCTCTACGGCAACGTCAACTCCACCCATGTGATGGGCTCCAGCATCATGAACGGCATCGGCGGCTCGGGCGACTTTGCGCGCAACGCCTATCTGTCCATCTTCATGACGCCCTCCACGGCCAAGGGCGGCAAGATTTCCTGCCTAGTGCCCATGGCTTCGCATGTGGACCACACCGAGCACGATGTGCAAATCATCGTCACCGAGCAGGGCCTGGCCGATCTGCGTGGCCTCAGCCCCAAGGAGCGTGCCGCCCTGCTGATCGAGCGCTGCGCCCACCCGGACTACCGCGACGCGCTGCGCGACTACTTCGAGCGCGCCCGCCGCGGCGCACCGGGCCAGCACACGCCACATCTGCTGGGGGAGGCCCTGTCCTGGCACACGCGCTATCTGCGCCAGGGTGATATGCGGGCCGCGACCTAGAATCCCGACCCATGACGAGCTACGCAATGGGCCTGCAGCCGCGCTGCTTTGCCCTGGTGCCCGCGGCCGGTGTCGGCGCGCGATCCGGCGCCGCCATTCCCAAGCAGTACGTGCCGATTGCGGGCCGGCCCATGCTGGCCCATACCCTGGATGCATTGGCGCGGGTGCCGGGTCTTGCCGGCACCCTGGTGGTGATCTCGCCCGAGGACGATCAGTTCGAGGCGGCCGTGCCGGGCTTCGATGCCGCCTGGGTGGCGCGCAGCGGCGGTGCCACCCGTGCCGACAGCGTGGCCGCCGGGCTGCGCGAGCTTCAGGCGCGTGGCGCGCAGGCGCATGACTGGGTGCTGGTGCACGACGCGGCGCGCTGCCTGCTGCGGCCCGAGTGGGTCAGCCGACTGATGGCCGCCTGCGCGGAGGACGAGGTGGGCGGCCTGCTGGCCCTGCCGGTGGCCGACACGCTCAAGCACGCCAGCGCCAGTCGGGTGCTGGCCACGGTGGACCGGGCCGGCAAATGGGCGGCGCAGACGCCGCAGATGTTCCGCCTGGGCCTCTTGCAACCCGCGCTGGCCGCCGGTACCGAGGGTGTGACCGACGAGGCCAGCGCCATCGAGGCCCTGGGTCACAGCCCCTTGCTGGTGGAGGCGCCCATGGAGAACTTCAAGGTGACCTGGCCGGCAGACTTCGAACTGGCCGAGCGCCTGCTGCGCAGCCGCTGAGGTCTGGGTGAGCATCAAGAAAAAGACGCCCCGGGGCGCAGGCCGCGGGGCGTGAGAAGGCCTTGATGCGCCAAGGCCGAGGACAAGTCAGGGCTGTCCTTTGGGGGTGATCAGAACTTGTAGCTCAGGCCCACCGAGACCATATTGGCATGGGCCTTGGCCTTGTCGTTGTACTTGCCGGAGATGCGGTCAAAGTCGGCACTGAGCGCGAGCTGCTTGCTCAGGTCATAGCTCACGCCGGCGCCGATCAGGGGCTGCAGGCTGCTCTCCTTGCTGCGGCCGCCGGTGCTGGCGTAGCTGGCCTTGCCCTGGGTATAGGCCACACCCAGTCGGCCCTTGAAGGTGAAGGGACCTTCGCTGAGGGCGGCCACGCCGCTGAGGCCCAGGCCGCGCATATTGACGGAGCCCGGCAGCGTGGCGCCCTTGGCGTCCTTGAGTGCGCCGAAGGCGCTCTTGGTGCCGAAGGCCGAGGCCTCCAGGCCGAAGTTCTCGCTGAACATATGGCCGCCGAAGATCTTGCCGGCGGCGGAGGGTGTGTCATCGCACTTGCTGCCCTGCACGCAGCGCAGCGAGTACTTGTTGTACAGGCCGACGCTGGCGCCGACATAGTTGGACGTTTGCTGGGCCGAGGCGGCACCGGCGGCGCCCAGGGCGATCAGGGCCATCAGGGGGGCGCGGGTCTTGCTGAAAAACTTGGAAATCATGACTGCTTCACTCCTTGAACTTCGTTGCGTTGCGCGGCCTGTTTGCCTGCGACGGGACGCAGTGTCTGGTTCCGACGGCCTGCGCGCCAGCGTCATCGGGCAGGTGGCATAGTTCGGACCTTGCTGTAGCGCCTGGCGCTACTTGGTGCCCGATACGGAGAAGCGATGAGCAGTCCTGAATTGCTGCTGCGGGTGCTGCGCAGCGAAATGCGCGCGGCCGATCTGACCTACAAGGCCCTGGGCGCGCGCCTGGGCCTGAGCGAGTCCAGCATCAAGCGCATGTTCTCGCAGGGGGATATGAGTCTGTCGCGCCTGTCCCAGGTCTGCGAGGCCATAGGCGTGGCCCTGGAAGATGTGCTGCGCCAGGCGGCCGATGCGGTGCCGCGCGCCGACCGGCTCACCTTGGATCAGGAGCGCGCGCTGGTGGCTGACCCGCAATTGCTCATGGTGGCGGTGTGCTGCCTGGGCCATTGGAGCTATGAGCAGATCGTCGAGACCTACCAGATCAGCGAGGCTGAATGCGTGTCCTGTCTGGCGCGGCTCGACCGCCTGGGCCTGATTGAGCTCAAGCCTCTGAACCGCTACCGCCTGCACGTCTCGCGCACCTTCCGCTGGCTGCCGGATGGTCCCGTGCAACAGCTGATGCGCCTGCATGTGGTGCCCGACTACTTTGGCGGACGCTTCGACGGCTCGGGCGAGACCCTGCTGCTGGTGCATGGCCGCTTGTCCGAGGCCAGTGCCCAGCTCATGGTGCAGCGCATCCAGCAGCTGGCGGCCGAGCTCGCCCGGCTGCACCAGGAGGATCAGCGCCGCCCGCCCGAGCAGCGCGATGGCTACACCCTGCTGCTCGGTCTGCGCTCCTGGGAGTTCGCCCAGTTCACCGCCATGCGCAGACCGCCGCTGCAAGAGCAGGCCTGAGCCGGGCGGCCCTTGCTTATCCGTCGAATTTGCCCAGGTAGAGATAGAAAGCCGTCCCGCCGCCGCGGGTGTGGCCCAGGGCCAGATAGACCGGTCCGAAGCGCGTGTCCACGGCCAGGAAGCCGCTGCCGGCCAGCCGGAGGTCGCTGCCGCGCAGGGCCTGCGCGCGCTGGGTGGCCATGCCGGCCTCAAGGGAGAAACCCAGGCGCACGGCCTGGCCCAGCCCCAGGGGCAGGGCGCCGACGCGGCGCGCCATGACCAGGCGCGTCATCAGCAGCCGCTCGCCATCCAGCGAGTCGTCCGGCGTGCCGGAGAGGCGCAGAAAACCGCCCAGTGTGCCGGCCTGTCCGCGCAGCGAGCGCTGGAATTCCAGATAGACATGGCCGGCCCAATCGTGCCAGCGATAGGCACTCAGCCCCACCATGCCCAGGCTGGTGTCGTCAAGGTCATCCTGGTTGCGCAGATGACGCAGCCCCAGGGTCAGATACCGGCCGTGGCTGGGAAAACTGATGGAATCCAGCGTATCGACGCGCAGCTGGGCCTCGACGCCGCGGCCTCGCATGCGGATGTCGCCGGTCTCCGGTGGCTGGGGCAGCACGGGGCGGGCGCGCACCGAGAAGTTGCCGTATCCCAGCCGCACATCGCCCCAGCTGCCCAGCCTGCGGCCCAAGCTCAGCGTCGCTGAGCGCTGGAGCAGGCTGATCCGGGCCGCGCGCAGTCCGTCGGCATACAAATCCGAGCCGTCGCCCAGGCTGCTGAAATGGGGCGCCAGATACCAGGCCGAGCCCGGGCCCAGGGGCTGGTTGAGCTCGGTACTGAACTCGCGTTGGCTGCCCAGCCGCAGCACGGTGCGCAGCTCGCCGCCCCAGGCGTTGAGCCAGCTCAGCGTGTGCATGGCCACCAGGGAGAAGCGGCTGGCGTCGTCGAAGTTGCTATAGACCTCTGCGCCCAGGCGCAGCCGGCTCAGGGCCCAGTCGGCCTCCTGGACCTGCAGGGTGACGTGCCGGCGCTCAGCATCGTCGCTGATGCGGGCATCCACCCGCTCGAAGTCGCCGCGCCCCTGCAGGGCCAGGGCCGCGCGTTCGATCTGGCCCGGCGTCACCGGCTTGCCGACGCGCAAGTCCGCCAGTCGCTCCAGCTCGGTGCGCAGGGCCTCGGGCTTGCTGCGACGCGTGCCCTCGATGCGCAGCTCGCCCAGGGGCAGGGCTTGAGCCACGTTTTCGGTGCCGCCGTAGCCCAGCCGCTTGAGCTGATGCTGCTGATAATCAGATTCGCTCAGGGCCAGGGCTTCGAGCCGGCTGGCCACGGCCAGCGCCGCGCGTTCCCCGACGCCCACGGCGTCCACGCGCTGGTGGAAATCCATGAAGCCCAGATCATCCAGCTGCGGATCGATGAGCACATCCTCCGGCCGCAGCTCACGCAGCGAGCGGCCCACATTCTGCTCGGTCAGGATCTGCAGCATCTGGTTGGCCACGCCCAGGGCGCTGCGCAGATTACGTTCCTCCAGCAGGGGGGAGCCGACATTGACGGCGATGATGATGTCGGCGCCCAGCTGCCGCGCCACGTCCACGCCCAGATTTCGCACCAGCCCGCCGTCCACCAGCAGCCGCCCCTTGACGCGCACCGGCGCAAACACGCCTGGCACGGCCATGGAGGCGCGCAGGGCCAGGAACAAGGGCTCCTGCTCCAGGGTGCGCAGCTCGCCGCTCACCAGGTCGGTGGCCAGGGCGCGAAAGGGCAGAGGCAGGGCGGCCGTCGCCAGCTCGGCGCTGGCCGGCGTCACCAGCTGCTCCAGGGCCTGTTCCAGGGCGCTGTTGCCGGCCGCGGCCGGGGGCAGGCTCAAACCGCCGCGGTTCAGATTCAGGTCCAGGCGCGAGCTCACCAGGTTGTCTTCCTCGCGACGGCTGAAGCTCAGGCTGCGCCGGTCCTGGCGGTCGGCCAGGATGGACTCCCAGTTGGCCTTTTGCACAAAGGCCTCCAGTTCCGGCACGGTGCGCCCGGCCGCGTAGGCGCCACCGACCAGGGCGCCCATGCTGGTGCCCACCACCACGTCCACCGGCACGCGCAGGCGCTCCAGGGCGCGCAGCACGCCGATATGGGCCAGGCCTCGCGCGCCGCCGCCGGAGAGCACCAGGCCGATGCGGGGGCGGGCCGCCGCCGGCTCAGGCTCGGCCTGTGCGGTGCCGGGTTTGGCGCCGGCGGTCTGTGCCGCCGACAGCAGAGGGGAGAGGCAGAGGATCAGCAGCGACAATGCGCTACGCAGCTGGGCCGTCAAGGGCATCTGGGTCTGAGTTCTTTTGCAGGAGCGATGACCGAGGCGCGCGCGAGGCGCTAAGCTCACTTCCCCTACTCCATGAGCCGCCCTGAAATGGCCCGCATTATGTTCCGCATCGGTGAAGGCTGGGATACCCACGCCCTGGTCACCGGGCGCCCCCTGATCCTGGGTGGCGTCACCATTCCCCACACCCACGGCCTGCTCGGTCACTCCGACGCGGATGCCCTGGCCCATGCCATCACCGACGCCTTGCTGGGAGCGGCGGCCCTGGGTGATATCGGCAAGCTGTTCCCCGACACCGCCGTCGAGTTCAAGGGGGCCGACTCCATGGTCCTGTTGGCCGAAGCCTATCGCCGCGTGCGCGAGGCCGGTTGGGAGATCGTCAATCTGGACAGCACCATCGTGGCCCAGGCGCCCAAGATGGCGCCCCATATTCCCGCCATGCGCGCGCGCCTGGCCGAGGTCCTGGGCATCGAGATTGGCCAGATCAATGTGAAGGCCAAGACGGCCGAGAAGATGGGCCCGGTGGGCGAGGGCCGCGCCATGGAAGCGCGTGCCGTCGCGCTCCTGCAGGCCGCCTAATTGGCGCGCTGCAGCCGGATGGTGGTCAGCAGGCCGCCACCCTCGGCATTCGCGATCTCCAGTTCGCCGCCCATGCGCTGAACCGATTTCTCCACGATGGCCAGGCCCAGGCCGGCGCCCGTGGCCGCCGTGCGTGCGGCGTCGCCGCGGAAGAAGGGTGTGGTCAGACGCGACAGCTTGTCGGGCGGCACGCCCGGGCCATGGTCGCGCAGGCGCAGCGCCACCCAACGGCCCTGGGCCTCGGCACTGACCTCCACCCAGGCCGCCTCGTTGGGCGCGTGGCCGTAGCGGCGGGCGTTCTCAAAAACATTGAGCAGCACACGACCCAGCTCGGTCTCGTCCGCCAGCACCTGCAGCTGGGGCTGCAACCGGCAGCTGATGCGCAGCTGGCTGGGGTCTCGGAAGGCCTGGGCCTGGTGCTCCACCAGTTCGGACAGCGGCAAGGCATGCAGCAGCAGCTCGCTGGGGCGCGCATAGTCCATGAACTTGTTGATGATGGCGTCCAGCTGGTCGATGTCCTGTGCCATGTACTGGCGGGCCATCTCATCGCTCACGCTCATCTCGGCCTCCAGGCGCAGACGCGCCAGCGGCGTGCGCAGGTCGTGGCTGAGACCGGCCAGCATCACGGTGCGGTCCTCCTCCATCTTGCCCAGCTCGCGCGCCATGCGGTTGAAACCCATATTCACCTTGCGCACCTCGCTGGTGAGGGTGCTCTCGTCCAGGCGCGAGTCGTACTCGCCCTCGCGGATGCGGCCGGCTGCGTCGGCCAGCTCGCGCAGGGGGCGGTTGATCAGGCGGGCGATGGCGGCCGAGCCCAGGACCGTCGCCACCAGGGCGATGGCGATCCACCACCAGTTGGAGCCTTCGGTGGAGATGCTCAGTGGCGCTGCACTGGTTTGCAGCCAGAAGGCGTCGCGCTCGATGCTGAAGCGCACCCACAGCCCGTACTCCTCGTTCACGCTGCGTGCAACGACGGTATCGGGGCCCAGGCGGCCGCGCAGTTCCGCGGCCAGCCGGCGCGAGAAGGCGTTCTCTTCATAAGGGCGCCAGCGGTCGCTGGACTCGGCCACCCGCACCTGAACTGCCTCGCTGCTGGACAGTGAGCGGATCACGGCCACCCGGCTGATGGCGTCGCCATGCGCCAGGGCGGCACGGCTGAGGTTGACCAGACCCGCCAGCTGCTGGGCGGCCTCAAGTGCGCGCGGCTCCGCCTCAAGCGCCTTGAAGGTCTGCTGCCAGGCCAGCACCACGCCCACCAGCAGCAGTGCCTGCAGGGCGAAAGTGCGCCAGAACAGGTTCAGCGCGAGCTGGGGGCGCGACATCAGGCGACGTCGTCGGGCACGAAGACATAGCCCACGCCCCAGACTGTCTGGATGTAGCGGGGTTGGGCAGGGTCGGCCTCCAGCAGCTTGCGCAGGCGCGAGATCTGCACGTCCAGACTGCGGTCAAAGGGCTCGAACTCGCGGCCGCGCGCCAGCTGGGCGAGCTTGTCGCGCGACAGGGGCTGGCGCGGATGGCGCACCAGGGCCTTGAGCATGGAGAACTCCCCGGTGGTCAGGGGCAGGGCTTCGCCATTCTTGGTGAGGCGGCGCAGCGAGAGATCGAACTCGAAGGGGCCGAAACTCACCGACTCGGGCTCCTTGGACGGGGCGCCCGGAGCCTCCATGGCGGGGCGTCGACGCAGCACCGCATTGATGCGCGCGAGCAGCTCGCGCGGGTTGAAGGGTTTGGCCAGATAGTCATCGGCTCCGACCTCCAGGCCCACGATGCGGTCCACCTCCTCGACCTTGGCCGTGAGCATGATGATGGGGGTGTTGTCATTGGCGGCGCGCAGGCGCCGGCAGATGGACAGACCGTCCTCGCCGGGCAGCATCAGGTCCAGCACCATCAGGTCCACGGTTTCCCGGGTCAGCTGCTTGTTCAGGGCCTTGCCGTCTTCGGCCAGCAGGACCTCGAAACCTTCCTGCGTCAGATAGCGCCGCAGCAGGTCGCGGATGCGGGCGTCGTCATCGACCACCAGAATGCGGTTGGGACGGGGGCTGTTCGGGGTGTTCATGGGCGCTCCGTGGACTGCGGACTGTGCGATGGCCGCAATTTTTGCAGGGCTAGCCGCCGCTGTTACAAATTGGGCTGGCGGTATTGTGAATGGATGTATCGCGCGTCAACGCCCTCAAGCGGGCAGGCGCTAAGCTCCAAGACCTTGCCCATCCATGAAATAGGGAGATCCCATGCAGAGAATCCAGGCCTTCGGGCTGCTGCCCCTGGCGCTTGCGGCCGGCTTGTCGGCGCAGGCTCAGACCCTTGCCCCGCGCAAGGATGCGCTCAATCTGAGCGCCAGCGCCTCCCAGGAGGTCACGCGTGACACGCTGTCGGTGGTCTTTTCCACCACGCGCGAGGGCGCCGATGCCGCCGCCGTGCAGCGCCAGCTCAAGCAGGCCCTCGACGCCGCCCTGGCGGAGGCTCGCAAGAGCGCCAAACCCGGCGAGCTGGAGGTGCAGACCGGCAACTTCTCGCTGTACCCGCGCTATGCGCCCAAGGGGGGCATCAATGGCTGGCAGGGCAGTGCCGAGCTGCTGGTGCAGGGCAAGGATGCCGCGGCCATTGCCCAGCTCACGGGCCGCATCAGCAGCCTGAGCATTGCCCGCGTGGGCTACAGCCTCTCGCGCGAGGCGCGCGAGAAGGCCGAGGCCGAGGTGGTGGGCCAGGCCATCGCCCGCTACAAGGCCCGTGCGGGCGACTATGCGCGCCAGTTCGGCTTCAGCGGCTACCAGATTGGCGAGGTCAGCGTGAACACCTCGGAGGGGGGCGGCATGCTCATGGCGGCGCCGATGCCGCGCATGAAGGTGGCGGCGGCCGCCATGGCCGAAGAAGCGCTGCCCGTGGAGGCCGGCAAGGAAACCGTCAGCGTCAGCGTCAGCGGCGTGGTGCTGATGAGCAAGTA
>NZ_JBKCLH010000044.1:0-9231 GCF_046300915.1 Roseateles sp. | reverse complement strand
CCATTGCAGCTGCTGCAGCTGCACGCGATGTTGTCGGCCGGCGTCCTCGCCCAGCCAGACGGCTGCCCGCAGCTGGCGCAGCGGGGCCTGTTCCAGACCCGGGGCGCGGATCTCGTCCACGCTCAGCTGGGGCAGATCCAGGGCCAGGGGCAGGCGCAGGTCCTGCGGCGGCGGGCTGGGCGGGCTGGCGGGATCGGCGCGCCAGTCCAGCGCCAGGCGCTGGGCCTGCAGACTGTCCAGATGCAGCCGCCCCCAGAGCTCGGGGCTGCGGTCCCAGCGCAGGCTCAGGCCGCGCCAGGCCAGACCTTGCAGCTCCAGACTGAAGTCTGGGCTGCGCCAGCTCAGGCGCTGGGCGGAGAAGTCCCCCAGCAGGGCGCCCTCGGGGGCCTCGACCACCAGGCCCGGCACCTGGCGCAGCAGCCAGTGACTGCCAGCCGCCGTGCCCAGGGCCCAGTACAGACTCAGGCCCGCGCCGCTGAGCAGCACGGGCAGGGCCAGGCTGGTGGCCAGCAGCCAGCGACCGCGCCGCGCGCGTGGCGGCGCGGCGTCGGGGGCTGGCGCGGCTTGGGGCTCCGAGGGTTTCACAACACGATCCCTACGCTGGTCAGCGCAGCTGCAGCGTCTAGCTTCACAACACGATCCCTACGCTGAAATGCAAGCGCCATTTCTTCAGCTCCTCCCCGCGTGCCAGATCCAGGCGCAGCGGACCGACCGGGCTGCGCCAGCGCAGGCCCACGCCCCAGCCCACGGCCGGATCGATCTGACGCCACGAGTTGGCTGCGCGGCCCGCATCAATGAAAGCAGCCCCCCAGAAGGCGGGCAGGCTGGCGCTCAAGGGGCGGGCCAGCTCCACGCTGCCCGTGAAGAGGCGGCTGCCGCCCAGGGTGTAGCTGCCCAGCTGCGGACCCAGGCTGCGGTAAGCGTAGCCGCGAACGGAGTCGTCGCCACCGGCGCGGTAGAGCAGGCGGTCGGGGATGTCCACCTCGCTGCGTGCCTGCAGCTGCGCCAGCTCCAGCCTGGCGCTGGCAAACCAGCGGCGCCCGGCCAGGGGCTTGTACCAGCCCAGTTTGAGGTGCGCACTGGCAAAGCCGCCCCGGTCGGCCAGAGTGCTGCGAGCCTGACCCAGGCCCAGCAGCAGGGTGGCGGTGTGACCATCTGTGGGGAGCAGTTGGCTGTCCACACGGCGCCAGATGCGCTGCGTGTTCACCGAGACGGCGCTGATGCTGTAGCTCAGGCTGCGCAGGCGCTCGCGCGAGCGCAGCAGCTCCAGATAGTCCAGGCGCTCGTCACGCGCGGTCTCACGCAGACGACCCAGTCGCGCCAGCAGATTGGTGCTGATGAGTTCGGTGCTGCGATCCTCCTCCAGCGTCAGCGAGCCCAGGCTGCTGTAGAGATCGGGCTGGGGGTGGGAGGTGAGCTCGATGGAGGCGCTGCGCAGCTCACGGCTGTAGTCCAGCTTGCTCAGGCTGCGCATCGAGAGCCCGAAGGGCTGGCGGTGCAGGTATTCGAGCTTGACGCCCTGACCCTTGTTGGCGCTGTAGCCCACGCCGGTGGTGGCCTGCTGCAGCGGGGCCTCACGCAGCTTGATGAGCACCGGCGTGGCCTCGGCCTGGCTGGTCTCCGGCTGTATCTCCACGGTGGCACCGTCGAAGAGCTGGGTCTTCAGGATGTCTTCCTGAAGATCCAGCAGCGCGCGCTCGGTGAAGACTTGACCGCTGCGCAGGCGGCTGAGGCGGCGTACCGTGTTTTCGCTGTAGTGCTTGAGGCCTTCAATCTGCAGCTCTCCCAGGCGGAAGAGCGGGCCGCTGTGCAGCAGCAGCTCGAGCTCCACCTGGTTGTTGTCGGCCTGCACGCGCGCACTCGTATGAGCCCAGCGCGCCAGCGGGTAGCCGCTGCTGCGCACCCTGGCCAGGCTTTCGGTCTTGGCGCTGGACCAGTCCGCTTGGCGGAAGGCCCGTCCCGGCTGCAGTCCGAAGTCCTGCAGGAGCTGGCGGCGCAGCCCCTGGGCCAAGGCCTGGGCATCCGCTTCCTGCGGGTTTTGCAGCGCGCCGTCAAAGCTGAGATCCAGTGCGCTGATGCGCGCCTGGGGCCCCGGCGTGACGCGCACCGTGAGCTGCGGCAGGCCTTGCTCCTGCTCGCCCCAGAGCACCTCGGCGCTGGCGTTGAAATAGCCCTCGGTCTCCAGCAGGCTGCGGACCTGGGCGGGCGTGCCCGAGGCCAGGCGCTCCAGCTCGCCGCGGCTCAGACCTTCGTTCTCACCCACCCGCTGGAAGCGGGCCAGATCCAGGTGCTCGCTGAGCAGCTCGGCCAGCGGCGAGGGCGCTTGCACCTGCAGCTTGTAGGCCTGGCGCTGCGGTCCCTCGCTCGTGGTCGACGGCGTGTTCCGCTGGCCATTCGCACGCTCCAGCAGGCCGTTGAGATTGGCGCAGCCCGTGAGCAGCAGGGACAGCAGCGGGGCCGCGATCCAGGCAAGCCATGGCGCGCTCGGTCGTGTACCCCTCATTGGCTCAGCAGGCGCATCGCCCCCTCCAGGCCCTGGAGCGAGAGCGGGTACATGCGCTGGTGCATCAGCTGCTGGATCAGGGCAATGCTCTGGCGGTACTGCCAGACGCCCTGGGGCTCGGGGTTGATCCAGGCGTGCTTCGGGAAGGCATGCAGCAGGCGCTGCAGCCATTCGGCGCCGGGTTCCTCGTTGTTGTATTCCACGCTGCCACCGGGCTGCAGGATCTCGTAGGGGCTCATGGTGGCGTCGCCCACGAAGATCAGCTTGTAGTCCTTGTTGTACTTGCGGATCAGGTCCCAGGTGGCGGTCTTCTCGCTGAAGCGGCGGCGGTTGTTCTTCCAGACGAAGTCGTAGACGCAGTTGTGGAAGTAGAAGAATTCCAGGTGCTTGAACTCGCTCTTGACGGCGGAGAACAGCTCCTCCACGCGGTGGATGTGCTCATCCATGGTGCCGCCCACGTCCATCAGCAGCAGCACCTTGACCTTGTTGTGGCGCTCGGGCCGCATGCGGATGTCCAGCATGCCTGCATTGGCCGCGGTCTTGTGGATGGTGTTGTCCAGGTCCAGCTCGACCTCGGAGCCCTCGCGCGCGAAGCGGCGCAGGCGGCGCAGCGCCACCTTGATATTGCGCGTGCCCAGCTCCAGGTTGTCGTCGTAGTCGCGGTAGGCGCGCTGGTCCCAGACCTTGACCGCGCTCTTGTTGCCGCCCTTTCCGCCGATGCGCACGCCCTGGGGGTTGTAGCCGCTGTTGCCGAAGGGGCTGGTGCCTCCGGTGCCTATCCAGCGATTGCCACCCTCGTGGCGTTCCTTCTGTTCTTCCAGACGCTTTTTCAGCGTCTCCATCAGCTCGTCCCAGCCGAGCTTCTCGATGGCGGCCTTCTGTTCGGGCGTGAGCTCCAGCTGCAGATGCTGGCGCAGCCACTCCAGGGGCAGCTCCTTGGCCAGCTCGGCCGTGAGCATCTCCACGCCCTTGAAGTAGGCCCCGAAGGCGCGGTCGAACTTGTCGAAATTGGCCTCGTCCTTGACCAGGGTGGTGCGGGCCAGGAAGTAGAACTCGTCGATCGTGGCCACGCCGTCCTGGCCGATCACGCCCTGCTGCAAGGCTTCGAGCAGGGTGAGGAACTCCTTGACCGAGACCGGCAGCTTGGCCGTGCGCAGGGTGTAGAAGAACTGGATCAACATCGGCGTTCAGCCACGGAGGGCGGGGGACGGTAGGCTGCGGCCATTATCCATAGCCGGCCTGCGCTCGCGCCCGCCCGTGGGCGGCTCCTTACTTCTTGACGCGCCGCGGCGCGTGGGCCGGGTCGTGGCGCTTGAGCCAGTCGAAGAACTCGCCGTACCAGAGCTGGCTGTTGCGCGGCTTCAGGATCCAGTGGTTCTCGTCGGGGTACCAGAGCAGGCGGGCATCCACGCCGCGGGCCTTGAGCGTGTTGTAGTAGGCCAGGCCCTGGGCGTCGGGCACGCGGTAGTCCATGGCACCGTGGATCACCAGGGTCGGGGTGCTCATGTGCTGGGCGAAGGCATGCGGGCTCTGCGAGGCGATCTTGGCCGGATCGTCCCAGTACCAGGCGCCCAGCTCCTTGGCATGCCAGGTGTAGGCGTCGTCGGCGAACATGGCCTGCCAGTCATAGCAGCCGGCGTGGCAGATATAGGCCTGGTAGCGCCCCGGTTTCACATGGCCGTTCATCCAGGCGACCATATAGCCGCCATAGCTGCCGCCGGTGGCGAAGACGCGCTTCTTGTCGGCCCAGGGCTTCTTGAGCAGCCAGTCGGTGCCGGCCTCCACGTCCTGCAGTTCCAGCTCGCCCCAGCGCTGGGTGATGGCGTCCTTGAAGGCGTAGCCGAAGCTGGAGGAGCCGTGGTAGTTCACGCAGGCCACCACATAGCCCTGGGCGGCGAAGACCTGGGCATTCCAGCGGAAGTGCCAGGCATCGCCAAAAGCCGTGTGCGGGCCACCGTGGATCAGGTGCAGGATGGGGTACTTCTTCTTGGCACTGAAGCCGGGCGGGTAGACCAGCCACATCTGCACCTCGTCGCCCTGGGCGCCCTGGTAGCTGACGGGCTCGTCGCGGCCCCAGGCGAAGCCGGCCAGCAGGGCGTCGTTGAAGCTCTCGATGCGGCGGGCGCGGCCGCCTTCATCGGCGCGGCCCTCGGCCTCCAGCACCGACAGGCGCGGCGGATGCTGCACGCCGTCGTGCTGCACCACCAGGGTGCCGGCCGCCAGGTCAAAGCCCGTCGTGTGGCCGCCCTCGAAGAGCACATGGCCGGCGCAGGTCTTCACATCGAAGCGCCACAGATGGCTGCGGCCCTGTTCCTCGGCGCAGAAGAGCAGGCCCAGATCGTCCTCGTCCCACTGCAGCGGGGCGCTGACTTCGTAGTCCCAGTCCTCCGACAGCACGGCCCAGTGACCATGCTGGTCCAGCACCGCCAGCTGGCTGGGCATGGTGTGCTTCTTGCCGATGTTGGCGGCCAGAAAGGCCAGGTGCGCGCCGGCATGGCTGTAGCGCGGGGCCTGGAAGTCCCAGTCCTTGTCCTGTAGCAAGACCTGGATCTTGCCCGTGCGCAGCTCCAGCTCGGCCAGGGCGTAGCAATGATCCAGGCGCTTCTCGGCCGCGGGGTCGAAGGCGAAGATGATGCGCTTGCCGTCCGGCGAGATGTCGAAGGTGTTGGCGTCCGGATCGGCGCGGGTGAGCTCGTAGTCCGTGCCCTCAAAGAGGTCGCTGACCTTGCCGCTGACCGTGTCCAGCACATGCAGATGCGCCACGCGGCCCATGGGCAGGTTGTGATCCCAGTAGCGGTAGAGCGCCTCCTCGGTGACGTAGCCCGTCTCCTTGCGCTCCTTGAACTCCTTGTGCGCCTTGGCCTGTGCGGCCGCGCCCTTGAGCTTGGGCCAGACCCAGGAGATGAAGGCGATGCGCCGGCCATCCGGGAACCACTTGAAGGCCTCCACGCCCGTGGCCACGGTGGTGACGCGGCGGGCCTCACCACCGTCCGGTGCGATCAGGTAGAGCTGGGCTTCCTCGTCCTTGCTGCCTTCCTGCTCGCGGCGGGCGATGAAGGCGATCTGGTCACCCTTGGGGCTCCACTTGGGCTGGCCGTCTTTCTCCCCGGCCTGGGTCAGGGCGCGCGGCGCGCCGCCCAGGGTGGAGAGCAGCCAGAGCTGGGTCTGGCTCTTGTTCTTCTCCATGGAATAGCGGGTCAGTGAGGCCACGGCCTGGGCGCCGTCCGGCGAGAGGCTGGGCGCGCCCACGCGCTCGACCTGCCAGAGCGCCTCCACATCGAAGGGCTTCTTGGCCGTGCTGCGGCTGCTTGTGCGGCTGCTTGTGCGGGCGGAATTCAGCGGGGTTTGACGAGTTGCCATTGCAGATGGGTCTTGACGGTGGGCCATTCGGGGGCGGTGATGCTATAGACCGCGGTGTCGCGCAGTGTGCCGTCGGGCATGCGCAGATGGCTGCGCAGCACGCCGTCGAGCTGGGCGCCCAGGCGTTCGATGGCGCGGCGGCTGGCGCTGTTCAGGCGGTGGGTGCGGAACTCCACGGCGATGCAGCCCAGCTGCTCGAAGGCATGCTGCAGCAGCATCAGCTTGCACTCGGTGTTGAGCGCGCTGCGCTGCACGCGCTCGGCGTACCAGGTGGAGCCGATCTCGACACGGCGGTGGGCGTTGTCGATGTTCATGAAGCTGCTCATGCCGGCAATGCGGCCCTCGGCGTCAAAGACGGTGAAGGGCAGCATGCTGGCGCGTTCCTGCAGGTCCAGGCGGCGCTGGATCTCGGCCGCCATGCCCTCGGGCTGGGGCACCGTGGTGTACCAGAGCTTCCAGAGCTCGCCGTCGCGGCAGGCGTCCTGCAGCCCGGCCTCATGGGCCGGGGAGAGCGGTTCCAGGCGCGCATGCCGGCCCGTGAGGGTGACGGGGCGGCACAGAGCGGGTGTCGTCGCGCTCATCGAATCAGCAGCTTGCGCGCCAGCCAACGCCCCAGGCCGCAGCCCAGCAGGATGAAGACCAGGCCGATCAGCTGCGGCAGCTGCCATTCGGTCGAGGCAATGAAGTCATAGCCCAGCAGCTTGCCCAGCTGCCAACCCCCCAGCGCGCCCAGGACGAAGCCCAGCGCATCGGCCAGGCCCTGGCGAAATTCCTGGCGGTCGCTCATCGGTTGCGGCTCTGCATGAAGACCAGCTTCTCGAACAGGGTCAGGTCTTGCTCGTTCTTGAGCAGGGCGCCGACCAGGGGCGGGATGCTGACCTTGTCCTCGCCGCTGTGCAGGGCCTCGACCGGGATGTCCTCGGCCAGCAGCAGCTTGAGCCAGTCCAGCAGCTCGCTGGTGCTGGGCTTCTTCTTGAGCCCCGGCAGATTGCGCACATCGAAAAAGGTCTTGAGCGCGGCGGCCAGCAGCTCCTTCTTCAGGCCCGGAAAGTGCACGTCCACGATCTGCTGCATGGTGGCAGCGTCGGGGAACTTGATGAAGTGGAAGAAGCAGCGGCGCAGAAAGGCGTCCGGCAGCTCCTTCTCGTTGTTGGAGGTGATGAAGACCAGGGGGCGGTGCTTGGCCTTGATCAGCTGGCGCGTCTCGTAGCAGTAGAACTCCATGCGGTCGAGTTCGCGCAGCAGGTCGTTGGGGAACTCGATGTCGGCCTTGTCGATCTCGTCGATCAGCAGGGCCACCGGCTGCTCCGCCTCGAAGGCCTGCCAGAGCACGCCCTTGACGATGTAGTTGTGGATGTCCTTGACCTTCTCGTCCCCCAGCTGCGAGTCGCGCAGGCGGCTCACCGCGTCGTACTCATAGAGGCCTTGCTGGGCCTTGGTCGTGCTCTTCACATGCCATTGCAGCAGGGGCAGACCCAGGGACTGGGCGACTTCCTCGGCCAGCATGGTCTTGCCGGTGCCGGGCTCGCCCTTGACCAGCAGGGGGCGCTTGAGGGTGATGGCGGCGTTCACCGCCAGCATCAGATCGGCCGTGGCCACGTACTGCTGGGAACCTTGAAACTTCATGTTTTCCATCAAAGACATCCGGGGCCGCCCCAGTATAAGAGGCGCCACAGCCCCCCCTACAATCGGCGGCGCAACGATTGCAGGCCGTAGTAGTACAACAACCGACTCTGGGGACTATGAAACAACTTCTGCAGATCTCGCTCGCCTTGACCGCTCTGGCAGGCGCCAGCACCATGGCCCTCGCCCAGGATGTGGCGGCGGGACAGAAGAAGGTGGCCATGTGCATTGGCTGCCATGGCATCCCGGGCTACCAGTCCAGCTTCCCCGAGGTTTACAAGGTGCCCATGATCTCGGGCCAGAACGCCAAGTACATCGTGGCCTCGCTGTCGGCTTATGCCAAGGGTGATCGCAAGCATCCCACCATGCGCGGCATCGCCCTGAGCCTGTCTGACCAGGACATGGCCGATATCGCGGCCTTCTACGAGCAGCACGGCAAGGGTGCCGCTGCGCCCGAGCAGGTGCGCGAGCCCAGTGCCCAGGTCAAGGAACTGCTGAACAAGGGGGCCTGCATCTCCTGTCACGGTGCCAATTTCAGCAAGCCCATCGATGGCAGCTACCCCAAGATTGCCGGCCAGCATGCCGACTATCTGTATGCGACGCTGAAGTCCTATCAGGTTGAGGGTAATCCCGTGGTGGGTCGCAGCAACGCCATCATGGCCGGGCAGGTCAAGCAGTTCAGCCCGGCCGAGCTCAAGGCCATGGCGGCCTACCTGGCCTCCTTGCCGGGCGAGCTCAAGACGGTGCCGCAAAGCCGTCTGCGCTGAGACCCACGCGCTCGCTGCGCGCACAAAGCCGCCATGAGGCGGCTTTTTTTGCGCTTATCCCGCCTCAGCCAGGGGCTCGGGCGACGATACTGCGGGGCGTCCGTGCCGCCGGACAATTGCTTGACCATGCTGAAGAAGATTCCGACCCCGCAAGTCCGGCTGGGCATGTATATCCAGGCCCTTGAAGGCTCCTGGCTTTCACATCCCTTCTGGAAGACCCGTTTCGTGCTGACGGACCAGACCGACCTGGACGCTCTGCATGGCAGCGGCGTGCCGGCCGTCATCATCGATGTGAGCCGGGGTTGCGACGTCGCTCCGGCGCCGGCTGTGGTGGCTGTCGCGGCCGTGCCGCCCGCCCAGACAACGCCGTCCGCCGCTCAGCCCGCCGCGAGCCCGACGGACTTTGCGCGGGGCCAAGCGCCCACGCTGAGCATGTCTGAGGAAGTGGCCCGTGCGGCCCAGCTGGTGAACCGCTCCCGCCAGGCCGTGATCAGCCTGTTTGGTGAGGCCCGCCTGGGGCGCGCCATCGACACCGAGCAATGCCTGCCCCTGGTGGAGGATGTGGCCAACTCCGTGGCGCGCAATCCCAGCGCCCTGATCAGCCTGGCCCGGCTCAAGACCAAGGACAACTACACCTATATGCACTCGGTGGCGGTGTGCGCGCTGATGGTGTCCTTGAGCCGCCAACTGGGGCTGGACGATGCGCAGACTCGCGAGGCGGGCATGGCTGGCCTTTTGCACGACATCGGCAAGATGATGATGCCGCTCCATGTGCTGAACAAGCCCGGGCAGCTGACCGAGGCGGAATTTGACATCATGCGCGGGCACCCGATGCGCGGCTACATGATGCTCAAGGAAGGCGGCGCCGTGCCCGAGTCGGCGCTGGATGTCTGCCTCCACCACCACGAGAAGATGGACGGCAGCGGCTACCCGCAAGGTCTCAAGGGCGAGGAGATCAGCCTGCTGGCCCGCATGGGC
>NZ_JBKCLH010000043.1:0-7376 GCF_046300915.1 Roseateles sp. | reverse complement strand
TATCGCCGATCTACTGTCAGTTGAGGTCTTGACGTTCTACACTCGTGACCTCCGCCGTGGCTTGGGGCCTCAGCACAACCAAGCGCAACCCATTCGAACACGGCTCCAATGTCAGTCATTGTGACCTCTCGGCAACACGGTACCCTAATTCAAGATCGTTGCAGCGCAACTTCTGGACGGGCTCCGCCATCTTGCAGTCATGAAACTCTGCGCCGGTGTCTGACAACCGAGAAACTTCCTTTTGACAAAAGGACCTTGGCTCTACCAATTTCACGGCGCTGCGGCACGTATGGCATAGCCGGTCGCGCGCGGGGTAACTCTAGGTCGTAAATTTGATTATGAGAGCACGCGGCCTATCCCGTCTACAGGGTGTCCCGGCCGATGCAAATCTGAGCCACCGTACCGACCCAATAGTGAGCCAGGGATGGAAGCCGCAGGCGCGGGCCTGCGGGCTGTGGATGAGTTTAGTTTGAGGGCTTGATCGCGCCCTCGGCACCCTCCTGTTTCTGAGCGGCAACCCGTTGCTGTTCCCGAGCCCGCACTCGCGTCTTGGCCTGGGCCGTTGACCTCAGGTAGCGGATCGAGTCGTTGCCGGTCTCCACGATGTGGCAGTGGTGACCTGCGTACGGACTTTGTAGCCACTCAGGCGGTGAGTCTCGGGGTGATGTTATCGGTGTCGGACCACTCACGGCGAACCGTGGCGGGTGGCCGGTAGCCCAAGGCGCTGTGCGGCCGGCGCTCGTTGTAGAACTGTCGCCACGCCTCGATCAGCACCTTGGCCTCAGCCAGTGTGCGGAACCACTCCCGGTTGAGCAGCTCGTCGCGCAGCTTGCCGTTGAAGCTCTCCACAAAGCCGTTCTGCCAGGGCTTGCCCGGGGCGATGAAGGCCGGGCCAATGGCTTCGTCGCGCAGCCAGCGCATCACCGAGCGGGCGGTGAACTCCGCCCCGTTGTCGCTGCGGATGTGCTCGGGTTTGCCGTACAGGCGCATCAGCCGGGACAGCGTCAGGATAACGTCCTGAGAGCGCAGCCGGCTGGCCGGCACGATGGCCAGGCACTCCCGCGTGTGCTCGTCCAGCACGCACAGCATCTTCAGCACGCGCCCGTCAACGAACTGGTCGTGCACGAAGTCGTAGCTCCAGACGCTGTTGGGCCGCACGGCACCGGGCAGGCGCATGTCGCAGCCGCTGCGCCGTCGGCGCGGACGCTTGCGCGGCTGGTGCAGGCCCAGGCTGCGCCACAGCCGCCGCACCCGGGCCTCGCCCACGTCCAACCAAGCCGCCATGCGGCGGTAGCCGAAGCGCGGCACGTCTTGGGTGGCATCCATGAGTCGAGTCCCCAGCGCCTGGTCCTTGCCAGGCTGGCGCAGCGCGTAGCTGCTCACGCGCCGGCTCAGGCCCAGAATCTGGCAGGCCCGGCGCTCGGAGATGCCCCGGCAGGTCAGGGCTCGCACAGCAGCCCGGCGACCTGACGGGGATGTCATTTTTTTCCGGTGAACTCCTTCAGTCCCTCGATGACCAGCAGCTGCTCGGCCAGCAGGCGCTTGAGCTTGGCGTTCTCGGATTCCAGTTCCTTGAGCCGCTTGGCCTCGGCCACATCCATGCCGCCGAACTTGTTGCGCCAGCGGAAGAAGGTCTGCTCGGTGATGTTGTGGCGCTTGCAAACGTCGCGGATCGACTCCTGCTTGCTCTCGGCTTCGCGCAGGATGCGCACCACTTGCTCGTCGGTAAATCGCTTCTTCATGAGTTCTCCTCGTTTCAAGGTTACGAGAGAACTCACCTTCCAACTGGCTACAGGAAACGTCTCAGGTCAGGTCGTGCCCTTGGCCGTCTCCGGCTGCTGGCGGGTGGTCACGATGCCGCAGGTCTTCACCACTCGGCGGTCAGGCACGGCCCGCAGCTCAGCCGCCGTCATCGCTCCCTTCTTGGTCAAGGCTTCGCGCAGGAAGGCCAGCGGATGCCGCCGCAGCGTGAGGCCCAGCGACGCATAGTCGTGCACCACCTCCTCCCCCTCGTCCGCAGGCGGTAGCTCCAGATAGTCTTCCTCCACCGGCGCCTCTCGCAGCAGGGCCGGCGTCGTGCGCAGCGCCGAGGCATCCCACACCTGCTGGCGCCGATGCCCGCTCAGGCTCATCAAGGCATCCGCCGAGGCCAGTGCCGTCATCTGCTGCTGATTCAGCCCGGCCCGCCGGGCCAGGTCCTCGCTGCTCTCGAACGGTGCCTGCTCGCGGGCCCGAACCAAGGCCTCGGCAGAGTCCTGCCGCAGGCTCTTGACCAGGCACAGCCCCAAGCGCACGGCCAGTTCCCCCGCCCAGGGCTCCAGCGTGCAGTCCCAGTGGCTGCTCATCACATCCGGCGGCAGCACCACCACGCCATGGCGCTTGGCGTCCTGCACCAACTGGCTGGGGCTGTAGAAGCCCAGGGGCTGCGAATTGAGCATGGCCGCCAGGAACTCGCGCGGGTGATGGTGCTTGATCCAGCAGCTGGCGTAGACCAGCAGCGCGAAGCTTGCCGCATGCGATTCCGGAAAACCGTACTCCGAGAAGCCCTTGATCTGGTTGAAGATCGCCTCCGCAAAGGCCGCCTCATAGCCACGCGCCGTCATGCCCTCGACGATCTTGGCGTAGTGCTTTTGCAGGCCGCCCTTGCGCTTCCAGGCCGCCATATCGCGGCGCAGCGCATCCGCCTCGCCCCCGCTGTAGCCGGCGGCCACCATGGCCACCTGCATCACCTGCTCCTGAAACAACGGCACGCCCAGCGTGCGCCCCAGCGCCGCTTCCAGATCCTGGCTGGGATAGCTCACCGGCTCCTGCCCCTGGCGACGGCGCAGATAGGGATGCACCATCTGCCCCTGGATCGGCCCGGGCCGCCCGATGGCCACCTGCACCACCAAGTCATAGAAGCAGCGCGGCCGCAGCCGCGGCAGCATGGAGCGCTGCGCCCTGCTCTCGATCTGGAAGACGCCAATCGTGTCCGCCTTGCAGATCATGTCGTAGGTGCCGGGATCCTCGGGCGGGATGTCCTGCATCTCGAAGTCATACCCCTGGGTCTGACCGATCAGGTCCAGGGCCTTGCGGATGGCGGTGAGCATGCCCAGGCCCAGCACATCGACCTTGAGCAGGCCCACCGCATCCAGATCGTCCTTGTCCCACTGGATCACGGTGCGGTCGGGCATGCTGGCGTTCTCCACGGGCACCAGGCGCGTCAGCGGCCCATGGGTCAGCACAAAGCCGCCTGGGTGCTGCGACAGATGACGCGGCATGCCCAGGATCTGCCGGGTCAGCGCAACGAGCTGGCGCACCGCCAGATCATCCCGGTCCAAGCCCACCTCGGTGAGCCGCTCCTCGTCCAGGCTGTCCCCATCCCACCACTGGTGGTTGCCGGTCAGCCGCTCCAGCTCAGGTAGCGCAAAACCCAGGGCCTTGCCCACATCCTTGAGCGCGCTCTTGACCCGGTAAGAGATCACCACCGCCGTCAGCGCCGCCCGGTCTCGGGTGTACTTGCTGTAGAGATACTGGATCACCTCCTCGCGCCGCTGGTGCTCGAAATCGATGTCGATGTCGGGCGGCTCATTGCGCTCCTTGCTGATGAAGCGCTCGAACAGCACGCTCATGCGCGCCGGGTCGACCTCGGTCACGCCGGTGCAGTAGCAGACCACCGAGTTCGCGGCCGAGCCCCGCCCCTGGCAGAGGATGCGCCGGCTGCGAGCGAACTCCACGATGTCGGCCACGGTCAGGAAGTAGTGCTCGTACTTCAGCTCCGCGATCAGGGCCAGCTCCCGCTCGATCTGCTCCGACACCACCGCGGGGATGCCCTGGGGCCAGCGGCGTCCGGCCCCCTCGTAAGTCAGCCGCCGAAGGTAGCCCGTTGGTGTCTCGTCCGCCGGTACCACCTCGGTCGGGTAGTGGTAGCGGATCTCGTCCAGACTGAACTCGCAGCGTTCGGCCACCCGCAGGGTCTGGGCCAACAGGTCTTCCGGGAAGGTCCGGGCCAGACGGCCGCGGGTGCGCAGATGCCGCTCGGCGTTCACATCCAGGGCCTTGCCGCACTCGGTCAATGGCTTGCCCAGCCGGGTGGCCGTCATCACGTCCATCAAGGGCTTGCGGCTGCGCACATGCATGGTCACATCGCCCACCGCCACCAGCGGGATCTCGGTCAGGGCGCTCACCTCGCGCAGCCGGGCCAGGCGGATCTCGTCATCGCTGCGGCGCAGCAGGTCCAGTCCGAACCACACCCGACCCATGAAACGGCTGAGCAGCCACCGTCCCAGGGCCTGCAAGGCCTCGGGCTTGGCATGACGCTCTGGGCAGGCGATGAGCACGCAGTCGTCCAGAGTGCCCGGGCCGATGTCCTCCAGACTCATCGTGTACTCGCCCTTGTCCGCCTCCCGGCGCAGGCGCGAGATCAGCTGGCAGAGGTTGCCGTAGCCATTGAGATTGCAGGCCAGGGCCACCAGCGTGAACGGAAACTCGCACTGCACCGCGAACTGACTGCCCACCAGCAGCTTCAAGCCCTGGGCCTTGGCCTCCACATGCGCGCGCACCACGCCGGCCACCGAACACTCGTCCGTGATCGCCAGGGCCGAGTAGCCCAGGGCCTTAGCGCGCTCCACCAGCTCCTGCGGCCAGCTGGCGCCCTTCAGAAATGAAAAATTGCTCGTGCAGCGCAGCTCTGCATAGTCGGGGATCGTGGCCATGGGCTCAGCATCCTGGGCTCAGGCTTCAGGCAAACACACCGTGCAGGAACCAGGCCATCTCGCCATCGTCCATGCGCGTGCTGTAGATCCACAGCACCCCGGCCGCGGGGGACTGGGCCACCCAGTAGTCGCGGACCACATGGCGGGTCAGGGACATACCCGGCAGCCTGTCCCACCAGCCGCCCTCCACCCGGTCCGGCCCAACCAGCAAGAGCAAAGCCCCCTGGTAGTGAGGCCGGTGATCGCGCACTGCCAGCTTGAGCGGCTGCTCCAGCAAGAACGTCGGGGCGGGCAGCTCCGGCACCTCGGGCTGGCGGCGGCTGCGCCGCAGCGTCGCCGGTGCCCAATGCGTGGCCCAGTCGGCCCGGTGGTCGTCCACCTGATAGGGCTGCAGCACCCGCTCCGCTCCAAAGCGGGCTGCGATGCGCTCCAGCACCAGGCTCATGGACTCGCCACCACTCAGGCTCTGGGGCAGCAGGGACTGGCTCTGCGCGCTGACCCGCTCCACGCCCAGGGCCTCCAGCTGCAGCTCACCCACCGGCGCCAGCAGCTCGATCTTGGCCAGGTGCTCCGCCAGCAGCCTCGTGAAATGCTCCAGGTCCCGCAGCGCCTCGCTGGAGCGGATGGTCAGCTCGCCGCCGTCCCCGGCATCCTTGGCCCGCATGGAGTCGTGCACCCAGCGCAGCGTGAAGCCGCTGGCCCCCGCGTGCCGGGCGGCCAGCCAGCCGCACATCTGCATCAGCAGCGGTCTGGCGAACACCAAGAGCGCCGGAGCCCGCTCCTCGCGGCTGGGCAGCTCAGCCCGCACCGAAAAATGCTCGGGCAAGGCCTCCCACGAGAAGGGCTGTGGCCGCAGACCGTAGGCCTGATCCAGCGCGGTCAGCAGCTGGGCATCGAAGCGCCGGCTGATGCCGCCCCGCGGCAGGGTGCGCAGCTGGCCCAGGGTGTAGATGCCGGCGCGGGACAAGGTCTCAGCATGGGCCGCGGCCGCGCTCAGGGCCGTTAGTGGCAGCTCATCCAGCACGGGCTGTAGCAGACGCTCCCCCAGGTCCAGCACGCCGCAGCGCGCCATGATCAGGGCCGCCATGGCCGTGGGCGCCCACGCCACACCTTGGACGCCCAGGTCCGGCGCCTCGTCGCTGATGCGGGCCTTGAGCGCCTCCAGGCCTGTGAACAGGCGCAGGCTGGCCTCGACCTCCATCACGACGGCGACGTCTTCCATCAAAGCCACGCGCGGCGTGAACTGCAGACACCACAGGGCCAGGCCCTGCAGCGCTTCAGCGCTGGCCGACGGTGCTGACGGTGCGGTCGACCTGGCGCGGGGCGGCGGCGGCGCTGTGGCGATGAGCAGGGCGACCCACAGCATGGTGTGGGGCCTCCTTGGTGGGCAGGAGCAGGCTGGGCCGCAGAGTGCGGGCCGTCAGCACATGCTGAAGTCCTCCGGGAATGGAGGACAGGGTGAGTGGGCCTTCATGAACCGGACCCCGGCGCTTGAGGATCTGCACCTCCAGCGTCCAATCCGGGGCGGGGGTGGCCAGCAGACGCAGCGGCGCGGGCGACGGGTCATGGCGGGCTGCCAGTGGCCTGAACACGAACACAGGGCCTTCACAGCCCTGGGCCAGCACCTGCAGGCGGCGCATCTGCTCCGGCCGGGCTTGGGGCAGCCAGGTCAGCACGGCGGCTGCGGCATTGGCTCGCACCAGTTGCTCGGTGGCCCAGAGCCGCTCCGAGGGCGCTTCGGCGCGGATCCAGACCAGGCGCTCTTCGTTGAGCCCGAGGTGCCGTAGTCCTGGCAGATGAGGGGGCTTGGGTGGGCCAATCAGGGCAATGGCGCGCTGCCCGACCAACTGGTGCAGGCACGGGCCGACCAGGCGCCACTCCAGCAGCGAGGGCTGAGCCTGCAACACTTCCGTGAGGCTGGCATAGGGCCAGCCGCCATCGGGCAGCTCGGCATCCAGGGCTGCAAAGCCAGTGGGCACGCTAGCCTGATGGCCATGGCTGAGCTCATGGCCCCGCCACAGGCGCTCAGACAGCTCTGGCGGCAGGGGCGGGGTCGCCGCCGCTGCGTTCTGCCCAGGCGCCGCCAGGTCGAGTGCCGCCTCAGCGACGGCGTCGCAGCGGATCTCGGTCCCGGGAGGCGCAAGGGCCTCGATGGGGGGTGGCGGGGGCATGGTGGTTGGCAAGTAGAATACTGTACATGCATACAGTACACCATTCGCCCCGCCCCCGTCCACCGACTTGAGTACTGCGCTCAGACTTCCATGACCGATGTCGCGGTGGGCCGCTGCGTGGGTTACGCGTGTACGCGTGATCCCCAGGCGGTCACACTTCAACTTGGCCGAGCTTGTACGTTTGCGCTCTAAGGCGCGGCATCCCAGCAATGGCCGAGATCCAGAGTGGAGACCGGCAGCGGGACTGCGGTCAGGCGGTAGACGCGGTGATCCGGCCGTTGGTGCGCGCCAGTTGCCGGCGCAAGACTTCCTCGTACTCCGCGGCTTGGCTCAGAAGCTCTTCGATTCGCCTCACCGTGGTCCGGATCACCGAGTGGTCGCCCAGGTCCAGGACATCCGTGCCGCCTGACAAACGTTCCTCCAGTTGACCCATGGTCAACTTGGCTGCATCCACCGTCTCCACGATCTGCAGAGGGGTTCGGTCCATGGTGTGCTCCTTCAGTCTGAGCTA
>NZ_JBKCLH010000042.1:0-41960 GCF_046300915.1 Roseateles sp. | reverse complement strand
CCCCAGCACATTGACCTTGGCGCCTTTGATGTAGGAGCCGGCTGCGATCATGTGCTTGACGGTCTGCTCAGCGATGAACTTGCCCATGCCGTCATTGATGCGGCGCCCGGCAAGAATCACCTGCGGGTGGTAGCCCAGCATGTCGGCCTTGTGCGTCAGGTAGTAGGGGTCCACGCCAATGCCGTGTCCACCCACCAGGCCCGGCTTGAACTTCAGGAAGTTCCACTTCGTGCCGGCGGCCTCCAGAACTTCGCTGGTGTCGATGCCGATCTTGTCGAAGATGATGGCCAGTTCGTTCATCAACGCGATGTTCAGGTCACGCTGGGTGTTTTCGATGACCTTGGCCGCTTCGGCGGCCTTGATGCTGCTGGCGCGGTGCACGCCAGGCACGATGATCTTTTCGTAGGTCTGCGCCACCTTCTCCAGCGTTTCCGGGGTGTCGCCGGAGACGATCTTCAGGATCTTGGTGAGCGTGTGCTCCTTGTCGCCCGGGTTGATGCGTTCGGGGCTGTAGCCCACGAAGAAGTCCTGCTTCCACTTCATGCCGGACTCGCGCTCCAGCACCGGGATGCAGACTTCCTCAGTGGCGCCGGGGTAGACCGTGCTCTCATAGACCACGATGGCGCCCTTCTTCATGTGGCGGCCCACGCTGGTGGAGGAACCGATCAGGGGGCGGAAGTCGGGGATGTGGGCCTCATCCACCGGGGTGGGCACGGCCACCACGATGATGTCGGCCTCGGCCAGCAGGGCCGGATCGGCGGTGTAGACGGCATGCTTGGCGGCCTGCACCTGCTCATCGCTCAGCTCGCGCGAGGGATCGGTGCCGCGCTGGCAAGCCTCCACCTTGGACTCGGCGATATCAAAGCCGATGGTGCGCATATGCTTGCCGAACTCCACCACCAGGGGCAGGCCGACATAGCCCAGACCGATCACCGCTACCGTCGTCATTTCCGTATTCCCTCTCTAGATTCAATTCATTGCCATCAGCGCATGCGCTGCGCGCTCTGCAGTGCGGCGGCAATCGCTGGCCAGTTGTTGCTGAGGAATGATTTCAAGGTTTCCTCGGCCACAGCAGGATTGTCGACACTGCTGCGGGTATAGACGATGACGGAGGCGGCATCGTCACCGTCACCGCTGAGCTGGTGCCAGGCAGTCAGGAGCTTGGCGCGCACTGGGCTGGCGGTCAGGCGCCCCCCGATCCAGTAGAACTGCCAGACGCGCAGCCGGGTGTTGGCTTCAGCACCACTCAGACCGCGAAGCTCGGCATCATGCAGAGAAACCGTCTCGGCGCCCAGGGCAACGCTGCGGCTTGAGCCCTGGACGCGGGACCATTGCGTATCCTCAGACCGGACCAGCATATTGCTGGAACTGACGAGCTTGCTCTCATGATTCTGGTGCCGGTAATAGGCCAGATGAAGCCCCACAGCACGAGCGCCCTGCTCATAGCTCTGCTGGAACTCGGCGGCGGGTCGCTCGAAGACCGGCTTCCACGCGGGCAAGACATGGTCCTGAGGCTGCCATGGCGTGAGCGGTGCCAGCTGCAGGCGGGGGGATGCGAGCGGGCCCGCCGCAGGCTCCATGGCGCGCAGCAGCTGATGGGGCAGCACGGCGGCCACGACCAGGCAAGCCGCAGCCAACCAAAAGGGAGCGCTCGCCGCCGGCGAGTGCGAGATGCGGTCTGCGGCCCCAGTCTGCGCTGACTCGGGCTCCGAATCCGCCCAGCGCGCGCCGACCATGAACATCGCAAACATGACCACGCCGAAGAACACCCAGCCGTAGACCAGATGATCGGCACCGACCGCCAGCTCGTTCCCCGAGTGGTGCCCCAGCATGACGATGAGGTAGGCGCGCAGCCAGTTGGCCACAATGGGCAAAACGGTGGCGAAAGCGATGAAGGCCAGCCGCCGCTTCACAGACTTGTAGCTGAGATAGGCGAACAAGGTACCGACCATGACCGAGGCGATCAGGTAGCGCAGGCCACTGCAGGCCTCGACCACGGACCAGTTTCCCGAAGGAATCACGAACTGCAGGCCCTCGCGATAGACCGGGATGCCCGACATGCGCAAGGCCAGCACGGTGAAGTCAGCCGTGGACTCCATGAGCGTGGGCATCAGAAACTCGCCCACCGGCACGCAGAAGAGAAGGAAGCCCAGTGGGAAGGCCATGGCCGCCGCCACCTGCGGCCCCAGCATCAGGGGAACGCAGGCGATCACCATGAGGACGAGTCCGGCCTGGGCCAGGGCATTCACGGCAACCATTTCCCCGAGCAGCCAGGCGGCACCCGCCATCAGCAGTGGCAGCGCAAACCACAGCGATGGTCGGGGATTCATCAGCGCCAGGCGGGCCCGCCGACGCCAGATCAGCCACAGCGCGATGGGCGGCACGATAAAGGCATGGGCAAAGGTGTCAGACCGCTGCCAGATGCCGACCATGGCCATCGCCGTCTCGCGGTAGAGCCCCAGCAGGGCCAGGATCAAGACAAGCAGCAGGGGCAGCGCAAGGCGCCAGCCGCTGTCGCGCCCGGATACCGGAGACTGGATCAGAGCCTGGGTCATGAGGGCTGCACCTCCTCGCGCCGAATATCCTGAAGGTGCCGGTCAATGCCCGCGAGATGGGCCGACCAGCTGTAGGAGCGCAGCACACAGGCTCGCCCTGCCTCGCCCAGGGTCCGGGCACGCTGCGGCGCGGCCAGCAACTCATTGATCGCACGCACGTAGTCGCCGGCTTGTTCGGCGGCCAGCAGTTCCTGCCCGGCTTGGGCGTCAATAGCCTCCACGCATTGGCGGGCCGCCACCACCGGACGCCCCATGGCCATGGCTTCCAGCACCTTGTTCTGAATGCCGCGCGCAAGGCGCAGCGGCGCGACCACCACATCGGCATGCTGCAGATAGGGGCGAACATCGGCCACCGTACCGGTCACCACCACACCCTCGCCCGCCAGCGCCATCACCGCCGGCGTCGGGCTGCGACCCACGATGTAAAAGCTCAGTGCCGGCCGGCTGCGGCGCAGCTCGGGCAAGATCTCGGCGCAGAACCAGCTCACGGCGTCCACATTGGGCCAGTAGTCCATGGCGCCGGTGAACACCAGGGCCTGAGTTCCCGGCTCAAAGGGCGAGGGGCGCTGCTCATCAGGCGCAAAGAACTCGGCATCGACCCCGTTGCACATGGCTTCGACAGGCCCTGTGCACTGCGGAGCAAGACGGCGGAACAGCGCCGCCTCCTTCTCCGTCACGAAAAATGAGCAGCTCGCACGCTCGGCCACACGGCGCTCAAAGTCCAGCAGCTGTCGACCCTCACGGCGGTAGAGCCAGGACATGGGCCAGGCATGAGCCTGCGCATACTCCGTCCACTTGGCCGAATCCACATCCACGAAGTCCACCAGCATAGGCACCCCGTCAAGCGAAGTGGCGTACTGAGCCATGGACGAGGAAAACACCACCGAGGCATCCAGGCCAACGCGCTGGGCCAGCTCGCTCACCCAGCGCGCCATGCCCGCATCCCGGTAGTAAGGCAGGGTCAGGGCTTCGCCGCTGAACAGGCCGCGCAGGCTGGCCATCTTCGCGGTGGCGGGGTTCAGGCGCGTGGCAAACACATCAACACAAAGGCGTTTGAGCAGGGGCAGGTATTGCTCGTCCTCGGGGTCGTCGACAAAGGTCGCCAGATAGACCTCATGCTGGGCGGCCAAGTGCTTGAGCAGATGGTAGGAGCGCACCTTGTCGCCCTTGTTGGGCGGATAAGGCAGGCGATGCACAAGATACAGAATCTTGGCCATCAAGCTGCCCCTTGCCAGCCGTTCAAGCGCGGCCTGGCAGCCCCACAAGGCGACACTGGCTTCATGAGCACCATCACCCCAGGTTGCGCACGATGTAAGGCCCCAGCCAATTTGCCCAGGACAGCGGCATGCGGCGCCAGGTCTTGATCAAGAGCTGGTACTTGGCGTTGCTGGGATTGTTCTGGGGCACGGTATCGCGGCGGTAGAGGCAGTATTCGTAGTGCAGCGGCGTCGGCTCAAAGCCCCAGTTCTTCTTGAACGCATAGGAGCCCGTATCCTGCTTGCTGCGGCCATAGTCAAACACCTTGAGGCCGCGCGCGCAGGCGCGCCGCATCAATTCCCAGTATTTGAAGTCATTGGCCGCCAGCTCGCGTGCCGCAACGGCGTCGCCGGCATAGTAGGGCAGCACTTCGTCACGGAAGTAGAAACTGAGCACCGAACTGAGGGGGGTCCCCTGTGCATCGGACACCGTCAACACCTCGCAGTCGGGCCCGAACTCCTGAAGCAAGGCCTCGAAATAGCGGCGCGGCATCGCAGGTGTGCCGTGACGGTGCACATTGTCGGCATAGAGGGCGAAGAAGCGGGACGCGTCCTTGTCGATATGGCCGATCAGCCCGTTCTTGATGCCCTTGCGCACCATGGCTCGCTGCTTGCGCGGAATGGCCAGCATATTGGCCTCTTCCTCGGGCAGGATCTCCTTGCGAAAGGTGACGTAGAGGTCTTGCTGCGGCCAGTCCGCATGGCGTTGCTGCACATGTCGCAGCTCCAGGTGCTCGACGCCCAACTCGCGCGCCAGCCGCTGCGCCTCGACTTCCAGGGCCTGGGCCGCCTCTTCGGTGTCCGCCGCCACGCCGCCGTACACCGCAAAGGGCAGGCTGATCAGAGAATGGCCAAACAGCCGGCTCTTGATCTGGGCCAGGGGCAGTACCCCCTCGAGGCGCCCTGCCCTTTCGGCATAGAGGAAGAAGCAAGTGTGACCAAAAATCTCGCCCACCATGCGCATCCAACCCGCACGATGGAAGAAGCTGGCTTGTGCACAGCCGAGCACGAAGGCGTCCCAGCGCTGCGCCGTCTGCACATCGCCAAACGCCAGGCGCTGGACGCAAAGACGCGCCGCCTCACTCATGCCGACGCCGCCACGGCCGCACGCCGGCCCTGAGCCTGCCCAAGGAAAATCTCGTCCATGCGGCCCCATTCGAAGTCCTGCAGCAGCTGCGCGATACGGGCTTCGGTGCGCTGGATATTGACGTAGTGCCGAAAGCGCGTTTTCAGATCGATGCCCTCAATGCGCGGCTGGCCGGGATCAATCTCCCAGGGGTGGAAATAGAACACCGCCGATTGCTGATCCTGCTGGTTCACCTGTGCAATCAGCCAGCGCGACAGGGCATAAGGCAGCAAACGGAAGTAGCCTCCGCCACTGGAAGGATAGTTGCGCCCCCTCAGACGCAAGGTCGTCACCGGCACTTCGAGCAAGCCCTCGCGGACCGGAAAGGCGAAACGCGGGGCATCAGGCATGCCGTAGTGGTCGTGCCGAATTGGATAGACGCTGGAGCTGTAGCGATAGCCGCAATCGCGCAGCACATCGAAGGCCCAGAGATTGCCCTTGCCGATGGAGAAGCTCGGGGCGCGATAGCCCAGCACCTCATAGCCGCTCAGATCCTCCAACAGGGCCTTGGCTCGCGCCACATCGCTGCGAAAGGCCTCGGGACTCAGGTCGCTGGCGCGTTCATGGCCGTAGCCATGGCTGGCAATCTCATGTCCCTGCTCAACAATGCGCCGCACCAGCGCCGGATAGCGCTGGGCCACCCAGCCCAGGGTGAAGAAGGTCGCGCAAATGCCCCGATCCGCCAGCAGCGCAAGAATGCGATCCACATTGCGCTCGACCCGGCATTCGCGCACATCCCAATCGCCACGCGGGATGAAAGGCGCGAAGGCGGAGACTTGGAAGTAGTCCTCCACGTCTATCGTCATGGCGTTGCGCGGGCGACTGGGACGGGTGGGCATCAGCATCGGACACTCCGAGGAAGGCAGATCAAGACCCGTCACGGGGCGCATCGCCCCGCACGGACGGCTGGCTCACCGCTTCCACCAAACGCTGCAACAGGGCCAGTGTCTGGAGGTTGATGCGCTCAAGGCGCGCCAGGCTGTTCTCCAGGCGCTGCATCTGCCCCAATTGCTGCTCCTGGCTCAGGGTGGCGATCTCCTGCGCCAGGCCCGCAGCCTGTTCCGTCCCCAAGGCCAGGCGACTCAGATCGAGATCCAGCGTGGGGTGAGCCGCCAGGGCGAGGCCGCCCGACTGGGCAGGCACCTGGGACTCCTGGGCGATATCGCGCAAAACCTCCTCGACATCTTCCTTGCCCAGGTGGGTCTTGCCGGACATAAAGCCCAGCAGCAGCAGGCGATCGCACAGGGAGTTGATCCGGCGAGGAATACCCTGACTGGCCTGGTGCACCACCAGAAAAACCTCGGGATCAAAGCTGGGTTTGCCCTGGCTGCCCGCACACTTCAGGCGATGCTCGATATAGCGCTGGGTTTCGTCCTCGTCCAGCGGGCCGATATGGCAGGTGGCCGCGACGCGCTGGCGGAACTGCTCCATCTCGGGACGCTGCAAGATGCCGCGAAACTCCGGCTG
The DNA here is from genome assembly GCF_046300915.1 of Roseateles sp. GTDB lineage: Bacteria > Pseudomonadota > Gammaproteobacteria > Burkholderiales > Burkholderiaceae_C > Kinneretia. The sequence goes on along the minus strand of NZ_JBKCLH010000042.1, from coordinate 35,556 downwards.
CCCCACCAGAAAGGTCTGCAGAAGCGATTGATTGCTGAACTGGAAGTTGGAGAGCATGCGCAGCTCTTCCACGGCGCGAGCACTCAGGTTCTGAGCCTCATCGACGATGAGCAGGCAGCGCTTGCCCTGGCTGGTCTGGCTGACAAAGAATGCCTCCAGCGTCATCAGCAGCTCGGATTTGGGCAGGTCCTTGACTCGCACACCAAAAGCCGCGCCCACCATGCGCAAGGTGTCTTCGGCATCGAGTTGCGTGGTCACCAGATTGCCGATGACCACCTGGCTGCGGTTCAGACTGTCGAGCAGGCCGCGCAGCAAGGTCGTCTTGCCCGCCCCGATCTCGCCCGTGATGACGATGAATCCGTCATTGCGCAGCACGCCGTAGTCCAGATAGGCCTTGGCCCGGCGGTGCTGCTTGCTGCCGAAATAGAAATTGGGGTCGGGGCTGAGCTGAAACGGCTTGCTGTTCAGCCCGTAGAAAGCTTCATACATGGGCTAGAACTGCTGGGTAAAGGTGGCGAGCACGGCATTCTCGCGATAGGGTTGGATGCTGCTCTCAAAGTCGCTGTGTCGAAGCCCCAGAACCAGGGAGCTGCGAGGCCCCAAGCGGGCCGACCAGTTGGCCAGGACGGAGCGCAGTGCGCTATATTGACTGCTCAACTCGCCACGGCTCTTGAGCTGACTCAGGGTCAGCGTCAAGCTGCTATCCGGCGTCAGCCTATGCGCCAGATTGAGCGCGTAGACCTGCTGGCGGATACGGCTGCTATTGCTGAAGTCATCACGGCCATTCGCCACCGGATCCAAGAGCTCGCTGCGCGTGCGCGACAGGGTGAAGGTAGCCGAGGTCCGCAGGCCTTGCAGGGCGAAGGAGGCCTCCTGGCGCCGCATCAGACTGTTGCTGCTGTTGACAAACCCACCCTGGACCAGGGCGTTGGGATCCAGGCCCAGCTGCGCGAGCTGCTGTCGCACCAGCACATCGCGCTTTTGCAAATCGGGCTCACGGCCAGCGGCCAGCGCAAACAACAAGTCGTAGTTGCTCAGCCCCCCGCCATTGCCCTGCAATCCGGGGCGGTTGACCGACTGGCTGTCGACAAAGCGCCAGACCGAGCGGGCCATGCGGTGCTCCAGACTGATGGAGTGCGTGTCTCCGTATTCGTGATGCTGCCAGTCCAGGGAGAGCCGGGTCCGCGTCTGAGGCTGCCACTGCGCGCTGAAGCCGTAGGTGCTGCCGTTGCGTGCGCTAGGTGTCGCCAGATCCGCGCGCTCGCGCCCGACAGTCAAGGAAGCCGACCACTCCGGATCGGGACGCAGCAAAAGACTCACGCTCCCCTGCTCGGTGTCCGTGCTTCGCCCCTGCCTGGGCGCCGAGTGCAGGCGGCTGAGTTGGGCCGACCAGCCCAACAGACCGGTGGCACCGAGCCCGCCGAGCTGCATGGACAAGTTGTGGCTGCTGGCATCACCAGCCACGCTATCTTTGGCCCTGGCTTCGGTGAAGGCGGCTTGCATGCTGTAGCTGAACAAACCGGCCAGCTGTCCCCTGAGCACAGGCCTCAAGGACAGCGAATAAACCTCGGCCGTGTTCCCGCCTGGCAGAACCGGCGATGCAGAAGTGGGGCCGAAGGCGGACAGCGTCTGCTGGCTGATGCTGGCAGTAGCATCCACACTCAAACGATCTTCGATCAACTCCGCGTTGGCACGCGCGCTAAGTCGGTGCTGAGTTTGGTTGGCACTCTCGCTGCGGCTGTACAGCAAGCCGTTCAGGGTGTAGTCCAGATCACCCCGCAGCCGGCCACCCGAACTACTGACGCGCAGCCCGGGACTGATCTGGGTAATGAGCGCAGCGTCCTTGGCCGTGCTGCTCAAGCGCAGATTGTCGGTATAGGTCTGAGTCAGTCCGAGGCTGGTATCAAGGCGCAAGGCACGGCCATCGGCACCGGACTGCGACCAGGCGGGCAAGGCCAGCAGCACCAGCAGCCATGCCACGCCCTGAGACAGGCGCTCAGGCTTTGCTCGCTTCATGCTCTTGTTCGCCGGATGGCGCCGCCGCCTGACCATAGCCATATCCATAGCCGTACCCGTAGCCATATCCGTAGCCATAGCCGCCACCACCGCCAGACTTCGCCTGATTCAGCAGCATGAGCTTCACAGGGCAGGCCTCAATAGTGGCCAAGGCCTGCTGTACGGCACTCTGCGGTGTCTTGTCGGCATGCACCACGATGACGATTTGCCCCATATGTGAAGCCAGTACCCGCGACTCGGTGGTCAATAGCAGGGGCGGGGAATCGAAGATGATGATGCGATCCGGATAGCGCTTGGCCATGGCATGCAAGAGATTGCTCATGGCATCGCTGGCCAGCAATTCGGTGGCCCTGGCATGCGGTGTGCCGCTGGGCAGAATGGTCAGCTTGTCGACATTGGTGCGCAGCAGCACATCACTCATGTCAACCCTGTCTTCCAGCACATCCAGCAATCCAGGTCCCTGAGGCAAACCCAGCATGCGCAACACGGAGGGTCGGGCCACGTCGGCGTCGACCAGCATCACCGTGTTGTCCATCTCGGCCGCAATGCTCATGGCCAGATTGATCGAGGTGAAGCTCTTTCCTTCGCCGGCCAAGGCGCTGGTCACCATGAGCAGATTGGCATGATTCAGGGTCGATGCGCCCCGCCCCATGGCATTCTTGATCAGCGGACGCTTGATGACCCGGTACTGATCGGCAATCTGTGTCCGCGGGGCGTTGGGTGTCAGAAAGCCCTGGGCGGCCAGAGCCCGCAGATCAAGTTCCACGCGGCGCGACTGCGTCGCGGAGTTGGTATCGGCCTCAGGCAAGGGCAACTCGGCCGGTATGACAGAGGCCGCCGGCATACTGGCCTGCTGCACAGGCTGGGCCGAATCACCGGGCAGCGAAACGCCAGCCTGGCGCAGTTGCTCCAGGCGTTGTGCTGCTTGTTCAATAAGGCTGCTCATTCAACCCGCCTGTCTGCTCAACACGATGGCCATCGCCACCAGACCCAGGATATACACGCCGACCAGCCCCCCGGATGCCGCGCCAAAGCGGATCCAGTCCATGCGCTGACGGCGCTGATCGGCCGGCGTGGTCAGGCGTGACACCACGCCAAGAACCGGCAACTCGGTGCGGGTGCGCAGCTCATTGCCATCATGGAAAACGGGCCGCAACTGCGATGCCGCAAAAGCGGTGAACAGGCCAGCCGCCAGCGCGGCTGCCAGGGCGCCGCCGAGCAGCAGCAAGCGATTCGGCGCCACCGGCTTGGGCGAGGCACGAGGCGGGTCGATGACGCGGAAATCGACAACGCCCGAAGCCACGTCCAGCTCACCACTGAGGGTCGCCGACTCACGCTTGGCCACCAGTTCCTCGTAGTTCTTCTTGTGAATCGCGTAGTCGCGATTGAGCTGCGAAGCCTCGGCCTCCAGCTGCGGAGAGGTCTTTACGGCCGCCATGGCTTGCGCATAGCGGCTGCTGTACTCCGCCACACGCGCCTTCAAGGAAGCAACCTGCACCTCGGCGGCAGCGGCCATGCGACTCAGCTCCTGCTGCATCAAGCTGCCAGACGAGCCCGACACCGGCGCCGCCATCGCGGTCTTGCGCAGCTCGGCCACTTCCTTGCGCTTTTGATCTTCCAGATCGGCGATCAGCTTGCGCGTGCTGACGATGTCGGGATGCTGCTCGGTGTAGCGCTGCAGCAGCGCATCGAGATTGCGGCGCTGGGCATCGATTCGGGCATCGATCTCGGGGGTGGAGACGGCGAGCGAAGATTCCTGCAGAAGGCTTTGCGTGGTACTTTCCCCGCCGTCCTTGGAACGGCTTGAGTCCAGCTGCTTCTTCGCCGCATCGCGCGCATTCTCTGCCTCGCGCAGCTCCAGCCGCGCACGCTCCAGCTGGCCGCTGAGCTCACCCAGTCGCGACGCGGCGTCCTTGCCGTCGGCCGCCATGTTCTGGATATTGCGCAGGCGGAAGTCCTTGAGGCGACCTTCGGCCTCTTCCAGCTTTGCCTCGTAGTTCTTGATCTGCTCGTTGATAAAGGTGGCCGCCGTGGCGGAGTCCTTGCGGCTGGCGCCCAGACTGGACTCCACGAAGATCGACACCAGCGATTGAACCACCCGCTTGGCCGTCTCGGGATCGCTATCTCGATAGGACAAGGTGTAGAGATTGTCCCGGTTGGTACTCTGGATGGACAGCGACTTGGTCACCGTATCGATCAGGGCCTCCTGCTGCGCCTTGGACTGACTCTTCAAATCCAGGTCCGCCATACGAACCAGCTTTTCCACATTGGGGCGGCTGATCAAGGTGCGGCTCAGCATCTGCACCTGCTGCTCGACGTTGGGCTGCACAGCCAAATTCGCCATCAGGGGCTTCAGGATCGACTGCGTGTCGACGTAGATGCGCGCGCTGGCTTCGTAACGATCGGGCATCATCAGCACGACCACGGCCGCGATGAGACCCACCACCCATGACACAAGCACCGCTGGCCAGCGGTACTTCCACATGCTGCGGGCGATATTGAGAAGTTGAGCGATCAGAGAATCCATCGAGATGCACTCGGGCTAGGCATGCAATGCCTTGTGAACAGGTCTGCTTCCGCAATGGCGCGCGGCAAGCCGTGCACCCAGGCGCCTCAGCGCATGCCGGACATCAGAAAAAGCTCTGGGGGATGATCAGGATGTCCCCGGGACGCATCTCGACATTGGCCGCCACATCGCCGCGTTTGAGCAGATCCGACAGGCGCACCGAATACTGCTTGTTGCCTTCGGCCGCCCGCAGAATCGTGGCTCGGTTGCCCGCAGCAAAATCAGTCAGACCGCCCACCGCGATCATCACATCCAGCAGCGTCATCTTCTGCTTGTAGGGAAGGAACTGAGGCCGGGCAGCCTCGCCCACCACACGAATCTGCTCGCTGTAGGGCCCGACAAAGCCCGTCACCACCACGGTCACGACCGGATCGCGAACATATTTGCCGAGCTGCTTCTCGATGTCGCGGGCGATCTCCACGGAGTTCTTGCCCTGCACCATCAACTCATCCACCAGCGGCGTCGAGATCTTGCCATCCGGGCGCACGGGCACCGAAGTTGACAGCTCTGGGTTTCGCCAGACGATGATGTTCAAGGTATCACCTGCCCCGACGACGTAGCTGTAATCCTGCCCGCCTGCCGATGCCGGCGCTGCCGGGTGGCTCGGGCCCGTCATGGCGCAGCCGCCAAGCATCAGACTACCGACAGCCAAGCCGATCACGACCGCTTCCCGCAGGGTTCGAGCAACACGAATGTTCAAAGCGTTCTCCGTAAGAAAGTGTCTGTGCAGCACCGTCGCCCAGGCGCACTGCGCGGTCCATCCGGCGATTCATGATGCCACAAGCCCATGAGCAATCTCAGGGCATGTTCTAGGGCGCATTCCACCCTAGAAACAAGCACTCGCGCCATCCCCCGAGTAGGGGCAAGTCGAGCAATCCGCGCGATATTGCACGCCCAGACCAAGCCAGCGCAGCAGACTGCCGTCAACTACTCAAAACTGCCACGCAATATCGGCCGGATGAAGCGAAGCATGAGCTGCTGAAGGGGATTCGAGTTGCCGCCCGGACGCCAAGTAAATCGCAGCTTCTGGCTGTAGGCATCAAACTGCATGGCCCACGGTGCCGCGCGCAAACTCCCTCGCCCCAGCAGCACCTTGAGCACCGAGGTCCCCATCAGGCCGGCGCAGAAATCGCAAGCCATCATGGTCGACGGCCCCTTGCGGCTGGCAAAGTCCACCGCTTCTGGGACCACGATGTAGTGACGCTGCAACATCGCCGGAGACAAGCCGGCAATGAAGCGCGCGTACTGCTCCTGTTCCGAACGCCCCTCCACCTTGAAGTAGTCCTCAAAGCTGACGCCACCCGGCTTGAAATAGAGCAGGGCGGCGCCCATGCCCAAGGGTGCGGCAGTTAGGGCATGAATGCCGCGTTCGTAACTTTCCTTGAACAGGCGGCGCCGCGCCTCGATGGCGAAAAAATCGATCCCATCGACGTAGACATCGACACCCTCCAGGAACTCGCCAACGTTTTCAGCCTGGACACCGCGCGCAAAGACTTTGACCTCGGCCTCGGGGTTAATGTCCAGCACCATCTCAGCCAGCACTTCGGCCTTTGAACGTCCCAAAGTCTTCATTGAGGCCCCGACCTGACGATTGAAGTTATGAACCTCGAAGTCATCAAAGTCAGCAATATGAAAGCTCCCAACCCCCAAACGAGCCAGGGTCAAGGCATGCGCCCCGCCAACACCGCCCAAACCCGCCACAGCAACTCGCGAGCTCCGGATTTTCTGCTGCTCCTCCTCGGTCACCCAACCGATGTTTCGGGAAAACGCACGGCGGTAGTCAAATAGATTGGCCATCAAGCCTCCCCTAGGACAGACAAAAACATGAGCGAGACACCGCCCGGACCGATACCATCCTAGCCGACACCATCGCCTCGCAAATCTATGAACGACAGCTCCGTGTTGCACAAAATTCTCGACCGCGCACGCTGGGCACCGAGCGGTGACAACACGCAGCCGTGGCGGTTCCAGATTCTGGCGCCGGATCATGCAGTGGCTCATTGTTTTGATACTCGGGACCACTGCGTCTACGACTTGGACGGCCACCCCAGCCAGATTGCGATGGGTGCGCTGATTGAGACGGCGGCAATCGCCGCGAGCGCTCATGGGCTGGCACTGCATGCGCAGCGCCGCCATGATCAAGCTGTGGAACGTCCAGTTTTTGACCTCCGATTCACATCACAACACGACCTTCGCCCCGACCCGCTGGAAGCCGAGATCGAACGCCGCAGCGTCCAACGACGCCCTTTTTCGACCCAGGCCTTGCGCCAAGACGAAAAAGATATCTTGTCTCGCAGCCTGCCGGCAGGCTACTCCTTGCACTGGCTGGAGAGCCCGACGCAGCGCCGCGCCGTTGCGGGACTGTTGTTTCGCTCGGCCAAGCTGCGATTGACGACTCCAGAAGCTTATGCGGTCCATCGCGAGATCATCGACTGGAAAAAGCAGTTCAGCGATGACAAGGTTCCGGATCAGGCCCTGGGCGTCGACGCAGCCACCACACGCTTGATGCAGTGGATCCTGGGAAGCTGGGCCCGCGTGCAGTTTTTCAACCGCTTCATGGCCGGCACTTGGATGCCTCGCATCCAGATGGACCTGCTGCCCGCTCTGCGCTGCGCCGGGCACTATGCCCTGCTCTCCGAGACCCCGCCAAAGACCGTGGACGACTACGTTGCCGCAGGGCGGGCCGTGCAAAGGCTGTGGCTCCAGCTATCGGCACTCAAGCTGCAGATGCAGCCCGAAGTGACCCCGCTGGTCTTCGCACGTTATGCCTCTAAGGGTCTAACCTTTTCCCGGCAGCACGGCAGTTCGCAAGCCGCGAGCGCGGTGCGCGACGAACTGATCTCCTTGCTGGGGCCCGACCTGGAGGCCAGAACGGTTTTCTTTGGCCGCGTAGGCCACAGCCCCACCGCCCGCTCCCGCTCCCTGCGGCTAGCACTTGAAAGGCTGTTGCAGCCGCGCTAGACCCCCTCTGGCGAGTGATTGCCCCAACGCGCGGCGCACCTCAATAATCGCCGCACCCCAACCCGGGCCTCGCCCGCCCCGACTCGTCCCATGAAACCAGCATTGCGCGTCAGAAGGACTCAAGTTGCTCTCGCCCTGTGCCTCATTTCCGCGCTAGCGGCTTGCGGTGGGCCAAGCGCCCAGGAGAGCTTGCAAGCGGCCCAAAGCAGCCTGGCCAAGCAAGATCAGGCAGCGGCGATTGTTCAACTCAAGAATGCCTTGCAACAGGACCCGAATCTCCTGGAAGCCCGGCTACTCATGGGGAAAACCCTGCTAGATCGGGGCGAGGCTGCTGCGGCGATCGTGGAGCTGGACAAGGCGAGAAACCTTGGCGCCCCTGGGGAAGAAGTCATACCTGCACTGGCGCGAGCCCTGCTCGCCAACGGTCAACACGATCGGGTGCTGTCGGACTTCGGCACTGAGACCCTCGCTGGCGCCGGAGCCAAGGCGGACCTGTATGGCAGCTTGGCCATGGCTCATATGGCGGCAGGCAATCAGCTACGGGCTCGCGAATTCGCCGACAAATCGCTGGCCCTGGATGCCAAGCAGACGCCGCCGCTGATGCTGCTCGCAGGCTTGGCCGCGGAGGAGAAGCAGTATCAGCGCGCCCATGAACTGATCGACCGCGCCATCGCTGTCGATCCACGCAATCCTTTGCCGCTGATTCAGAAGAGCGAGCTGATCTTTAAGGCCGATGGTGATCTGGAGTCGGTGATTGCGCTGCTCAACAAGGCCATCGAGTTGCAGCCGGATAGCCTCATGGCGCGCTCCGCCATGGTTCTGGCACTTCTCAAGAGCAACAACACCCAGGCAGCACAGGCCCATATCGATGCACTGAAAAAGGGGCCACATGCCAAGCACCCCCAAACCGCATATCTCGAGGCGCAGGCCGCCTTCAGCGCCAAGCAATGGCGAGTAGCCCACACCCGGGCAAGCGAAGCACTCAAGGCGTACCCTGATCGGGTAGACGTCCTGCACCTTGCCGGCGCGATTCACTTCGAAAATGGCGAGCTGCTAGAGTCCGAACGACTGCTGGCCAAAGCACTCAGCCTCCAACCTGATCTGGATCCGGCCAGACGCCGCCTCGCAGTCACGCAGCTGCGCATGGGTCAGGCGCAGAAGGCCTTGAACACACTGCGCCCGCTGATCAACCGAGGCGATACGGATGCACAGACCTATGCGCTGGCGGGTGAGGCACTGGTCATGTCCGGGCAGGCCGACGCCGCGACACAGCAATTGACGCAGGCAGTCAAGTTCGCGCCAGACAATATTGCCCATCAGGTGCAGCTTCTGCTTGCCCGGCGCAGCAAGGCGGGTGACCCCGCCACTCTGGCGGGCCTGAAAGATCTAGCCCTGAAAGACAAGGGGAGCTACGCCGATCTCATCCTGATTAGCCTGCTCTCCGAAACGCAGCAATTTGCATCAGCGCTGGCGGCCATTGAGAACCTGCAACGTAAACTGCCTGCTGACTCGCCCCTGGCATTCCACTTGCGGGGCAAGGTTGAACTTGCGGCCCAGTCCATGGAGTCTGCTCGCAAGAGCTTCGCTAGAGCTCTTGAAATTGACCCGATGCATGTCCCGTCAGCGGCGGCATTGGCGGGCATGGACTTGCAAGACAACAAGCCCGACGATGCCAAGAAGCGATTTGCAAGCATCATTAAGGCCGACCCCAAGAATCTGGTCGCTCAGTTGGCCATCGTGAAGATTCGTCGACTCGAGAAGGCGCCCCCGCAAGAATTGCAGCAAAGCCTGGAAGGAATTGTTCGCGACCATCCAGGAGAGCCAGGCGCCTGGAGTGAGCTGATCACCCAGCTCATGGCGACAAAGGAACACAAGGCCGCCCTGAATGCTGCACAAAAGGCCGCAGTCGCGCTGCCCGACCGCCCCGATTTGATGGACCTGCTTGGCCGCGCGCAACTAGCGTCGGGCGACTACGCTCAAGCGATGACGACCTACAAGCGCATGGCGGCACTGGAACCGTACTCGCCACGGGCTCAACTGCGCATTGCCGCCACTCAACTTGCCGCAAAAGACACCGGTGCCGCGGAGCAGACCCTTCGACAGGCCCTGGGCCAGTTCCCCGGGAATCTGACGGTACTGGAGACCCAGTACGCATTGGCCCTGGCACGACAACAAAGTCAAGAGGCCGCAAATGTGGCTCGACAGATCCAAAAGGTGTCGCCCACAATTCTTCGGGGTTATGAGCTCGAAGCAGAACTCTCTGCAAGGCGGAGCGATGCTCCAGGCATCGTACGGATTTACACGGCCGCATTGAAGTCAAATCCGGACAATACGTTGGCCGCCATCAAGCTCCATGGCGCCCTGCTCAGGGCAGGTAATGTTGCCGAAGCCGAGCGGATGGCCAAATCCCGGAAAGCCACTCATCCCAAGGATTTGAGCTTCGTAGCGGCGACGGGCGACCAGTACATGGCGGCCGGTATTTTTGCCCAAGCAGAACAGCAGTTTCGGACCATCCTCGCTCAACACCCCAACCATACCGGCGCACTCAATAACCTCGCTTGGGTGCTGGCAGCCCAGAACAAACCCGGAGCACTGGAACCGATCAATCGCGCGATCAGTTTGAGCTCAAGGACGGCGCCCCTGCTGGATACCCTGGCATGGGTACAAGCCTCCGAAAAGCTTTTCGATCAGGCCCTGAAGACTCAGCGCGAGGCCATGGCGCTCTCTCCTGAAGATCCAACACTGCGACTAAACCTCGCGAAGCTCATGGCGCGGTCTGGGGACATACAAGGAGCGCGCTTGGAGCTTGAGGCCTTGACCAAGCTTGGCGACAAGTTCGGCGGCCAAGGTGAGGTCAAAGCGCTGCTTGGCCAAGTCAAGTGAGCTGTCGAAATTCTTTACAAAGCGCATCGCGCGCGCTGAAGTCTGATTTTTAACTCAATCAAATCAATGACTTAAGGCATTGGCACGCATCATGCTTTACAGGCTTACGGCGCATGAAGCGATCTCCGCTTCAGCATCACCAAGGAACCCACCATGAGCAAGTTTGTAAAGCTGAAGACCCTGGCCGCTGTCTCGGCCACCGTGGCCGCCATGTTCAGCGCCGCGCCGGCGCAAGCGTATGTGTACGCAGTGTCGCACCTCAAGGTCGACAATCTCCTGATCGTCACCAAGAACGGCTTGGATCCTTACCTGGCTGCCGTCGGCTCCTATACCTTCAATCAGGACACCAAGGCCAAGCTGAACGGTGCAGCAATCACGAACTCGGTTGACTGCTTCGGCGTCGGCGCTGGCCCCGCAGGTACCAGCTGCAACCCCAACCCAATCGCCGGCCCCGTGTTGGACGCTGCGGCCGTGAATGGCACCGGCTCGACGCTTCTGCGTACCAACAACAACTTTGCACTGTTCGGCATCGACAATGTGAACAGCTACAGCGGCGCTGATGCGGTGCTGCGAACCTCTGAACTGGTTCAAGGCGTTCCCACCAGCCTGGAAGCCATTTCTGAGTCGCTGCTGAACAAGAACGGTTCTGCCAACGCCTCCACGCTGCATCAGTCGAACACCCAGCTGACGTTCAACTTCCTGCTGTCGGGCGGAAGCACGGATCTGGATGTGAGTTTCAATGCACTGGGCAACCACAAGGCTGCGATCAGCGATCTGCTGGGCGCCTACCTCGCCCAGGCGGACCTGCAACTCTCCCTGACGGCCACCCACCAAGACGGCACAACCGTGAGCTGGGTTCCCAAGGGTGACTTCTTGACCAGCTGCACGGTTTCCCCGATCACCTGCGTCCAGACCGCGGGTAATGGCAAGCTGAACACCAACACCACCACGGGCTCGAACCCTGGCCTGGACGACAAGTCTTTCGCAGCGAGCCCCTTCCAAGTCACGCTGAAGGGCCTGAAGGATGGCGAGTGGTCTCTGGCTCTGGCCGCCAAGACTTCGACCTCCATTTTCCGCCGCGTCCCGGAACCCGATAGCCTGGCCCTGCTGGGCGCTGCCCTGGCCGGCCTGGCCTTCGCCACCCGTCGTCGCAGCCAGAAGCAGCAGCAGCGTTGATCCGCTGAGCTTCTACGAATCCTCCACGCAGAGGATTCGTCAAACGCAAACGCAAACGAAAAGGGCCCACCGGGCCCTTTTCTTCTTTCCGCGCCTTGATCACCCAGCGGCCGAGCCTGGTCGCACGGTACTTTCATCAGACAAATCACGCGTCAGCTGCGCGGCAGATCGGAATTGAAGAGATCGCACGATCCGGCACATGGCCATGATGCACATGGCCGTACCAAGTCGCCATGGCTGGCACGAAGGCAAACAGAGGGTCGGACACAGTTGGGGGCGCACTGCTACAAGAGAGCACCATCCCGGCAGTTCAGCTGACCACAAGAGGAGTCCAAGCAGCCACGCAGCACAAGCGCACGCCTTCAGACCGCATCTCGCCGGACCTGCATATGCTCAATGGCGGACGCGACGCAGTACTCGCGTCGCAATCACGACAGCTTGCATCAATCGGGCCGCTGCCATCGCCCCAAGAAGAACGGGGCACCCAAAAAGAAAAAGCCCCGGATCCTTGATCCGGGGCTTTTGAGCTTGAGTGCGCAGACCAAGAAGGTCTGCGCCCAGCGCTTAGAACTTGTAGCCTGCTCCGATCAGATAGCTGCGGCCCCACTTCAGGTACTCGAGCGGGCGATCCTTCGTGCCGGCATAGGTGCGGTACGCATCATCGCCCAGGTTGTTGACCTGGAAGACCAGATTCAAACCCTTGGCCATGCCCTGGTTGAAGGTGTAGCCGAGTTGCAGGTCAACAATGCTCTCGCCCACCACATAACGCAGGGTGCGGTTGCCGTTGAAGTTGCCGATCTCGCCGATGAAGTCCGAACGCTTGCGCTGGCTGATGCGCGCCTCGAAGCCGTCCCGCTCGTAGTAGGCGGTCAGGTTGTAGACCCGCTTGGACAGGCCCGGCAGGGTGATGAAGTCATCGCCCACGCTGCTGGCGCTCTCGGGATCCTTGACCTTGATGTTGCTGCTGTTGAAGCTGGCGCTGGCGATCAGACCAAAGCCGTTGAGCGACTTGCTCAGCAGGCTCAGCGGCATGGAGGCTGACAGCTCCACACCCTTGAGCTTGCCACCCTGACCGTTATAGGGCGCGGTGTAGGTGCCCGTGGTCAGCGCTGCGGGCGAGCCTGCTGGCGGCACATAGCCCGCCACGAACTTCGAGAAGTCGTAGCTCTGGTTGGACTGGGTGTAGATATAGCTCTTCAGATCCTTGTAGAAGGCCGCGGCAGCCACATAGGCCTTGGAACCGAAGTACTTCTCATAGGACACATCGAAGGCATTGGCGATCCAGGGATCCAGCTGGGCATTGCCGCCGCTGGCACCCGGCTTGCCGGTGGCCTTGTCAATGCCGAAGTCCAGAGCCGAACGCAGCTGATCCACACGCGGGCGCGCCATCTGACGCGCCACGGCCAGACGCAGGGTCTGATCATCCGAGAGCGAGAAGGCCAGATTCATGCTGGGCAGCACATCGGTGACGGTCTTGCCATCGGTCACAGGCTTGACCTGCTGGCCAGTCGCTGCAGTGCCATCCCAGTAGTTGGCCCTGGACGACTGCTCCACGCTCACCATCTGCAGGCCCAAATTGCCGCGCATGGGCACACCGGCGAAGCTGCTGTCGATATTGGCGCGCAGGAAAGCCGTGGTGGTCTTCTCCTGCACATCCCAGGCCTTGGACACCAGATAGCTCTCGGTGTCGGTGGGCTTGAAGCTCATATAGCGATCCACCGCACCCGGCACATTCCAGCTGGGGATCTTGCCCAGGCCGGCAAAGCCCAGATCCACCAGACCGTACTGGAGGTCCGAGGCAACAATCGTGTCGCCTTGAGCACCCACATTGATATTGCCCTCGGGCTGGCGCTTCTTCTTGGAGCGATCGACATAGCTCAGGCCGATATCGAAGTCCGAGATCAGGCCCGCCAGCGGGCTGGCCAGCGGGATGTTGCTGCTGAGCTTGAAGCCGTTCAGCTCATCCTCGACACGGGGCACCTTGCCATAGCCCGAGCCGTAAATGGTGCCGCGCAGGAAAAGCTTGGACGGGTCCGAATAGCTCAGCGAGGGCATGATGGACGAGAAGCCGCTGCCACTGAAGTCCAGCTTGACCGTGTCATACGGCACGCCACCCACCGGGCTGAGCTGGCTGTTGTTCTCCAGGCTCAGCTCGTTGCGCTTGGCCTTGGAGAAATGCACATCGGCGACCACGGTGATGCCGTTGTCCAGGCTGAGCTTGTTGTTCCAGCCGGCCGCGGTGATCTCGTCCTCGCGCTTGTTGTACATGCCCCGCACCAGGGGGTAGACATTGGTGATGGTGCCGCCGGTCTGAGTGCCATTGGCATTGGTGCTGCTCTGGGTCCAGTTGCAAGCGGGGTTGCAGGGCCAGTTGCCGTTGTATTGCAGGTTCAGCTCGAACTGGTTGGCGGTGTCAACCTGCTTGGCCTTGGACCAGAAGCCATCCACCACACTGGTCCACTGCTTGAAGGGGCGGAACTCCACGGTGCCCATCACGCCATCGCGCTCGGTCTTGCCGGTGCGGCGCAAGGCCTTGATGCCGTCCGACACAAAGCTGCCGGCCTGCACGCCAGGACGGGACTCCTTCTTCCAGGGCTCATACAGGCCCACCTGGTTCTCCTGCATCGGCGTTTCCTGATGCGCAAAACCGATGGCCACACCCACGGTCTTGTTGGCGAACTGGTCGATATAGCTGGCGCTGAAGCGGTTGCCATTGGCGCTGGCATTGGCGGCCGAGCCCAGGGAGTTGTGCTGGCCACGCGCATTCAGCGAGACCACGCGGCTGCCAAAGTTCAGCGGACGCACCGTCAGCATGTCAATGGTGCCGGACAGGCCCTGCCCCACCAGACCCGCATCCGGCGTCTTGTAGATGGTCACGCCGCTGAGCAGCTCCGAGGGGTACTGATCGAACTCAACACTGCGGTTGTCACCCGTGCTCACCAGCTCGCGGCCATTCAGCAAGGTGGTCGCGAAATCCGGCGAGAGGCCGCGCACGCTGATCACCTGGGCACGCCCGGCCACACGCTGGGCCGACAGACCCGGCAGGCGGGCGATGGACTCGGCAATCGACACGTCGGGCAGCTTGCCAATGTCTTCGGCCGAAATCGACTCCACGATGGCATCGGCATTCTTCTTGACCGAAATCGCGTCCTCGATGCCCTTGCGGATGCCGGCGACCGTCACCGTATCCAGGGTCTGGGTCTGGGTCTGCGCCTGGGCAGCGGCAGCCAGGGCCAGCAGGCTGCAGCCCACGGCCACCTGGCTCAAACGCCAGGCCGAACGGCGCTGGGCGGCCGGGGAAGAGTCAATCATCATCCTTGTCTCCTTCATGCTTCAACGTTGCGATGGCTCTCAAGCCTTGGGGAACACTTGCAAGTCGCCTCCCGCGACTCACCATGCTGGCCCATCACTCTTGTTCTTTTGCTACACCAGCTTTTGCATCATTTGTACCAAAACTAGATTGGCAGCAACACTTGCGTTAACCCTAGATTCATCTTCATCCACTCTCAAACACATCACATGTGCTTGTTTTCATTGGATTTTCTAGAAATTAGCGGCAGCAAAAAACATCAACTGGTATCGAACCACAACTTTGATATGTAGCTTAGCTACATCACCCTCGCTCCACTTGCTGGACATCCTGCGCCAGAGCCTGGGCCGCCCCCTCCAGGGCCACCAAGGTGTCGGTGATCACCGCCGTCGGGATGGCCTGCAGATAGCTGCGAAAACGCCCCTTGGCCTCGAAGCTGTCCCTGAAGCGCGACTGGAAGAAGAAGTCACCCAGGCGGGGCACGATGCCGCCGCCGATGTAAACCCCGCCGCGCGCCCCCAGGGTCAGGGCGACATTGCCTGCAAAGTTGCCCAGCAGTGCGCAAAAGCTGTCCAGACAGCGCAGGCTCAGCTCATCCCCGCCCAGCAGCGCCGCCTCCACCAAGGCCTCCCCGCTCAGGCTTGGCGCCGAGCGCCCCAGCACATCGGCCACCGCGGCATGCAGCAGGGGCAGACCGATACCCGACAAGAGCCGCTCTGCCGAAACATGGGCATAACGGCGGCGTACTGCCGCCAGGAGCTGACTCTCGAACTCATCGGTAGGCGCCAGCGTGGCATGCCCGCCCTCGCCCGGCAAAGCCAGCCAAGCCTGTGCCGTCTGCACCACGCCGGCCACGCCCAGGCCCGTGCCTGGACCAATCACGGCCAACATGCCCGCCGGCTTGGGCATTGCCATGCCCTGCGCGCGCAATTGCCCGGCCTTCAGCCGCGGCAGCGACAGCGCCAGGGCTTCAAAATCGTTCAGCACCCGCAGGCTGTCCAGGCCCAGGCCTTGACACAGCTCGGCCTGGGAGAAGCGCCAGTGGCTGTTGGTCAGCTCCACACGATCACCACTCACAGCCGTGGCCACGGCCACCACCGCACGGCGTGGCGTCGCGAAGCCGGCACCGGCCGGCGACTGTCGAACTTCCTGGAGATAGGCCTGCACCGCCTCCAGAGGCCCCGCATAGTCCGCCACCGGCAGGCTGCGTCGATGCACCAGCCCCCCTGCCGCATCCACGCAGGCAAAGCGCGCATTGCTGCCGCCGATATCGGCCACCAGGCCCAGGCAGCCCGCGCTCACCACCCCAACTCCTTGCGGGGCCGCGCCCTGCCAGGCCTCTTGGGCCATAAACCTCTTGCTGATAAGGAGCATTGCACTTGTGTTCAGCCTTGATCGGCCGCTGGGGCCGTCTAGATACCGGCGTAGAGCGCGAGCGCACGCCACCAGTCTTGTTCCGTAATGCCTGCACTCTAACCCAAACAAAGTAGCAAAACTACATTCAAAATGCTCAGTGAAAACGCGTAAAACTACATTCCCAGGGAAGTCCGGCAAGTACGGGCTTGCAGCACACGCGCACCTCCCGGCAAAGCGCTGAGCTCGGCACTCCACCGCCAGGCCCATAATCGCGCGCAGTTCGTCGGTCTGCCCGGCGCAGGCCCAACCGCTATCCCGGAAGACGCAGCACAGCCCCATGGCCTCCACTTTTGACAGCCCCCGCCTGATCGCCGACATCGGCGGTACCTTTGCCCGCTTCGCGCTGGAGCTGGCGCCGGGACGCTTCGAGCACCTCAGCTCCCTGCGCTGTGCGGACCACCCCGATTTCCATGCGGCGGTCAGCCACTACCTGCAGAGCCTGCCCGCCGGGCTTCACCCCCGCCATGCCGGCGTGGCCATCGCCAACCCGGTCGAGGGCGACAGGGTGCGCATGACCAATTACCACTGGCAGTTCTCGATCGAGGAGATGCGCCAGCGCCTGGGTCTGGACACCTTGCTGGTGGTGAACGACTTCACCGCCCTGGCCATGGCCCTGCCCCGGCTCTCGGGCAATGAGGTGCGCCAGATCGGGGGCGGTCAGGCCCACAAGCACAGCGTGATCGGCCTGCTGGGCTCGGGCTCGGGCCTGGGCGTCTCGGGCCTGATCCCGGCCGGCGAGGGCTGGGTGGCCCTGGGCACCGAAGGCGGCCACACCAGCTTCTCGCCGCGCGACGAACGCGAGATCGCCCTGCTGCGCCATGCTTGGCAGCAGTTCGAGCATGTGTCCTTCGAGCGCCTGCTCTCCGGGCCTGGCCTGGAGCTGATCTACCGCGCCATGGCCGAACGCGCCGGCCAAACGCCCGAACCCTTGCAGGCCCCCGAGATCACACAGCGGGCCCTGGACCACAGCGATGCGCTCTGCGCCGAGACCCTGGAGCTTTTCTGCGCCATGCTGGGCACGGCTGCGGCCAATCTGGCCGTCACCCTGGGCGCCCTGGGCGGCATTTACATCGGTGGCGGTATCGTGCCGCGTCTGGGCGAGTACTTCGAGCGCTCGCGCTTTCGCCAGCGCTTCGAGGACAAGGGGCGCTTCAGCAGCTATCTGGCCGCCATCCCCACCTACGTCATCACGGCCGAGCATGCCACCTTCATCGGCGCCTCCGCCATTCTGCAAGCCCAGCTGCGCCAGCTGGAAAGTGGCGGCGAAGGCGCCATCCTGGAACAGATTCGCCGCGCTCGCGGCCAGCTATCGCCGGCCGAGCTGCGGGTGGCCGAGCATGTGCTGGCCCATGCCCGCGCGGTGCTGAACGATCCGATTGCCGAGATCGCCCGCGCCGCCCAGGTCAGCCAGCCCACGGTGATCCGCTTCTGCCGCTCCCTGGGCTGCGAGGGCCTGTCCGACTTCAAACTGCGCCTGGCATCGGGCCTGACCGGCACCATGCCCGTGACCCACACCCAGGTCACACAGGACGACTCCATGGTGGAGCTGGGCTCCAAGGTGCTGTCCAACACCGCCTCGGCCATCCTGCAGGTGCGCAGCGCGCTCAACCGGGAGATGATCGACCGCGCGGTCGGCCTGCTGCTGGGGGCCAATCGCATCGAGTTCTATGCCGTGGGCCACTACGGCGTGGTCGCCCAGGATGCGCAATTCAAGTTCCTGCGCTTTGGCGTGCCCAGCAACTGCTACACCGACCCGCGCCTGCAGAGCCTGGCTGCCGAGGTGCTGGGCGAGCGCGACGTGGCCGTGATCATCAGCGCCGGCGGCAAGCTGCCCGAGCTGCTGGCCGTGGCCGAGAAAGCCCGCGAGCGCGGGGCCAAGGTGGTGGCCATCACGGCCAGCCAGTCGCCGCTGAGCCGCAAGGCCGACGCCACCCTGATCGTGGATCATGTGGAGGACGTGGCCACCCACCTGCCCATGGTGAGCCGCATCCTGCATCTGCTGGTCATCGATATCCTGGCGGTCGGCATGGCCATGCGCCGCAACCCCGAGGCGCCTCTGGCCGGTCTGGCCCGCGAGGCGCTGGAGGAAGCCAGCGAGCCGCCGCGGCCGCGCGGCGCAGCCAGCGCCGCGCCGGGGGTCAGCCTCTCGCGCATGACCTCACACAGCCGCTGAGGGCAACTCGCCTTCACCAGCCGGAGAACAGCTCCTCCGCCAGGCCAAAGGCCGTGCTGGCCCCTGTGCCGCTGGTCACGGCCACGACGCGCGTGGCCGCGTCCGGCGCCAGCACCAGACAGGGATGGCTGGACGACGAGGGGTAATGCCCCACCCAGCGCTCCAGCACCTCCACCTCGTCCAGCGCCAGGTTCTCGCGCAGATGGCGCAGGATCAGCCCGTCTACCTCGGCCGAGGCAAAGGGTGGCAGCACCGGTCCGTAGTGGTGGGAGTCGCCCACCACCAGGCTGCCATCGGCGCTCTGCACCGCGATCAGATGAATGCCATGGGCCAGGCTCTGCTCCTCCTCCACCGCCAGGCGCGCACGCAGTGCCTGCGCCTCGGGCAGGGCCGAGAAACCCTCGTAGCGCACCAGGCTCAGATCGCCCATCACCGGGGCATCCAGGCGCCAGCCCGCGGGCGGGCGCACGCGCAGCATCTGCAGCTGGCACTGCCGCAAGCCATGCGTTGCCCACAGCGGCGCAAACAGACCGTTAAGCTCACCGCCACCGCAGACCACCACGCGCTGCGCGCGGTACTCTGCACGCGCACTGATCACCCGCGGCGTTTGCACCTGCAGCACCGCCTCCCCAAACCGGAACTGGACCCCATGCGCCACAGCCAGCCAGGCCGCCAGGCGCGGAATGGCCTCGCGCGACTCCACCCGCAGCTCATGCGGGCTGTAGAGCACCGCACCCAGCCCCTGCGCCCGCAGGGCGGGATGGCGGCGCAGGGCCTCGTCCGGCGTCAGCAGCTCGCAGCCCTCCGCCATCTCGGTGACCATGAAGGCCTGGAGCAGCGCCACGGCCTCGGGTCGCCGAGCACAAATCCAGGCCCCGCGCTGCAGGATGTCGATGCCGGCCTGAGGCGCCAGCTCGGCCCAGCGCTCGCGGCTGCGCCGGGCACGCGCCCAGCTGCTGCCAGCGCGCTGACCGCTCACCGTGACAAAGCCGAAGTTGCGGATGGAGGCGCCTATGCAGGCGGCATCGCGCTCCAGCACGATCACACTCAGCCCCCGGCGCGCCGCCTCCCAGGCATGCGCCAGTCCCACGATGCCCGCCCCCACGACGAGCACATCGCAATGCCGTTCAGCCGAATCCGCCCACCCCATGACTGCGTGCTCCGCAAAAAGTGCCCGACTCTAGGGCTGGGTCATGGCAGCGCCGTGACAGTCCCCCGGGTTATGGAGCATGTATCGCCTCCCCGCCGCCCCTAGCATGGGGCATCGCATTTCTTGAGTTGGAGCCGCCCATGAGCGCTGTGGTTCAGGCCGATCTGCCCTCCCTGCCCGGTCTGCTGGACCGGCAGGCCTTGCGTCCGGCGCTGGCCGCTGCGGCGGACGCGGCCAGCGCCAGCGGCCATGCCCTGGCCCTGCTGACCCTGGACCTGGACCATTTCAAGGACTATCAGGACCGCGCCGGCGAGAACGCCGCGCGTCAGGTGCTGACCCAGCTGGCTCTGCTGCTGGAACAGCTCAAGCCGCCCACGGCCCGTCTCGCCTATCTGGGTGCCGATGAGTTCGTGCTCATCCTGCCGGACTGCCAGCTGGCTCAGGCCACGGCCCTGGCCGAGCGTCTGCGCGAGCGCATTGCCGAGGCCCTGGCCCGGCTCGACCAGCAGCCCCCGCTCACCGCTACCTTGGGCGTGGCCGCCACACCGCCGGGTCGCGACTGGAACGCCGAGAGCCTGCTGGCTCTGGCCGATACCCGCATGACCTTTGCCAAGCGCCGTCTGCCGCCCCACCACAACCTGGTCTGGGCCGGGGCCCTGCCCTCGGACTGGCTGGGCCGCCTGGGCCTGAGCGCGGGCAGCTGGCCAGGTCTCTGAGGCCCCACCCGGCCACCGGCCGCGGCGCAACTCCCGGCCGTGCGAGCTGCGGCGCCCGCGTGGCAGCGGCCCGATCCGCCCTGCCTAGAATCAAGCGGCCATGCGCCCCCTGCCCCTGATCGTCATCCTGCTGGTGCTCAATCATGTGGCGTTTGCCGGCAGCCGCATGGCGGTGGCGCTCTTCGCCCTGCAGCAGCCGGGCGCCGGCGCCCTGACGGTGGGGCTGCTGATGGCCGTGTATGCCCTGCTGCCAGCCCTGCTCTCGGTCAGCGCCGGACGCTGGATCGACCGCGAGGGCATCAACCGCCCCATGCTGCTGGGCACGGCCGGCGTGGGTCTGGGCACCCTGGCGCCCTTTGTGCTGCCGGGCCTGCCCACCCTGTTCTTCACCGCCGTGCTGGTGGGCCTGTCCTTCATGCTCATCAATGTCGCGGCCTATCACGCCGTGGGCGAGATGAGCGCGCCCGAGGAGCGCACGGTCAACTTCAGCTATGTGGCTCTGGGCTTCTCCACCTCCACCTTCATCGCGCCCCTGCTCACCGGCGTCTCCATCGACGCCCTGGGCTACCGCGCCGCCTTCCTGATCCTGGCCCTGTTCACCGTGTTGCCCCTGCTGGCGCTCTGGGCACGGCTGCTGCCCGAGGCCCAGCGCCAGGAGCACCGCGGCAGCGAGGCGCCCGGCCCCGTGCTGGAGCTGCTGCGCGACCCCGAGCTGCGCCGGCTCTTCATCGCCATGGCCATACTCACCGTGGGCTGGGACATCTACAACTTCGCCGTGCCGGTCTATGGCGCGCAGAACGGCCTCACGCCCTCCCAGATCGGCATCGTCATGGGTTCCTTCGCCGCGGCCACCTTCACGGTGCGCCTGGCCATGCCCTTCATCGCCCACCGCACGCGTCCCTGGCCCCTGCTGGCCGTGTCCCTGCTGCTGGCGGGTCTGGCCTATGCCGCCCTGCCCTTCACGCACAGCGTGGGTCTGCTGATGCTGATCACCTTTGTGCTGGGTCTGGGCCTGGGCGCGCCGCAGCCCACGGTGCTCACCCTGCTGCACCAGAGCGCGCCGGCCGGTCGCGCGGCCGAAGCCCTGGGCCTGCGCACCACCATGATCAATGGCAGCCAGACCGTGATGCCCCTGGTCTTTGGCGCCCTGGGCGCGGCCCTGGGCGTGGCCCCACTGTTCTGGGCCATGGCCGCGGCCATGCTGGCGGGCAGTGTGTTTGCACGGAGACGCTGAACCCGGGCCTGGCGGCTACACACCCCCGGGGGAAGGACAGCCCCCAAAGACTGACCGATACTGCGCCTGCGGCCAAGAGGGCCGCGACGCTTTTTCCGGAGAACAAGCCATGGGCCTGATGGATTTCATCAAGAAACAGTTCATCGACATCCTGCAGTGGACGGAGCAGGACGAGGAGACCCTGGTCTGGCGCTTTCCCATGGCCGAGATGGAAATCCAGTACGGCGCCTCGCTCACGGTGCGTGAGTCGCAGATCGCCGTCTTCGTCAACGAGGGTCAGGTGGCCGATGTCTTCGGCCCCGGCATGTACAAGCTCAGCACCCAGACCCTGCCGGTGCTGACCTATCTGAAGAACTGGGACAAGCTCTTCGAGTCGCCCTTCAAGAGCGATGTCTACTTCTTCAGCACCCGCCAGCGCCTGGACCAGCGCTGGGGCACGCAGCAGCCGGTCACCATCCGCGACAAGGACTTCGGCGCCGTGCGCCTGCGCGCCTTCGGCAACTACGCCTACCGCATCGTCGACGCCAAGCGCTTCCACACCGAGGTCTCAGGCACGCGCGAGCGCTACACGGTGCAGGATCTGGACGGTCAGCTGCGCGGCCTGATGCTGCAGCACATCAGCGACGCCGTGGCCCAGAGCGGCATTCCCTTCCTGGACCTGGCTGCCAACCAGATCGAGGTCGCCAAGGCCCTGCAGGCGGCCACCGCGCCCGCCTTCGAGGCCCTGGGCCTGAAGCTGGAGTCCGTGACCCTGCAGAACGTCTCCCTGCCCGAGGAGCTGCAAAAGATCCTGGACCAGAAGATCGGCATGGGCATGATCGGCCAGAACATGGGCCAGTTCATGCAATACCAGGCCGCCCAGGCCCTGCCCAAGATGGCCGAAGGCGTGGGCCAGGGTGGCGGCAGCGGCGTGGCTGGCGATGCCATGGGCCTGGGGGCAGGTCTTGCCATGGGTCAGGTCCTGGCCCAGCAGCTGCAGGCCGGCCTCGCACCGGCAGCTGCAGCCGCGGCCGCGCCCGTGGCACCGGCGCAGAGCGCCGACGAGATCATGGCCCTGCTGGAGAAGCTGGGGGATCTCAAGGCCAGAGGCATCCTGACCGACGAGGAATTCGCAGCCAAGAAGGCCGAGCTCCTGAAGAAGCTGGGCTGATCCGGCTTTGAGCAGCTCGCAGCAACGCCGCTGGGAGGCGGCCTGCCCCCATTGCGGCGCGCCGGTGGCCTTTGCCAGTGCGGCCTCGGCCAGCGCCGTTTGCAGCTATTGCCGCTCCACCCTCGTGCGCGAGGGCGAGGCCCTGCGCAAGATCGGCCTGAGTGCCGAGCTCTTCGAGGACTACTCGCCTGTGCAGCTCGGCGCCAGCGGTCGCCATGCGGGCGCATCCTTCAGCGTGTTGGGCCGCCTGCAGCTGCGCTATGCCGAGGGGAGCTGGAACGAATGGCACATCCTCTTTGACGGCGGGCGCAGCGCCTGGCTCAGCGAGGACAACGGTGCCTTCGTCATCGCCTTCGAGGCCCCGCTGGACGCACCGGCGCCGGCCCTGGACGAACTCGTCGTCGGGGCCCAGCACATCATCAACGGCCAGCCCTGGCAGGTGGCCTCCAAGCTGGAGACCACCCTGCTGGCGGCCGAGGGTGAGCTGCCCCACCCGCCCGAGCTGCTCAAGAGCTTCTGGGTGGTGGAGCTGCGCAACGAGCTGGGCGAGGTGGGCTCGCTCCAATACAGCCAGCCCGGCCGGCCGAGCTGGTCGCTGGGCCGCTCGGTGCGGCTGGCCGAGCTGGCCATGAGCGGCCTGCGCCAAGACAGCAGCAAGAGCGTGGCCGCCCAGGCCCGCAGCTGCCCCAGCTGCGGCGCCGCGCTGGAGCCGCGGCTGGAGAACAGCCAGTCCATCGTCTGCGGCCAGTGCCAGTCCGTGGTGGACATCTCGCGGGACGCGCTGGGCGCGGGCCTGGCCCACTACGCCCAGCAAGTGGGCATGCCGCCGCAGATCCCCCTGGGCAGCACCGGCCTGCTGGCGCTCTCGGGCGGCAAGCCCCTGCCCTGGCAGGTGGTGGGCTATCTGGAGCGCTGCGACATCCCCGAAAGCGCCGAGGACGAGCAGAGCTTCTGGCGCGAGTACCTGCTCTTCAACAAGACCGAGGGCTTCGCCTTTCTGGTGGACACCGACGAGGGCTGGAGCCTGGTGCGTCCGCTCACCGGCGCGCCACGCGGCAAGGGCGAACGCGTCGAATGGCAGGGCAAAACCTTCAGCAAACGCTGGACCTATACCGCCAAGGTCACCCATGTGCTGGGCGAGTTCTACTGGCGCGTCAAGCGCGAGGAGCGCGCCCTGGTCAGCGACTACGAGTGCAAGACCGGCAGCCGCAGCGAGCTGCTCAGCCGCGAGCAAAGCGGCCAGGAGGTGGTGTGGAGCCAGGGCCGCACCCTGGACGCGGCCGAGGTGCACAAGGCCTTTGCCTTGGCGCCGGAGCTGGGCGCGGCCCTGCGCCGCGATGCCACCAGCCTGGGCGGCGACTCCGGCACCCTGCTGCGCAATATCGCGGTGGGCCTGTTCATGGTGGCCCTGGTCTTTGCCCTGATCCGCGGCTGCAGCCGCGACGACTGCGAGGACTACCGTGATGCCTATGGCGCCAGCAGCCAGGAGTACCAGCAATGCCAGCAGCGCAGCAGCGGTTCGGGCGTGCGCTTCGGCTCGGGGGGCGGCTCCTACGGCGGCTACAGCGGCGGCGGAGGCGGCCACAAATGAGCGGCTCGACGGCCGCTGCACCTAGCTTTCACTCAAACGGCTTCTGAGGAGAACAGAGATGGACATTGAATGGCTCAAGCCCGCCGTGGTGCTGGGATCGGTGATGTATGCGGTGATCGGCGTCATCGTGTTCTGGGTCAGCTTCGTCATCGTCGACAAGCTGACGCCCTACAAGCTCTGGGAAGAGATCGTCGAGCACAAGAACCTGGCCCTGGCCATCGTCATCGGGGCCAAGTGCATCGCGATCGGCCTGATCGTGGCGGCGGCGATCAAGGGGTGATGAAGCCTATACCGTGCTGACTCAAGATCCCGACTCCGCGGCACCGCAGCCTAGCGCCCGCATCTCCCTGCCCGAGCTGCTGCTGCTCGCCGGTGTCTTTGTCATCGCTGCCTGCGGTCTGGTCTACGAGCTGGCGGCCGGGGCCTTGGCCAGCTATCTGCTGGGCGACTCGGTGCTGCAATTCAGCACCATCATCGGCGCCTACCTCTTTGCCATGGGTCTGGGGTCCTGGCTCAGCCGCTATGTCGAGAGGCAACTGGTCGCACAGTTCCTCAAGATCGAGCTGCTGGTGGGCGTGATCGGGGGGCTGATGCCCGCCGCCCTCTTCATGGTGCACAGCCTGCTGCCGCCCGAGCACAGCACGGGCTTTCGTGTGCTGCTCTACGGTCTGGTGCTGCTGGTGGGCACCCTGGTGGGCCTGGAGATCCCGCTGGTGATGCGCATTCTGAAAGCCCAGTTCGGCCAGCGCTACGGCCTGCGCGAGCTGGTCTCCCAGGTGCTGACCTTCGACTACCTGGGCGCCCTGCTGGTGGCGGTGGCCTTTCCGCTGCTGCTGGTGCCGCATCTGGGGCTGATACGTACCGGCGTGTTCTTCGGCCTGCTCAATGTGCTGGTGGCGGTCTGGGCGCTGTGGCTGTTCCGCGGCCAGCTGCGCGCTTTCAAAAGCCATGCCTGGGCCTGCGCCCTGTCCCTGCTGCTGCTGGGCACGGCCATGCTGCAGGCCGAGCAGCTGACTAGCTGGGCCGAGCAGCGCTTTTACGGCGAGCGCATCCTGCTCAAGCGCAGCAGCGACTACCAGCGTATCGTCGTGACCGAGAGCCGGGCCGGCACGCGGCTCTTTCTCAACGGCAATCTGCAGTTCCACTCGCGCGACGAGTACCGCTATCACGAGAGCCTGGTGCATCCGGCCATGGCCGCCCATGGGGCACCCAAGAAGGTGCTGGTGCTGGGCGGCGGTGACGGCATGGCGGTGCGCGAGGTGCTGCGCTATCCCGCCGTAGAGCAGATCACCCTGGTGGAGCTGGACCCGCAGATGACCCAGCTCTTCGCCAGCCTGCCCCTGCTGACCCGCCTCAATGAGCAGGCGCTCCAAAGCCCCAAGCTGCGCATCGTCAACGCCGATGCCTTCGGCTGGCTGGAGCGCAGCCGCGAGGTCTTCGACCTCATCATCATCGACTTCCCCGACCCCAGCAATTTCGCCCTGGGCAAGCTCTACACCGCCAGCTTCTACCAGCTGGTGGACCAGCATCTGGCGGCCGGCGGCTTTGCCGTGGTGCAGACCACCTCGCCCCTGATTGCCCGGCGCAGCTTCTGGACGGTGGTGAACACCATCGAGTCCGTGGGCCTCGCCACCACGCCCTACCATGCCCATGTGCCCAGCTTTGGCGAGTGGGGCTTTGTGATTGCCTCACGCCGTCCCTGGCAGGCTCCGCGGGAGCTGCCCCCCGGCCTGCGCTATCTGAGCCCCGAGGTGCTGCCGGGCATGCTGCAGTTCCCCCCCGATATGGCGCGGGTGGAGACGGGCGTGAACCGGCTGTCCAACCAGCTGCTGGTGCAGGAGTTCGAGGCCGAATGGGGCAAGCACCATTGAAGCCCGCCGGATTGCACAGGCGCAGCTTCTTGCTGGCGGCTGCCAGCGCCCTGCCCCTGGCGGCCTGTGAGGCACCGCCCCCCGCGCTACATGGGGGCTGGGTGGGCGCCAGCCCCGAGCGCGGCCACCGCCTGCGGGACGCGGACAAGGCGGCGCGCTGGGGCGAGGGCCCGCTGCGCCGGGCACAGCTTGTGGTTGTCGGGGGTGGCGTAGCGGGCTTGGCCTGCGCGCGCCAGCTGGCCCAGGCTGGCGTGGACGTGGCCCTGCTGGAGCTGGAAGACCAGGCCGGCGGCAATGCCCGCGCTCACAGCCTGGGCGGCCAGGCATGCCCCCTGGGTGCGCATTACCTGCCCCTGCCCGGCAGCGAGGCCCGCGAAGTGCAGCGCCTGCTGCACGAGCTGGGCCTGGCGCGCCAGCATCTGGGCCGCACGGTCTATGAGGAGCGTCATCTCTGCCATGCGCCGCAGGAGCGTCTGTTCTACCAGGGCGCCTGGCACGAGGGTCTGCTGCCGCCCCATGAGGAGGACCCGCGGCGCTTGGCGCAGTACCGCGCTTTTGCCGCGGCGGTCGACCGCGCTCAGCGGGAGCTGGGCTTTGCCATGCCCTCGCACCGCGCGCCCTGGACGGCCGGCCACGCAGCCCTGGACGCGCAGAGCTTTGCCCAGTGGCTGAATCATCAAGGCCTGGATGAGCCCGGCCTGCGCTGGTATCTGGACTATTGCTGCCGCGATGACTACGGGGCCGACAGCCACGAGGTCTCGGCCTGGGCCGGCATCCACTACTTCGCCAGCCGGCATGGCTTTCATGCGCCCGGCGATGCGCCTTCCGAACGCGAGGCGGTACTGACCTGGCCCGCGGGCAATGCCTGGCTCACCCAGCGCATGGCCGCCGATCTGGGCGAGCGCATCCACGGCGCACGCGCGGTGCTGCGCGTACGCGAGCAGCGCGAAGGCATCGAGCTGCTGGCCTGGAACGAGAAGGCCCAGGCCCCCGAGCGCTGGCTGGCCCAGCAGCTGGTACTGGCCACGCCGCTCTTCATCACCCGCCGGCTGCTGGAGCAGGCGCCCGAGCCCCTGCAGCAGCTGCAGCTACCTGATCAGCGGCCTTCCCAGCTGTCTTCCCAGCTGTCTTATGCCCCCTGGTTGGTCAGCAATCTGCGCCTCAAAGTGCCCGAGCTGCTGGCCCGCCCGGGCATGGGCCAGGCCTGGGACAGCGTGGTCTACGGCAGCAGCGCCCTGGGCTATGTGGACGCGCGCCACCAAAGCCTGGACCCCACGCCCCGCCCGGGGCTGATCACGCACTACTGGGCCCTACCCCGCCGCGAGCGCGGCGACCTCTTGCAGGGCCGCTGGGAGAGCTGGGCCCAGCGCGTGATCGCCGAGCTCGCGAGCACCCATGCCGATCTGCCTGAGTCCGTGAGCGAGATCGCCCTGGCCCGCTGGGGCCACGCCATGGCCATTCCGGTGCCGGGCCTGCGTGGCTCAGCAGCGCTGGCGGCCCTGCGCTCGCGCGCCTGGGGGCGACTGCACTTTGCCCACAGCGATCTGGCGGGCTATTCGGTGTTCGAAGAGGCCTACACCCAGGGCTGCGAGGTGGCCAGCCGCCTGCTGCACCGCGCACGGACTCAACCGCGCGCGAGCTCCTGAGCCTGCACGGTCTGCGGCTCGAAGGCCGGCAGCAGCCC
Source organism: Roseateles sp. (assembly GCF_046300915.1). Lineage (GTDB taxonomy): Bacteria > Pseudomonadota > Gammaproteobacteria > Burkholderiales > Burkholderiaceae_C > Kinneretia. Next base: position 7,659 of record NZ_JBKCLH010000042.1, on the reverse strand, counting down.
ATCCATCAAGGCCCGGGCCTTGGCCCCATTGTCCTGACCAAGGTTGCAGACATACACATCCACGGTCACCGCCTGCAGCTCCGGCCAGGTGTGCAGGGCCAGATGCGATTCGGCCAGCAGCACCACACCGGTGACGCCACTCTGGCTCTCGCCCGGGGCGGGTGTGAAACGGTGAAACAGCTCGCCCACAGCTTCCAGCCCCACATCGGACACGGCCGCCAGACAATGCCGGCGCAAGGCCTCGACATCGCTCATCAAGGGCAGATCGGCGCGGCAGCCGCGCAGATCCGCTACCAGGTGCAGGCCTTGCATGGGAGCAACGGGGGCGCGGCGCTTCAGCCGCCGGTCACGGGCGGGAAGAAGGCCACTTCGGCCCCATCCGCGACCTCGGCCTGCTCATGGCTGAGCTGCTGGTTCAGCGCGCAGCGCAAGGCACGCTCACGCGACAGGGCCGAGGCATGCGGCTCGCCCCTTGCCAGCAGCTGATCCCGCAGGGCACCCAGGGTCAGGCCCGGCTGCCAGTCCAGCGTCTCGCTGGAGCCCAGGGCCTCGCGCAGGGCTGCAAAGTAGCGCACGGTGATGCTCATGACAGCAGCTCGCTGAAAGGAATGAAGCGCACCATCTGACCGGGCTCCACGGTCTGGCCGGGCGGGTTGTCCACCAGGCCATCACCCCAGACGGCCGAGGTCAGCACGCCCGAGCCCTGATTGGCGAAGAGGTCCAGTCCACCCGCCGCATTGAGCCGCACGCGCATGAACTCACGCCGCTTGTCGGCCTTGGGCCAGGCAAAGTCGGCGCGCAGGCTGAAGCCCTTGGCCTGCAGGGACAAGGCGCCCTGCAGACGCAGGATCACGGGCCGCACCAGCAGCAAGAAGGTGATGAAGCTGGCCACCGGGTTGCCGGGCAGACCGATGAACCAGCTCTCGCCCACCCGGCCGAATGCCAGGGGCTTGCCGGGCTTGATCGCGATCTGCCACAAATCCCGCCGCCCCTCGGCCTGCACCGCGGGGCGCAGATGGTCTTCCTCGCCCACCGAGACGCCGCCCGAGCTGATGATCAGATCCGCCTGGGCTGCCGCCTCGCGCAGCGCGGCGCGGGTGGCGTCCAGGCTGTCGGGCACGATGCCCAGATCGATCACCTCACAGCCCAGGCCTTGCAGCAGGCCGCGCAGGGTGAAGCGGTTGCTGTTGTAGATGGCGCCGGGCTTGAGCGGCTCGCCGGGCATGAGCAGCTCGTCCCCGGTAGAGAACAGGGCCACGCGCGGGCGCGCCGCCACCTGCAGCGTGGCCGCGCCCACCGAGGCGGCCAGGCCCTGGGCCGCGGCGTCTAGCGTGGGGCCCGCGGCCAGCACGGTGGAGGCCGGCGGCACAGCCTCGCCGCGGCGGCGGATGTGCTGGCCCAGGCTGGGCTGGGTCTTGACGCGCACGCCGCCCTCCACGGCCTCGCAGAGCTCCTGCATCACCACGCAGTCCGCCCCCGGCGGGATGGGCGCGCCGGTGAAGATGCGCGCCGCGGTGCCGGGCTGCAGGGGCTGGGGCACGCTACCAGCCGGCACGCGCTGGCTGATGGGCAGCACGCCGGCGCCGGCATCGGCCACGCGCAGGGCGTAGCCGTCCATGGCCGTGTTGTCGGCCGGTGGCACGTCCAGGGTGGAGACCACCTCGGCGGCCAGCACCCGGCCCAGGGCGTCAAAGGTGGAGACGCGCTCGACGCGGCCCAGCGGGGCCACGGCGCTCAGCAGGCGGGCCAGCGCCTCGTCCAGGCTTTGCAGGGGCAGACGCGGGGCAGCGGGCTCAGACATGGGCTTGGATGAAGGCCTTCACCTGCGCCACATCGGCCGGCAGCACGGTAACGCGCTTGGGCAGGGCCTCGATATTCTCCAGGCCCGCGGGGCGCGGCGGCTCAAGGTCCAGAGCCTCGCGGATGGTGGCCGCGAACTTGGCCGGCAAGGCCGTTTCCAGCACCAGCATGGTCGTGCCGGGCTCGCGCTGCTCCAGCGCCACCTTGAGGCCATCGGCCGTGTGGGTGTCGATCAGCTGCCCGTACTGCTGATGGCACAGACGGATCGTGGCCAGGCGGTCGGCATGGGTGGAGCGGCCCGAGCTGAAGCCGAAGTCGGCAATCCGGACCGTCTCGTCCGCGCCCAGGGCGAAGCCGCCGGCCTGCGTGAAGAGCGTCTTCACGCGGGCACCATCACGCCCCAGCAGGTCGGCGATGAAGCGCTCGAAATTGCTGGCCTTGGAGATGTCCATCGAGGGGCTGGAGGTCTCGTGCGTGTCGGCGCTGCCGCGTGGGCGGTAGACGCCGGTGCGGAAGAACTCGTCCAGCACGTCGTTCTCATTGGTAGCCACCACCAGCTTGGCAATCGGCAGGCCCATCATGCGAGCCACATGGCCGGCGCAGACATTGCCGAAATTGCCCGAGGGCACGGTGAAGCTGACCTGCTCCGCATTCGACTTCGTGGCCTGGAAGTAGCCGGCGAAGTAGTAGACCACCTGGGCCAGCAGGCGCGCCCAGTTGATGGAGTTGACGGTGCCGATGCGGTAGTTGCGCTTGAAGTCCAGATCGTTGGAAACGGCCTTGACGATATCTTGGCAGTCGTCGAACACGCCCTCCACCGCCAGGTTGTGGATATTGGCGTCCTGCAGGCTGAACATCTGGGCCTGCTGGAAGGGGCTCATGCGGCCATTGGGGCTGAGCATGAAGACGTTCACGCCGGCCTTGCCGCGCATGGCGTATTCGGCCGCGCTGCCGGTATCGCCCGAGGTGGCGCCCAGGATGTTGAGCGTCTCGCCGCGACGGCCCAGCTCGTACTCAAACAGCTGGCCCAGCAGCTGCATGGCCATGTCCTTGAAGGCCAGCGTGGGGCCGTTGGACAGGGCCTCCAGGGCCAGGCCCGGCTCCAGGGGCTTGAGCGGCGTGATCTCGGGCGTGCCGAAGATCTCGGCCGTATAGCTGCGGCGCACGAGGGCGCGCAAGTCCTCGGCCGGGATGTCGTCGATATAGAGGCTCAGGATCTCGAAGGCCAGGTCGGCATAGGCGAGGCCGCGCCACTTCGTGAGCGTCGCCTCGTCGACCTTGGGGTACTGGACCGGCAGGTAGAGCCCGCCGTCCGGCGCCAGGCCTTCCAGCAGGATCTCGCAGAAACGGCGCTCGGTCTTGTCGCCGCGGGTGCTGATGTACTTCATGGGATCAATCAGGCCAGCTCTTCCTTGCGGATGCGCACGATGGGCGCCAGCACCGTCTCCAGTGCCTGCATCTGGGCCAGGGCCTTGTCCATGCGGCCTTCCAGCGTCTCGTGGGTCAGGATGATCAGGTCGGTCTGCTTCTCGCCCTCGCCGGACTCACGCTGCAGCACGGCATCGATGGAGATGTCGTGCTCGGCCAGGATGGTGGTGATGCGCGAGAGCACGCCAGCCTGGTCAGCCACCACCAGGCGCAGGTAGAAGCTGGTGGCCACCTGCTCCATGGGCAGGATGGGCGTATTGCTCATGGCATCTGGGCGGAAGGCCAGGTGCGGCACGCGGTGCTCGGGGTCGGCGGTGTGCAGGCGGGTGATGTCCACCAGGTCGGCCACAACGGCCGAGGCGGTGGGCTCGGAGCCGGCGCCCTTGCCGTAGTAGAGCGTGGTGCCCACGGCATCGGCCTGCACCAGCACCGCGTTCATCGCGCCTTCCACATTGGCGATCAGGCGCTGGGCCGGGATCAGGGTCGGGTGCACGCGCAGCTCGATGCCGCCACCCTCCACGTCCTCGCGGCGGCGTGCGATGCCCAGCAACTTGATGCGATAGCCCAGCTGCTCGGCATACTTGATGTCGGCGGCCTGCAGCTTGGTGATGCCCTCAACATGAGCCTTGTCGAACTGCACCGGGATGCCGAAGGCAATGGCGCTCATGATGGTTGCCTTGTGCGCGGCGTCCACGCCCTCGATGTCGAAGGTCGGGTCGGCCTCGGCATAACCCAGGCGCTGGGCTTCCTTGAGCACCACGCCAAAGTCCAGGCCCTTGGAGCGCATCTCCGAGAGGATGAAGTTGGTGGTGCCATTGATGATGCCGGCGATCCACTCGATGCGGTTGGCGGTCAGGCCCTCGCGCAGGGCCTTGATGATGGGGATGCCGCCGGCCACCGCGGCCTCGAAGGCCACGATCACGCCCTTGGCATGGGCCGCGGCGAAGATCTCGGTGCCATGCACGGCCAGCAGAGCCTTGTTGGCGGTGACCACATGCTTGCCGGCGGCAATCGCCTCCAGCACCAGGGTCTTGGCCACACCGTAGCCACCGATCAGCTCGACCACGATGTCGATCTCGGGGTTGGCGATGACCTTGCGTGCGTCATCGACCACCTCGCAGGCGTCGTCCACGATGCTCTTGGCGCGGGCCAAGTCCAGATCTGCCACCATGGCGATCTCGATGCCACGGCCGGCACGCCCACGAATCTCTTCCTGGTTGCGGCGCAGCACCTGGAAGGTGCCGCTGCCCACGGTGCCAATGCCCAAGAGGCCGACTTTGATCGCTTTGACTTCGGCCTCACGTCGCTGTGCGACATGAGCCTGCGTCGCAACACTGCGTGTTGTCATCTTGCTTCTTTCAGGAGGAATGGCGCTTGCGGTAATGCGCCAGGAATCGTTCGATGCGGCCCACCGCGTCCTGGAGGTCGTCGGAATTGGGCAGGAACACGAGGCGGAAGTGATCGGGGGCGATCCAGTTGAAGCCCGTCCCCTGAACGATCAGCACCTTTTCCTCGGCCAGCAGCTCGTAGGCGAACTGCTGGTCGTCCTCGATCGGATAGATCTTGGGGTCCAGGCGGGGGAACATATAAAGCGCCGCTTTGGGCTTGACCACACTGACGCCGGGAATCTGGCTCAGCAGCTCATAGGCCAGATCGCGCTGGCGGCACAGGCGGCCACCGGGGGCGACCAGGTCCTTGATGCTCTGGTAGCCACCAAGCGCGGTCTGGATGGCCAGCTGGCCCGGCGTGTTGGCGCACAGGCGCATGGAGGCCAGCATGTTCAGACCGGTGATGTAGTCCCTGGCATGACGCTTCTCGCCCGAGACGATCATCCAGCCCGCGCGGTAGCCGCAAGAGCGGTAGTTCTTGGACAGGCCGTTGAAGGTCAGGCACAGCACATCGTCGGCCAGCGAGGCAATGCTGGTGTGCACATGGCCGTCGTACAGCGTCTTGTCGTAGATCTCGTCGGCCATGATGATCAGCTGGTGCTGACGCGCGATCTCGACGATCTCCCGCAACAGGCTCTCCGGATAGAGCGCGCCCGTCGGGTTGTTGGGATTGATAACGACGATGGCCTTGGTGTTGGGCGTGATCTTGGCCTTGATGTCGGCAATGTCCGGGAACCAGTCGCTGCTTTCGTCGCAAACGTAGTGGACAGGATTGCCGCCCGAGAGCGCCACCGCGGCGGTGTAGAGCGGGTAGTCGGGCGCGGGCAGCAGCACCTCGTCGCCGTTGTCCAGCAAGGCGTTGAGCGCCATCACGATCAGCTCGGAGGCGCCGTTGCCCAGGTAGACATCGTCCACCGTGACACCACGGATGTTCTTCTCCTGGCAGTAGTGCACCACCGCCTTGCGCGGCGCGAACAAGCCCTTGGAATCCGTATAACCCGCGGCCGCCGGCAGGTTGCGTATCATATCCTGCACGATCTCGTCCGGGGGCTCCAAGCCGAAGGCGGCGATATTGCCGATGTTCAGCTTGATGATCTTCTGGCCCTCTTCCTCCATCTGCCGCGCCTTGTCGAGCACGGGCCCGCGGATGTCGTAACAGACATTGGCCAGCTTGCTGGACTTGGCAATGGGCTTCAAGACGGACGCTCCTGATGAGGGATGAGATCGGACAAAGAAGAACCCGCGATTTAAACACAGGGTTTGCGCCCTTATCGGGCGTAACCCGCAGCAGCACAGCATGAAGTTCCAACTCGACGAGCAGCAAGGCGGCAACAGCATTTCGCGCCAGGAAGACCAGAAGGTCTGGGTCAACGGTCAGGTTCACCAGCGCAGCCTGCTTGTGCCCTGGCGCGGTGAGGTCCAGGCCTGGGATGCGGCGCGCTTCGAGGACCTCGGCGAGGCCCACTTCGAGCGCATCTTGGCGCTCAAACCCGAGCTGGTGGTGTTTGGCAGCGGAGCCCGGTTGCGATTTCTGCGCCCGGCCATCTATCGCTGCCTGATCGAGGCGCGCATTGGCGTGGAGACCATGGACACGGCGGCCGCATGCCGCACCTACAACGTGCTGGCCAGCGAAGGCCGCAGCGTGCTGGCGGCGCTGCTGATCGAGGCGCAGGACTGAGATGACACCGCACTCTCCAGACCCCGGGCCCAGCCTGGCGGGTGGGGCTTGCCGTTCACCGTATAATTAGCGGCTATGCCCTTTCGGGCACACTCACTACAGAACGCCTCATGACGCCAGCGCTCAACAAACCCCTCCCGGAAATTGAAGCTCTTGCCACCGGCGGCGTGAAGTTCACGCCGAACGCCTTCCTGGGTCAGGCCGTGGTGCTGTACTTCTACCCGAAGGACAATACCCCGGGCTGCACGACTGAAGCCATGCAGTTCCGTGACCGCCACAAAGACTTCGTCAAGGCCGGCGCTGTGGTGCTGGGCGTGTCGCGCGACAACATGGTCTCGCACGACAAGTTCAAGCAGAACCTGGAGCTGCCCTTCGAGCTGATCGCCGACACGGAAGAGAAGCTCTGCCACATGTTCGGCGTGGTGAAGAACAAGATCATGTACGGCAAGAAGGTCAAGGGCATCGAGCGCTCCACCTTCCTGATCGACGCCCAGGGCATCCTGCGCGAAGAGTGGCGCGGCATCAAGGTCGCCGGCCATGTGGACGAGGTCCTCAAGGCCGTCAAGTCGCTCAAGAAGGAAGCGGCCTGAAGCTTTTTTTGGCAGCGCGAGCTTGCCAGTATCCACGCAAAGCCGGCCTGGCCTCATCGCCGCGCCGGCTTTGTTGCATCAGCGCCGCGCCAGCGCCAGCGTCATCCCCGCTGTGCATAATCGGCCCATGCCCTGGTGCCCCGAAGCCGACCCATCGCCTGAAAGCCGTGCAGCCTGCTGCGCGGCTTTTTGCTTTTCAAGCCCGGGCATCTATCTTCTGCCTTTGACCCCCGGCCACTGATCCCAGCGGCCGCACCCTCACCCATGCCACTGCCCAAGCCCCCGACCAAGCGCGCCAGCCTCCTCGAGCCCTCCGCCTTTGCCGCCACGCTGGCGGTGAGCAAGCCAGCCCCGGCCCCTAGCCCGGCCAGCAAAGCCAGTCCCAAGGCCGCGAGCAAGCGCGCCGCAGCGGCACCTGCACTACCGCCTGCACTGCCGACAGTCGCCAGCGCCGCGCCCGCCGCGCAGCCCTCGGTTCGCAAGCCCGTCAGCGCACCGCCCCCGGCGGCACGGGCGCAGACCATGGCCAGCCCGGCGCAGCCCTCGGCCCCGACCACCCCTCAGGCCAAGCCCGCCCCCAAGAGCAAGCCGGCCCCCAAGGCCCGCAGTGCCGGCAAGCCCAAGAGCCTGGAAGCACCCAAGCTGTTCGTGCTCGACACCAATGTGCTGATGCACGACCCGATGTGCCTGTTCCGTTTCGAGGAACACGACATCTACCTGCCCATGATCACGCTCGAAGAGCTGGACGGGCACAAGAAGGGCATGTCGGAAGTGG
>NZ_JBKCLH010000041.1:0-35930 GCF_046300915.1 Roseateles sp. | reverse complement strand
GACGGGTGGAGTGTGGGGGCCATCGGTTTCGTACTTCTCTGCAACAGACGATGGCAGGGGAGCTCAAGAACCCGCGGCCCGGCAGCGAGAAAGTGCTGCGGCGGGACCGGCGGCACGGACAGATGCCGTGCGGGCGTGCTTCCCTGCGCGAGGATTACCTCGTGCCGGCTGGGCCGGCATGGCGGCACTTGTGCACCGCCGATCAGGTTCAAAGGGACTTTCTCAGCCAGCGAGGTTTCCCTCGGCCAGCACCCCTAGCGAAGCTCCGCCAAGCCTGGCGAAGCGCTGCGGATTGTAGCGGCGCCCCCCACCGCGATAATGGCGGCCGACCATTTCCCTCGCCAGTTCCAGGCTGTCCCCATGTCCGACACACCCACCATCGCCTTGACGCAGGAAGAACGCGACTTTCTCTGGTTCATGCCCCAGGTCCCTGGCGGCAAGGAGGTGCCGGAGCGCCTGCAGCAGCGCTACGCCGAGCTGGGCCTGGTGGTGCGCAATGCGGAGGGTCAGTACTGGCCCACGGTGCTGGGCGACCAGGTGCGCCGCGGCGCGGTGCCGGTGAAGATCATCGGCTGAGTCCCCCGGGCCAGCGCGTGCGCTCCTGGGCGGCCAGACCGCTCAGTCGAAGACCGGCGACTCCACGCCCAGCACCTTGTGCAGCTTGGGGCTGGTGGTGGTGTATTGCAGATGCACGCGCTTCTCGGGGAAAACATAGGGCGCGGCGCCAAAAGCGGCCAGCGCGGCCTCGTGGAAGCCCGAGAGGATGAGCTTCTTCTTGCCCGGGTAGGTGTTCACATCGCCCACGGCGAAGATGCCAGGCACCGAAGTCTCGAACTTCTCGGTGTCCACCACGATCTGCTTGCGTTCCAGGGCCAGGCCCCAGTCGGCGATGGGGCCCAGCTTGGGGCTGAGGCCGAAGAAGGCCAGCACCTGGTCGCAGGGCACGATGCGGGTGACGCCATCGGCGCCCGTCACCTTGGTGCCGGTCAGGCGGCCGTCCTGCTCCACGATGCCAGTGACCTGGCCCACCAGGAACTGCATCTCCTGGGCCTCGCACAGGGCCTGCATCTTGGCCACGCTGGCCGGCGCGGCCTTGAAGCCGTCGCGCCGGTGCAGCAGGATCACGCTCTCGGCCTTGTGGGGGTTGCCGTCCTCATGGGCGGCGCAGAAGTTCAGGGCCCAGTCCAGGGCCGAGTCGCCGCCACCGATGATCAGCAGATTCTGGCCCGCGAACTGCTCGGGGCTGCGCACGCGGTAGTGCACCTGGCTGCCCTCGTGGGGCTCCACGCCCTCGACCTTGAGCGTGCGCGGCTGGAAGCTGCCCACACCCCCGGCGATGAAAATCGTCTTGGCCAGGAACTGCGTGCCCTTGGAGGTCTGCACGAAGAAGCGGCCGTCCTCGGCGCGCTTTTCCACCACCTGCACCTCCTGGCCCAGATGGAAGGTGGCGCCAAATGGCTCGATCTGCTTGAGCAGATTGTCGGTGAGCTCCTTGCCCGTCACCACCGGCAGGGCCGGGATGTCATAGATGGGCTTGTCGGGATAGAGCTCAATGCACTGACCGCCCGGGTAGGCCAGGGAGTCGATGATGTGGGCCTTGATTTCCAGCAGGCCCAGCTCGAAGACCTGGAACAGGCCCACCGGCCCCGCCCCGACGATCAGGGCATCGGTTTCGATGGGCGCGGTGGGGCGGCTGTCGCTCATGGCTTCAGCGGATCAGCTCGGAGAGCTTGCCGGTCTTGTCCTTCCACTCATCGGCATCCGGCAGGGCCGGCTTGCGCTTGGTGATGCTGGGCCAGGACTTGGCCAGCTCGGCATTGAGCTTGATCATGTGCTGCTGATTGCCCGGCACATCTTCCTCCGGCACGATGGCATTGGCCGGGCACTCGGGGATGCAGACCGCGCAGTCGATGCACTCATCCGGATCGATGGTCAGGAAATTGGGACCTTCGCGGAAGCAGTCAACGGGGCAGACGTCGACGCAATCGGTGTACTTGCAGCGGATGCAGGCTTCGGTAACGACGTGGGTCATGGTGGGGCAACTCGATTCTTATGGGGCGACGGCCCTGCCGGGCCTGAGGGCAGCGGCGGATTTTAGCCGCTGAGGGCCGTATCGCCGGCTTGTTCCTGCGCAAGATGCAGGGCCATGCTGCCGGCCGCGGGGCGGGCGACGCCCGCCACGGGCGCGGCCCCGGCGCCCACCACCACCACCGTGGGGCGGCCGCGGTGCAGCAGGGTGGCGGCGGCAAGACCCGACACCGCATGTTCGCTGCTGAGGGCGTCGGGCCATCCGGCGCGGGAGACCACGCTGCAGGGCGTGTCGGGCGCCCAGCCGGCTTCCAGCAGCTTGCGGGACAGGGCGGCCAGCTGGCGGCCGGCCATGTAGAAGACTTCGGTGTCGGCGCTGCGGGCGGCCTGCAGATCACCCTCGCGGGTCATGGCCGTGGTGAGGCTGACGCTGCGGCCGGCGCCGCGGCGGGTCAAGGGGCGCTGGGTCTGGGCGGCGGCGGCGATGGCGGCGGTCACGCCGGGCACCACTTCGCTGTCGATCCCGGCGGCGGCCAGGGCCTGCAGCTCCTCTTCCAGGCGGCCGAAGACGCTGGCGTCACCGCCCTTGAGCCGCACCACCACGCCGTGCTGGCGCGCCATCTTCACCAGCAGGGCGTCGATGGCGGTCTGGGCCGTGGAGTCGCAAAAACCCCGTTTGCCCACATCCAGCCACTGGGCCTGGGGCGCGAGTTCGCGCAGGGCGGGGTCGGTGAGCGCGTCGAACAGCACCACCTCGGCCTGCTGCAAAGCGCGCGCGCCGCGCAGGGTGATGAGATCGGCCGCGCCGGGGCCGGCGCTGACGAAGATGACGCGTACCATGGAGCGGCCCTTTCTGGCTTCTTCAGCGCACCAGCAACGCACCCGAGGTGCGGTTACTGCTGGGGTCGACCACGATCAGCGAGCCGCCCACGCGGTTGGCCGCATAGGGCTCCACCGGCAGGGCGGCCTGCAGCTCGATGCGCACATGGCCGATCTCGTTGACGGCCAGCTCCTGGGCCTCGGCCTCGGCCAGGCTGTGGATGTCCAGCTTGTGCTCGATGGCGGCGATGCGGGCCTGGACCCAGCGGTTGCCATGGCGCACCCAGTATTTGCGGCCCAGCTGGGCGGGCTCGGTGTCCAGCCAGGCCAGCGTGGCCTCGAAGCTCTGCACCGGGGTGGCGCTGCCAGGCGTGAGGATCCAGTCGCCGCGGCGCACATCCAGCGGGCGGACCAGCACCTGGCCGGCCGACTCGCCGGCCACGGCATGGGCCACGGTCTCGCCGGCGCGGCGCACCTCGGCCACGATGGCCTTCTCGCCGCTGGGCAGGATCTGCACCTCATCGCCGGCCTGCACCTGGCCGTGGGCGATGCGGCCCCAGAGCGTGCGGGGCTGGTGACCCGTGCCCTCACCCTCGCGGGCGACGTATTGCACGGGGATCAGCAACTGGCCCTCGACCCGCTCCTGCAGCGCGGGCAGGCCTTCCAGCACCTGCAGCAGGGAGGGGCCGTCGTACCAGTCGGCGTCCAGGGGCTGGGTGACGTTGTCGCCGCGCAGGGCCGAGACCGGGATGATGGCCGTCACCGCGATGCCGGCCTGCTCGGCGAAGGCGCGCAGGGCGGCACTCACCTTGGCGAAACCCGCCTTGGCGGCGCCGGGCTCGGCCAGGGCGTCGATCTTGTTGATGGCGAACACGATGCTGGGCACGCGCAGCAGATGGGCCAGCAGGCTGTGGCGGCGGGTCTGGGGCAGCAGGGCCACCTCGGGCTGGCTCAGGTCCAGCTTGGTGATGTCCACCAGCACCACGGCGGCATCGCTGCCGGCCGCGGCCGTGACCATATTGCGGGTGTACTGCTCATGGCCCGGCGCGTCCGCAATGATGAACTTGCGGGTCTTGGTGGCGAAGTAGCGGTAGGCCACATCGATGGTGATGCCCTGCTCGCGCTCGGCCTCCAGGCCGTCGGTCAGCAGGGACAGGTCGATGGGCGCACCGGCGGCGCGCTTCTCCAGCGTGTCCAGCTGGTCGGCCAGGATGGCGCGGCTGTCATAGAGCAGGCGGCCGATCAGGGTGCTCTTGCCATCGTCCACGCTGCCGGCGGTGAGGAAGCGCAGGGCGCGGTGCTGGGTGTCGACGTCCTGCTGGTGGACGATGTTGTCGGGAACTGCGCTCATGATCAGAAGTAGCCTTCCTTCTTGCGACGCTCCATGGAGGCGTCGGAGGTGCGATCGTCCATGCGGGTGGCGCCGCGCTCGCTGATGGTGACGGTGAGGGTCTCGGCCACGATGTCCTGGGCCGAGGCGGCGCTGCTCTCCACCGGGCAGGTGCAGGTCATGTCACCCACGGTGCGAAAGCGCACGGTCTCGGTTTCCACCACATCGCCGGCCTCGGGCGGGGTGACCTCGGTCACCGGCACCAGCAGGCCCTTCTTGCGCACCACGGGGCGCTGGTGGGCGTAGTAGAGGCTGGGCAGGGCGATGTTCTCGCGGGCGATGTAGAGCCAAACGTCCAGCTCGGTCCAGTTGCTGATGGGGAAGGCGCGGAAATGCTCGCCCGGGCGGATGCGGGTGTTGAACAGATTCCAGAGCTCGGGGCGCTGCTCCTTGGGCTGCCACTGGCCGAAGCCGTCGCGGTGGCTGAAGATGCGCTCCTTGGCGCGGGCCTTCTCCTCGTCGCGGCGGGCGCCGCCGATCAGCACATCGAAGCGGTGCTCCTCGATGGCTTCCAAGAGGGTCACGGTCTGGTGGCCGTTGCGCGACTCCAGCGGATGGGCCAGGCGCACGGTGCCGCGGGCGATGGACTCGTCCATATGCGCCACGATCAGGCGGTCGCCCAGCTCGGCGGCGCGGCGCTCGCGGAACTCGATCACCTCGGGGAAGTTGTGACCGGTGTCCACATGCACCAGGGGGAAGGGCAGGCGGCCCTTGAAGCTGCCGTCAGTCTGGCGCTGCTTGAAGGCCTTCTCGGCCAGGTGCAGCACCACGCAGCTGTCCTTGCCGCTGGAAAAGAGCAGGCCCGGGCGCTCGAAGGCGCCGGCCACTTCGCGCAGGATGAAGATGGCCTCTTCTTCCAGATGGTCCAGATGGCGGTGGTCCACCTGGGGCAGCAGTTTCTCGAGATTGACCGGGGCGTTCATGCCGGGGCTCCTGACTTCTTCGTGTTCAACTCTTCGTTGGAGTGCGACTTGTGCAGGCCGCATTCCTTGGCGTTCTCGTCCTCCCACCACCAGCGTCCGGCGCGGAAGTCCTCGCCCACGGCGATGGCCCGGGTGCAGGGCGCACAGCCTATGCTGGGCATGAACTGGTCGTGCAGGGCGTTGTAGGGCACTTGGTAGGCCTGGATGTAGTGCCAGACATCGGCCCAGCTCCAGGCCGCCAGCACATTGAGCTTGCGGCGGCCCTGGCCGTCGTCCTCGTCAAACGGCACCTCGGCGCGGTTGGCGCTTTGCTCGCGGCGCAGGCCGGTGATCCAGGCCGTGGCACCGTTCAGCATGCGCGCCAGCGGCTCCAGCTTGCGCAGGCCGCAGCAGGCCTTGCGCAGTGCCAGGCTCTCGTACATGGCGCGCTCGCCATTCGTCCCGACGAACTGGATCACCGCTTCCTGCACCGGGCTGAAGACCTGCACCTTGATCGCATAGCGCTGCTCGATGGCGGGGATCAGGGCCAGGGTCTGCTCATGCAGGGCGCCGGTGTCCAGGGTGGCGATGGGGATGGCCAGGCCGTGGCGGGCGATCAGGTCGGTGATCACCATGTCCTCGGCGCCCAGGCTGGTGGACTGTATGAGGCCGCTGCCATGCGCCGTCACGGCCTGCTGCAGCAGCGCCAGGGTCTCAGCCACGCGCGCCTCGAAGCCGGGCGTCGGGCGGGCGTACAGACCGATGGCCGAGGCGCCAGCGGCCGCGCCGGGCAGCAAGGAGGAGGTCGCGCCGCTCATGGCGTCAGCCCTGCACCGCGAAGTGCGGCTTGGCCTGCTGGGTGTCGCCCTGGTAGTGCCCGGGGAAGAAGCTCAGCGCACGCTGGGCCGCCTCCAGGCTCTGGTCGGCGCGCAGCTGCACGGCGTCAAAGCCGGTGCGGGCGGCCAGCAGCACCATGTCCACCAGCACCTCGCCGGTGGCGCGGATCTCGCCGGCAAAGCGGTAGCGGCTGCGCAGCAGGCGGGCCTGGCTGTAGGCGCGGCCGTCCACCCACTTGGGGAACTGCAGCACGATCAGGGCCAGGCGTGGCAGATCGGGAGCCAGGCCCTCGACGTCGTAATCATTGGGCACTTCCACGGCCGTGGGCAGGTCGGCGGGCCAGTGGCCGCGCACGGCATGCCATTGCTCCAGGCTCAGCAGCAGATGGGGCGCGGGATCGGGGTCGGGCTTGGGGCCGTCCTCGCCGAGGACGCGGTGCCATTGGTCATGGTGAGAGTCGATGAACTTCATGGTCTTGCTCTTTCAGCGGGCGGCAGCGGTCAGGGTGCGCTGGGCGTTCGCCGGCGCCTTGAAGGGCTCCAGGCCCACACGGCGCACCGTGTCGATGAAGCGCTCATGGGCTGCGCGCTCGCTGCGGTAGGTCTGGATCAGGGACTCGATCACATCGGGCACCTCGTCGGCCGCGAAGCTGGGGCCGATCACCTTGCCGGGCACGGCAGCACCCGAGAGGGTGGAGCCGTCCGAGCCGCCCAGCGTGATCTGGTACCACTCGGCACCGTCCTTGTCCACGCCCAGGATGCCGATATGGCCGCTGTGGTGGTGGCCGCAAGAGTTGATGCAGCCGCTGATGTGCAGATCGATGTCGCCGATGTCGTAGAGCTCGTCCAGGTCCTGGAAGCGCTCGGTGATGGCGGCCGCCACCGGGATGGAGCGGGCGTTTGCCAGGGCGCAGAAGTCACCGCCCGGGCAGGCAATCATGTCGGAGAGCAGGCCGATGTTCGGGGTGGCAAAGCCATGGGCCTTGGCCAGCTCGTAGAGCGCGCCCAGATCGCTCTCGCGCACCCAGGGCAGCAGCAGGTTCTGGTCGTGGGTCACGCGCAGCTCGCTGTGGCTGAAGCGCTCGGCCAGCGCGGCGGCGGCTTCCATCTGCGCATCGGTCGCATCGCCCGGCGGCAGGGCCGCGCGCTTGAGCGAGAGCGTCACGCCGCGGTAGCCGCTCAGGCGGTGAGCGTGCACATTGCGCTCCAGCCAACGCTTGTAGGCGCCCTGGGCCCCTTCGAAAATGTCCTGCGCGGGCAGGGCGCTCACGCCGACCGGGGTCGTGAAGCTGGCCGCCACGCGGTCCAGCTCGGCCTGGGGAATCAGGTGTTCGTGGCCGCCAGCGTCATCGCTGAGGATCTGCTGGAACTCGGTGTTGACCGCGTCGAAGAAGGCCTGGCCCTCGGCCTTGACCAGGATCTTGATGCGGGCCTTGTACATATTGTCGCGGCGGCCATAGCGGTTGTAGACGCGCACGATGGCCTCCAGATAGACCAGGATCTGGTTCCAGGGCAGGAAGTCGTGGATCACCTGGCCGATGATGGGGGTGCGGCCCATGCCGCCGCCCACCAGCACCTGGAAGCCCACCTCGCCCTCGGCGTTCTTCTTGAGCTGCAGGCCGATGTCATGCCAGGCGATGGCCGCGCGGTCCTCGGCGGCGCCCGAGATGGCGATCTTGAACTTGCGCGGCAGGAAGGCGAACTCGGGGTGCAGGGTGCTCCACTGGCGCAGCACTTCCGCATAGGGGCGCGGGTCCACGATCTCGTCGGGCGCCACGCCGGCCAGGCCGTCGGTGGTGATGTTGCGGATGCAGTTGCCGCTGGTCTGGATGCCGTGCATGTCCACCTCGGCCAGGGCGTCCATCACATCGGCGGCGTCCTTCAGCGGGATCCAGTTGTATTGCAGGTTCTGGCGGGTGGTGAAGTGACCGTAGCCGCGGTCCCATTTGCGGGCGATTTCGGCCAGGCGGCGCAGCTGGCGCGCGGACAGCACCCCATAGGGCACGGCCACGCGCAGCATGGGCGCATGGCGCTGCACATACCAGCCGTTCTGCAGGCGCAGGGGGCGGAACTCGTCATCGCTGAGGGTGCCGGCCAGATTGCGTTCCAGCTGGTCGCGGAACTGGGCGGCGCGGGCGCGCACGAACTGGCGGTCGAAGTCGGTATAGGCGTACATGGCTTGCGCGGAACTACGAAATCAGTGAATCGCTGGGCCGCTGTGCATCAGCGGTGAGAGGCACAGCAGGCTGCGCTACGCGTCGTCGGGCGGGCGGCGGAACTGGGCATCCAGCCGGATGTGGGATGGACCGCTTCCAGCCTCGTCGAGGCTGACAAGCGGGCCGAGGCCTCTCGCGATCGCATCCAGTCCAACAACAAATCCGCTGCTCCCGATGGGTAGGGCCGGGACAGGGATTCCCAAGCCTAGGAGGCGGACTGTATGGAAGCTTTATATATATAAGAACTACAAATTCGTAGATTGCTTATTTGTAGATAAGTATATGAAGGAGCCTCCGCTTCCGCGGGCGGCGGGGGGCGGGGGGCGATTTGTCGCCCGGCCTCAGTGGGCCGGCAGCAGCAGGGTCAGCAGCACGCAGCTGTCCTGTTCGGCCAGCACCGCATGCGGCTCCCCCGCCCGCAGCACCGTGAGTTGGCCGGCGGCCAGAGGCTGCTCGGTGCCGGGCATCTGCAGACGCACGCGACCCGCCAGACACTGCAGCACCAACTCGCCGGCCACTTTGTGCTGTGGCATGCGCTGACCGGCGTGCAGCACCATGTGAATGAGCTGCAGCTGCTCGGTCTTGATCAGGCTGGTGCTGGGGCTGTCGGTGCTGCCATCGGCCAGGGGCGCCAGATCGATCAGCTGTCCATGCTTGGCGTGGGTCAGGGCCATGATGAGGATCTCCTGCAGCCATTGAGCTGTGTGCGTGCATTCTCATACAGCCAGGCTTGTGCCGCGCGTCGGAGTCGCGGCGCTCTCTAGAATCCGCCCCATGTCTTCTCTGTCTCGTCGGGGCCTGCTGCTGGCCCCCCTGGCGCTCGCCGCCTGTTCCAGCGTTCCCCTGATCGGCGGCTCCGAGGCCCCGACCGCGCCGGCCCAGCCGGATGCCCCGCCCGCCGGGCCGCGCCCGGCGCCCAAACCCCCTCGCATCGGCCTGGCCCTCGGCGGTGGTGCGGCGCGCGGCTTTGCCCATATCGGCGTTATCCAGGTGCTGGAGGAGAACGGTATCGGTGTCGACCTGGTTGCCGGCACCTCGGCCGGCTCCCTGGTGGCGGCGCTCTATGCCTCGGGCAAGAACGGCAAGGAAATGCAGGCCCTGGCCGAGGGCATGGACGAAGGGGCGATCACGGATTGGGCCTTCCCGGGCCGCGGCCTGATCCGCGGTGAGGCCCTGGCCCGCTATGTGCGAGAGCGCACCGGCAACAAGACCATCGAGCAGATGAGCCTGCCTCTGGGCATTCTGGCCACCGATCTGGCCGATGGCTCGGGCGTGCTCTTTCGCAGCGGCGACACGGGCACGGCGGTGCGCGCCTCCAGCGCCGTGCCTGCGGTGTTCCAGCCGGTGAAGATCGGCGGGCGCGAGTTCGTGGATGGCGGTCTGGTGGCGCCTGTGCCGGTGCGTCAGGCGCGGCAGATGGGGGCGGAGCTGGTGATCGCGGTGGACATCAGCTCACCGCCCGAGGACAAGCCTCTGGGTGACGCCATGCGCATGCTGCTGCAGACCTTTGCCATCATGAGTCGCAGCATCAACAGCTACGAGCTGCGCGAGGCGGACGTGGTGATGCGGCCCCAGCTCGCGGGCATAGGCAGCGCCGATTTCAGCGCGCGGCGGCGCAGCATACAGGCCGGTCGCGAGGCCGCCCTGGCCCTGCTGCCCACGCTGCGTCAGCGCATCGCGGCCAAGACGCGCTGAGCCCGTCCGACCTCGGCCCCTGGCCGGCCTGAAAACCCGATCGCGCCGCCATCCGCAGCGCGGGCTATGCTGGCGCCATCATGCAAACGGCCCTCTTTCCGCTCCAGTCACCGCTGTTTCCCGGGGGGCTGCTGTCCCTGCGCATCTTCGAGCCGCGCTACCTGGATCTGGTCCAGCGCTGTGAGAAGAGTGGTGAGCCCTTCGGCGTGCTGATGCTCACCGAGGGGATGGAGGTGCGTCAGCGCGGACCGGGTGAGGGCTTTCTGACCGAGCGCTTCGAAAGCCTGGGCACCTTGGCCCATCTGGAGCGCGTGGAGCGTCCGCGGCCGGGGCTGCTGCAGATTCGCTGCCGAGGTGGGCGCCGATTCCGCCTGCTCGAGCCCCACTGTCTGCCGCATGGCCTGTGGATGGGTGAGCTGGAGTTGCTGGAAGAGGAGCTGGAGCTGCCCGTGCCGGAGGATCTGCAGCCCCTGGCGCCGCTGATGCAGCGCCTGCTGCACACCCTGGAGACGGGCGCGGCGGCCGAGGACATGCCGGTGCAGCCGCCCTACCGCTGGGATGACTGTGCCTGGCTGGCCAACCGCTGGGCAGAGCTGCTGCCCCTGTCCCCGCTGGAAAAGCAACGCTTGCTGGCCCTGGACAACCCGCTGCTGCGCCTGGAGCTGCTGGGTGACCAGCTGGAGCGCCTGGGCGTCGGGGGACGCTGACGCGCGCTCGCCCCCGGCGTTCGGGCAAAAAAAGAGCCCGGCCGAGGCCGGGCTTCAAGGGTACTTGGGAAGCTTGCGGCTTCTTGGGGTACCGAGGAGACAAACGGTACGTGCTCAGGCGGCAGCGCGCTTGCTGGAGCGGCTGGCGGTCTGGCTGGCCTTGACGGCGGTGCTGGTGGCGGCCTGGAAATTGGCCTCGGCGATCTCGCCGGCCTGCTTGGCGGCCTTTTGCACCGACTCGAAGGTGTTGTTGGCGGCGGCCACGGCCGACTTCACCAGGGCCACGGCGTTCTCGGTGCCGGCGGGCGCGTTCTTGGCCAGGCTGTCCACCACGGCGGTGAACTTCTGCTGGGCGTCGGCGATCTGGGCCTCGGCCACCTTGGCCACTTCGGCCTGGGTGCTGGAAGCGATGTCGTAGAGGTGGCGGCTGTAGGAAGCGGCCTTCTCGGCGCTGGGCTGCAGCAGCGAGGCTTGCAGATTCAGCAGCTCCTGGGCGTCCTTGACGGACAGGGCGGCGTTGGCGGTCTCGGCAGCCTCGCCCAGGGCGGTCTTGGCGACTTGCAGATTCAGCTCGACCAGCTTCTCCACACCTTCAAAGGCCTTGTTGGTCAGACCGAAAAGGGTCTCGATATTGGCTTTGTGGGCGGCGAAAACTTGTTCAGCGGTCAACATGGAATAGCTCCTGTGAGGTTGATAGGCAGAGACTGTTGAGAACTCTTCGGTGCCGTTCAATCGCAATTGCTGCACCGCAACATGATTCAGTATAAGGACGCTGCCATTGATTGCAAGCACTTTTTTGTGCAATGCAACAAAAATTCCTGTTGGCCAGCGCCCGGATGGCTGCCAAGACTGCCGTGAGCGCATGACACCCTGGTGACGCGCCGTGATCGGCAGGCTCTTGGCCCAGCGGTTATGGTGCAGGGCCATGCAAGCCTTTCATGCCGATGCCTACCGCCTGGAGCTTCCGCCCGGTCACCGCTTTCCCGAGGCCAAGTACGGCCTGCTGCGCCAGCGGCTGGAGGCCCTGGGGCCGCCGTTCCGGATTGCGCCCGCGCCGCTGGCCGAGGCTCAGGCCCTGCTGCGTGTCCACAGCCCGCACTACGTGCAGGCCGTCTTCCAGGGCAGCTTGAGCGCGGCCCAGCAGCGCGAGATTGGATTTCCCTGGTCGCCCTCCATGGCGCTGCGCTCGCGCTGCTCGGTGGGGGCGACCCTGGAAGCGGCGCGTGCCGCCCTGGCCGAGGGGGTGGGCGCCAATCTGGCCGGTGGCACCCACCATGCCTATGCCGACAAAGGCTCGGGTTACTGCGTGTTCAATGATGTGGCCGTGGCGGCGCGCCAGATGCAGGCCATGGCCCGGCGCGAGGGCAGGCAGGAACTGCAGGTCCTGGTCGTGGATCTGGATGTGCACCAGGGCAATGGCACGGCCGCCATCTTTCGCGAGGATCCCAGCGTCTTCACCTTCTCCATGCACGGGGCCCGCAACTTTCCCTTCCGCAAGGAGGCCAGCGATCTGGATGTGGATCTGCCCGATGGCTGTGGTGACGAGGCCTATCTGCAGGCCCTGGACCAGGCGCTGGACCAGGTCTGGGCGCGCTGCCCGGCGCCGGGCCTGGCTTTCTATCTGGCCGGGGCCGATCCCCATGAGGGCGACCGCCTGGGCCGGCTCAAGCTCAGCACCGCCGGCATGCTGGAGCGCGACCGCCGGGTGCTGCAGGCCCTGCGGGAGCGTCGCATCCCGGTGGCGCTGAGCATGGCCGGCGGCTACGGCGAGGACCTGGACGCCATGCTGACGGTGCAGGTGAATACCCTGAGCGCCGCCGCGCACAGCTGGCGGCTCTGGCAGCTGGGGCGATGAAAGAATGCGGGCATGAGTGAGGAGCACCGACCCCAGGCCCAGGGCCGCGAGGCCTACCGGCATTTCATGCCCCTGTCCACCCGCTGGATGGACAACGACATCTACGGCCACCTCAACAACGTCATCTACTACAGCCTCTTCGACACCGCGGTGAACCAGTACCTGATCGAACAGGGCGCGCTGGACATCCATGCGGGGCAGGTCATCGGCCTGGTGGTGGAGACGCACTGCAACTTCTTTGCCTCGCTGGCCTTCCCGCAGCGCGTCGAGGCCGGATTGCGCGTGGCGCATCTGGGCCGCTCCAGCGTGCGCTACGAGATCGGGCTCTTTGCCGCAGGTGAGCCCCTATCCGCCGCCTGCGGCCATTTCGTCCATGTCTATGTGGAGCGTGAGAGCCGCCGGCCGGTGAGCGCGCTGCCCCCTGCCACCCTGAATGCCTTGAAAGGACTGCAACTGCCATGAGCTCGTTCTCCGCCTTCGAGTCGCCCGACAGCGCCGCCACGGCCGCCATCGATGCGGCCATCACGACCCGGCACTCCATGCGCGCCTACCTGCCACGGCCCGTGGAGCGGTCCCTGATCGAGGACATCCTGCGTGTGGCCGCGCGTGCGCCCTCGGGCACCAACACCCAGCCCTGGCAGGTGCATGTGCTGACCGGCGCGGCCAAGGTACGGCTCTCCCAGCGCATCACCGCCGCCTACGACGACCCCGAGGAGCTCGCCACCCACGGCGAGGAGTACGCCTACTACCCGCGCGAATGGGTCTCGCCCTATATCGACCGCCGCCGCAAGGTGGGCTGGGACCTCTACGGCCTGCTGGGCATTGCCAAGGGCGACAAGCTGCGCATGCACGAGCAGCATGGCCGCAACTACCTGTTCTTCGACGCGCCGGTGGGGCTGATCTTCACCATCGACCGCGTGATGCAGCAGGGCAGCTGGCTGGACTACGGCATGTTCCTGCAGAACATCATGATCGCGGCCCGTGCGCGCGGCCTGCACACCTGCCCGCAGGCCGCCTTCACCCAGTTCCACCGTCTGATCGCCGAGGAATTGGCCCTCAAGCCCGAGCAGCAGCTGGTCTGCGGCATGGCCCTGGGCTATGCCGACCCGGCCGCGGTGGAGAACAGCCTGATCACCGAGCGCGAGCCGGTGGCGGGCTTCACCCGATTCCTGGATCTTTGATCCGTCGATCTCCCCAAAACAACAGCAAGCTCACACGATGAGGTCCCTCGTTCTCACCCTGGCCCTGCTGGGCCTGGCCGGCCCGGCTCTGGCCGCCGATCTGGACGGCCGCGCCTTCGGCGTGTTCTGGGGTCTGCCTTTTGCGGGCATGCTGCTGTCCATCGCCATCCTGCCCCTGGCTGCGCCCAAGCTCTGGCACCACCACTTCGGCAAGATCGCTGCGGGCTGGGCGCTGGCCTTTCTGCTGCCCTTCGCCCTGAGTCAGGGGCTGGGCGCCACGGCCGGTGTGCTGGCCCATGCCCTGCTGGCCGAGTACCTGCCCTTCATCATCCTGCTCACCGCGCTCTTCACCACCGCCGGCGGCATCTTTGTGCGCGGCAATCTGCACGGCAGCCCGGCGCTTAATGCGGGCCTGATGGCCATAGGTGCGGTGCTGGCCAGCTTCATGGGCACCACCGGGGCCTCCATGCTGATGGTGCGGCCCCTGATCCGCGCCAATGACAACCGGCGGCATAACGCCCATGTGCTGGTGTTCTTCATCTTCATCGTCAGCAATGCCGGCGGCTCGCTCACGCCCCTGGGCGATCCGCCGCTCTTTCTGGGCTTTCTGAAGGGCGTGGACTTCTTCTGGACGGTCAAGCACATCTTCCCCGAGACCCTCTTCCTGATCGGGTCGCTGCTGGCGATCTTCTATGTGATCGACAGCTGGTACTACCGCCGTGAGGGCGTGACCAAGCAAGACCCGACCCCCGATACCGCCGGCTTCGGCATCGAGGGTGGCATCAACTTCCTGCCCTTGGCTGCCGTGGTGGGCCTGGTGCTGATGAGCGGAATCTGGAAGCCGGGCATCAGCTTTGACATTCTGGGCACCGAGGTGGAGCTGCAGTCCCTGCTGCGCGATGTGCTGCTGGTGGGCGTGACCCTCTGGTCCCTGGCCATCACGCCGCGCGCCCTGCGCGAGAAGAACCAGTTTTCCTGGGCGCCCATGCAGGAGGTGGCCAAGCTCTTCATCGGCATCTTCCTGACCATGGTGCCGGTGCTGGCCATGCTCAAGGCCGGGGAGCAGGGCGCCTTCGCGGCCGTCACCCGCGCCGTCACCGGGCCCGAGGGCCAGCCCCTGCCCTGGGCCTACTTCTGGTTCAGCGGCTTGCTTTCCTCCTTTCTGGACAACGCGCCCACCTACCTGGTCTTCTTCAATCTGGCCGGCGGTGATCCGCAGCAGCTGATGACGACGCTGGCGCCGACCCTGGCCGCCATCTCGGCCGGCTCGGTCTTCATGGGCGCCAACAGCTATATCGGCAACGCGCCCAACTTCATGGTCAAGGCGATTGCCGAGGATCGCGGCGTGAAGATGCCCAGCTTCTTTGGCTATATGGCCTGGTCGGGTGCGGTGCTGATTCCGCTCTTTGTGCTGATGACCCTGATCTGGTTCCGCTGAGCCCGAGCTGCAAGGAGATCCCGATGAGCAAGCCCCGCGTGCTGGTGGCGCGCCGCACCTTCGACGATGCGATCGCGCGCCTGCGCGAGCATTTCGAGGTTGAGGTCAACGAGGA
This sequence comes from Roseateles sp., assembly GCF_046300915.1. Classification (GTDB taxonomy): domain Bacteria; phylum Pseudomonadota; class Gammaproteobacteria; order Burkholderiales; family Burkholderiaceae_C; genus Kinneretia. Next base: position 20,748 of record NZ_JBKCLH010000041.1, on the reverse strand, counting down.
CGACAGCGTCTGGCCCCAGGCCGAGCTGATACGCCGGCTGCAGGGCGTGCAGGGTGTCTACATCACCGGCTCCGAAAAAATCGATGCCACCCTGCTGGACGCCTGCCCCGCGCTGCGCGCGGTCTGCAGCATGGCCGTGGGCTACAACAATATCGATGTGCCGGCCTGCACGGCGCGCGGCGTGCTGGTCAGCAATGCGCCCGACGTGCTGACCGAGACCACGGCCGACTTCGGTTTTGCCCTGATGATGGCCACGGCCCGCCGCATCAGCGAGAGCGAGCACTTTCTGCGCCGCGGCGAGTGGCACAAATGGAGCTACGACATGTTCGCCGGTGCCGATGTGCACGGCAGCACCCTGGGCATCCTGGGCATGGGGCGCATCGGCCAGGCCATCGCCCGCCGCGGCCACCTGGGCTTTGGCATGCGGGTGATCTATCACAACCGCAGCCGCCTGGCCCCCGCGCTGGAGGCGCCGCTGGCGGCCCAGTGGGTGGAGAAGGACGCGCTGCTGCAGCAGGCCGACCATCTGGTGATCGTCGTGCCCTACAGCCCCGCCTCGCACCATGCGATCGGTGCGCGCGAGCTGGGCCTGATGAAACCCAGCGCCACCCTGACCAATATCGCCCGTGGCGGCGTGGTGGACGACGCGGCCCTGGCCCAAGCCCTGGCCGAGCGCCGCATCGCGGCCGCGGGCCTGGACGTGTTTGAGGGCGAGCCCCAGGTTCATCCCGGCCTGCTGCAGGTTCCCAATGTGGTGCTCACCCCGCATATCGCCAGCGCCTCCATCCCCACGCGACTGGCCATGAGCCATCTGGCCGTGGACAACCTGATCGCCGCGCTCAGCGGCGGCCATCCGCCCACCGCACTCAACCCCGAGTTGCTGCGAACAGAGTCGGGCACAGGCTGAAAAATTCCCGCTTGGCAGGAATTCCTGCGTAGGGGTGTCGGCTGGCGGACGTCAAATACGTTTCACGACGCGCGCACCGGCACCGGTTGTCAGGTCTTGCGCGCGCATCAGGTATGGGGAGCGTGGTCCGGCGAGGTTTCTCCGGCCCGACTGGCGGGAGCATGGCGCAGAAAATCAAGCGTGGTTGGGTGCTCTTGCGCGACTGGGTTTTGGCTCAGCCAGCGCAAGGTCCGTCGAGTGCTGCTGACATCCAGCTCAGTGCATTGCGTGTCGTGCTGCTCTCCAGCCTGGTGCTTGCCGCCGTAGTGGGGTTGCATGTGGCCTGGGAGGGCTGGCAGCGGGACAAGCCCTGGGCGGTTGCCATCGTTGCGGCTATCGTGCTGCTGCTGGCCGGCGCCTCAAGTCAAGCCCGGCATGCGGGGAGAGCCGGAGCGTTGTGGCTGCTTGCTGCGGTCTACGTGGCTGGCCTTGCCATTACCGCGTCCACCGGCAGCCAGCCCGCGCTTTCTCGCCTGGGTTATGTGCTGTGCTATGCCGCGCCCATGCTGGCCGGCTTGCTGGTGGCCTGGCCGCTGGCCCTGGGCTTGATGGTGTTCAACACCCTGCTCTTCGGCCTCTCGCTCAGCGGCTGGGAAGCGCCACAGCTGCCCGATCAACAGGTGCGCCTGCCGCATTCCCAAGCTTATGTGCATGGTGCGCTCTATATTTTCTTCAACCTTTGTCTGCCGCTGGCCATGTTTCGAGTGGTGGCGGGCATGCGCCGGGTGGAGCGCCAGCTCCGGGGCTGGCGCCATCTGAGTGAGCAGGTCTTCCAGGTGGCCAGCGGCCCGACCCTGGTTTGTGACGAGCAGGGCAGGGTGCTTCGCTGCAACAAGCCCTTCCTGGCCTTGTGCGGCCGGCATGACGAGCAGGAACTGCGTGGACGCAGTCTGTCGGAGCTCTTCGAGGATGTCGAGGGTGGCGACGGTGTCTGGCGCAGCCAGCCGGGCTTGCGCTGGCACTTGGCTGAGTGCAGGTCTGCCGAGGGCCGCAGTCGTGAGCTCACCCTGCGTTCGGTGCGCAGCCTGGGCGACCGACTGAGTGCTTACGCCTTTGACGATGTGAGCGAACTTCGCCGCGTGCAGGCCGATCTGGCTGCCTCGGTGCAGCGTGAGGTCTGGGCCACCTGGCACGACCCGCTCACCGGCCTGCCCAACCGGGCACGCAGCATCCAGCAGCTTGACGCCCAGCTGGCCCAGGGCACGCCGGGCCTGGCCCTGCTGAGCCTGCGCCTGTGCAATCTGCGCCAGCTCAATGCGCGCTACGGCGTCCCGGCAGGCGACGCGCTGTTGCGCGACTTCGTGGCCGCGCTGCGCCGCCTGCTGCCGCCTGGGCGCCAGGCGGCGCGGGTGCGGGGCTCAGTGATCGCGGTGCTGCTGCCGGGGCAGCACCGCGAGAGCGAGGCCTTGGCCGAAGTACGCCGACTGCAGCAAACCCTGCCGCTGCAGGCCGAGACCTCGCGCCAAGCGGTACTGCTCGACCTGGTCTGCGGATTGGTGATGGTCGATGAGCGCCGCCTTCAGCACCCCGGGGTCGACGGGGCCGAGTTGCTGCGTTGCAGCGAGCTGGCTCTGGATATGGCTCAGGACCCGCGCTGGCGCGAGGGCAGCGAGGGCGTGCTGCTTTTCAATGCCCAGACCGCCGCAGGCGTGGCCCGCAGCATGGCCATCGAGGCCGAGTTGCCCCAGGCCCTGGTTGGCGACCAGCTGCACCTGCTCTACCAACCCCAGCGCGATGTGCGCGGCGGCCTGCTGGGTTTTGAGGTGCTGGTGCGCTGGAACAGCCCCGCCCTGGGCGAGGTGCCGCCGGCCGAGTTCATCCCGGTGGCCGAGGCCTGTGGCTTGGTGGGCGGCATCACCGACTGGGTGTTGGACGCCGCCTGTGCCCAGCTGGCCCGGTGGCGGCGTGAGCTGGGCGCTGGCCAAGCGCTGCCGCGCCTGGCGGTGAATCTCTCGGCCCACGACCTGGAGCGTGAGGGCTTCGAGCAGCAGCTGATGCAAAGCTTGGTTCGCCACCGCGTGCGGCCGGCTGAGCTGGAACTGGAGGTCACGGAATCGGCCCTGGCCCGGCATCCGGCCCTTGCCCTGGCCCAGCTGCGACGCTTGCACGGCGCAGGTCTGCGCATTGCCATCGACGACTTTGGCACCGGCTACTCCTCCCTGGCCAAGCTGGTGGACCTGCCCATCGATGTGCTCAAGATCGATCGCAGTTTCCTGCGCGATCTGCCTGGCGACGCGCGTCGTGGGCGGGTGGTGGACTCCATGATCTCCCTGGCTCGCAGCCTGCGCCTGGAGGTATTGGCCGAGGGCGTGGAAACCGAGGACCAGCACCTCTACCTGCGGGAACGCGGCGTGGACGGTTTGCAGGGCTGGCTCTTCGGCCGGCCGCAGCCGGCAGCGTATTGGCTGCCCCTGCTGCGCCGCGAGTGCGCTGCGCAACCCGAGCCCGCCTGAGCGCGGGTCTGTCACCGCGGCCCGGCCTGAGACAATGGCCGCATGAGTCTTGTCGAAGCCTTGTTGCTGGGCCTGCTGGCCCTGGTTCTGCTCCTGCTGATCCTGATCTGGGCGCGCCTGCGCAGCGCGGATGCCAGCGCCGAATTGGCCCCCTTGCTCAGCCAGAATGGTGAGCGCCTTGACCGCTTGGACCGCGATCTGCGCGACGAGCTGGCCCGCAGCAGCGGCGGCACCCGCCAGGAGCTGCTGGCCACCCTGGCCCAGTTTCAACAGAGCCTGCTGGCCCAGGGCGGCGATGTGGCCCGCACCCAGAACGAGCAGATCGACAGCGTCCGCGTGCAACTGGCCCAGCTGCAGCAGGCCCTGGGCGCCCAGGCCCTGGCGGCGCGTGAGGCGCAGGACGCGGCCGGTGCCCGGCTATCCAGCACCCTGAGCGAACAGCTGCAGCTGCTGGGCCAGCGCCAGGAACAGCGCCTGACCCAGGTGCAGGCGGCGGTGGATCAGCGCCTCTCCGTGGTCCAGGCCGCCGTGGATCAGCGCCTGGGCGCCATCCAGCAGGACAACGAGAAGAAGCTGGAGCAGATGCGCGCCACCGTGGACGAGAAGCTGCAGGCCACACTGGAGCAGCGCCTGGGCGAGAGCTTCAAGCAGGTGGCCGAGCGCCTGGAGCAGGTGCACAAGGGCCTGGGCGAGATGCAGACGCTGGCCCGCGATGTGGGCGCCTTGAACCGCGTGCTCACCAATGTGAAGACCCGCGGCATCTTCGGCGAGGTGCAGCTGGCGGGCCTGCTGGAGCAGGTGTTCACGCCGGAGCAGTACGCCAGCAATGTGGCCACCGTGCCGGGCAGCAGCGAGCGGGTGGAGTACGCCATCCGCCTGCCGGGCCAGCGCGACGACGGTGCGCCGCTGTGGCTGCCCATCGATGCCAAGTTTCCGCGCGAGGATTACGAGCGCCTGCTGGAAGCCCAGGACCGCGCCGATGCCGCCGCCGTGGAAGTCTCGGCCAAGGCCATCGAGACCCGCTTGCGCCTGGAGGCCAAGACCATTCGCGACAAGTACATCGCGCCGCCGCACACCACCGACTTCGGCATGCTCTTCGTGCCCACCGAGGGTCTGTATGCCGAGGCGCTGCGCCGGCCGGGACTGGTGGAGTCGCTGCAGCGCGAGCACCAGGTCATGCTGGTGGGCCCCACCACCCTGTTGGCCACGCTGACCAGCTTGCAAATGGGCTTTCGCACCCTGGCGCTGGAGAAACGCTCGGCCGAGGTCTGGGAGGTGCTGGGTGCCGTCAAGACCGAGTTCGGCAAGTTTGGCGAGGTGCTGGCCAAGACCAAGAAGAAGCTCGATGAGGCCAGCAGCAGCATCGAGATGGCCGAGACCCGCACCCGTCAGATGACGCGCAAGCTCAAGGGCGTGGAAGCCCTGCCCGAGACCCGGGTGCAGGCCCTGCTGGGCAGCGCCGACGCCGAGGGCGATGCTTGAGCGCGACGGGCGGTGCGCCGGGCGTCCATCCTGAGCCCCTCGGCGAGGCTCAGGCAGCGGCCCAGCGACGGGCTTTTCCTTTTCTCGTGGCCGCCCTTGTGTTCGTGCATGCCTGCATGGCCACCAGCCGCGTCACCTCCAGCCTGTTTGTCTTGAAGCAGGGCTACCCCGAGTGGACGCTGGGGGTGCTGTTGAGTCTGTATGCGGTGGTGCCCATGTTGACGGCGCTGTGGGCCGGCCGCATGGCCGACCGGCACGGCTTGCACCGCCCGGTCGGCATCGGCGTGGTGATGGCCTGCGTGGGCGCGCTGATGGCCACGCTCTCGCAGCACGTGCTGGCCCTGTGTCTGGCGGCGCTGTTGACCGGTGGCGCCTTGAGCATTGCCGCCGTGGGCATACAGCGCGAGGGCGGCCTGATGGCCCGGGGCAGCGGCGATATGCGCCGCATCTTCAGCTGGTTGGCCTTGGGGCCAGCCCTGTCGAATGCCCTGGCGCCGGTGGTGGCGGGGCTGCTGATCGACCACATCAGCTTCCGTGCGGCCTTCGCTCTGGCCGTGCTGCTGCCGGCGCTGGCCTGGTGGGCGGCTTTGCAGGTGCCGCGTCTTGCCCCCAGCCTCCCGGCCAGCCCATCGAGTGCCACGCGTCACGGCGCATGGGGCCTTTTGCGCCTGGCCAGTTTCCGGCGTCTGATGATCCTCAATGTGGTCTTGGCCGCGGCTTGGGATGCTCACAGCTTTGTGGTGCCCATCGTCGGCCACAGCCGCGAGCTCAGCGCCACCAGCATCGGCCTGATTCTTGGCGCTTTCGCCACCGCCGCCACCCTGGTGCGTTTGGCCCTCACCAAGTGGGCCGAGCAGGTGGACGAGGTCCGGGCCCTGCGCACCGCCATGGCCATCGCCTGCGCTGTGCTGGCTTTGTATGCCTGCTTGCCCGGCACGCCGGGCCTGATAGCGGGCTCCGCCCTCCTGGGGCTCGCGCTCGGCTCGGTGCAGCCCATGGTGCTGTCCACCTTGCACCAGATCACGCCCACCGACCGCCACGGTCAGGCCCTGGGCCTGCGCATGCTCTTCACCAATGGCGCGACCATCGTCATGCCTTTGGGCTTTGGCCTGCTGGCCACGGCCTCGGTGGCCGCCGCCCCGATGTGGCTGATGGCCGCCTTGCTGCTGTGGGCGCAGTGGCCGGCCGCGCGACTGGCACCCCAGGAACCCGGCACGGGCTCTGGAACCCAGCGGCACGATTGAGCGTCGGTCGAGCGCCGCGCGCTCGCGCTGCTTGGTGAGCCCCCCCCGGCTCAAGGGTGTGAACTTTGTCACGGTGTCACCGAGTCGTCATGTGGGTTCACTAGCCTCGCGGGCTTGTTCTCATGCTCCCAAGCACCGCAAGGAATTCCCGATGAAGCGCTCCATGATTGCCGCCCTGGTGGGCGCTGCCACCACGCTCTTGGCCTCGAATGTCCACGCGGCCGGTGCCCTGGACGGTGCCAGCCTGGCCTGGTCCAGCAAGCACGCCGGCCTGAGTGGCTTCACCTCCGAGGTGGTGAGCTTTGACAGCCTGACCAAGACCTTGTGGGTGGCGGGTGTGTCGGGCGTGCATGTGCTGGACGCCAAGACCGGCACTGCGCTGCAGTTCATCGACACCCGCAGCTTCGGGTCCATCAACAGTGTGGCCGTTCACAATGGCGTGGCGGCCTTCGCGATCGAGGCGCCGGGCGATCGCCGCAACGCGGGCGTGGTCAAGCTCTACGACACCGCTACCCGTAATTTGCTGGCGGGCAGCAACAGCATCGCCGTCGGTGCGCTGCCCGATATGCTGACCTTCACACCGAACGGGAGCAAGCTCCTGGTGGCCAATGAGGGCACGCCCAACGCGGTGGCCGACAGCGGCAAGTACGCTGGCACGGATCCCAAGGGCAGTGTCAGCATCATCGATATGGGAACGCGCTCGGTGGCGGCCACCGTGCACTTCGACAGCGTGGCGCCCACCGCCAGCAACCGCGTGTGGGCCGGGCAGTCGGTGGTACGCCAGCCGGGTATGGATTTCGAGCCGGAGTACATCGCGGTGAGTCGCGATGGCAGCAAGGCCTTCGTGACCCTGCAAGAGCACAACGCCGTAGCGACCATCGACCTGAACACCCACAAGTCGGTGAGCGTGGTGGGGCTGGGTGCCAAGGACTTCAGCAAGCCAGGCAATGAGATTGATGTGCGCGACGGCGGCCCGGTGAATTTTCAGAACGTCGCCGTCCGCGGCCTCTACATGCCCGACGGCATCGCCAGCTTTGACCGCAACGGCAAGACCTATTACGTGACCGCCAACGAGGGTGACTTCCGCGAGGACGATGGTGATCGGAAGGCTGCAGGGGGCTCGGGGATTGAGAGCCGTTTGCGGATCTCGGCCGTCGACACCGATGGCCTCTATGCGGCGGGCGCGCGCTCCATCTCCATTCGCGACGCTGCGGGCAACGAGATCTGGGACAGCGGTGCGGCCCTGGACAAGGCCGCGCATGCCGCCGGCCTGTATGACGATGGCCGCAGCCGCGACAAGGGCGTTGAGCCCGAAGACGTCAAGGTGATGGAGATCGGCGAGCGGCTTTACGCCTTTGTGGGTCTGGAGCGGACGACGACCGGCGCCATCGGCGTGTTCGACATCAGCGACCCGGCCAATGCCAGCTTTGTGAAGCTGCTGGTCAATCCCGAGGGCTTCAACCGCCCCGAAGGGCTGACAACCTTTGTGATGGACGGCTTCCACTACCTGGCCGTGGCCAGCGAGGGCAGCAGTGCTACGACCTTCGGCACCACCGTGTTCCAGCTGGCTCCGGTGCCGGAACCCAGCACCTGGGCCCTGATGGGCCTGGGGCTTGCCGCCTTGGGGGCTGTGGCCCGCCGTCAGCGCCGCGCCTGAGGTCCTAGCAGGCAGCAGGCATGTGCCCGGCCAAGCCGTGAAGCACACGGCCCCCGGGCACACCCCATCCCACTTCAGAGGGGGATGGGAGGAGCTTTGAGCAGCACCGTCCTCGCTCACAATGCGCGACCGCGGCCCCGGACATGAACGGGCCCATAGGGAGCGAAAACTTGAAGCGTGTTCTGAAGACCAGCGCCGTGCCCGGCATGCTGGCATTGGCGGTGTCCATGGCCGTGAGCAGCGGCTGGGCGAGCGGTACTCAAATCAAGCCAGGTCAGCCATCGGGCTTGTCAGCCCAGGCCGTGAACGGCGGTGGCAAGGCGCCGGCCGAGCTTGCAGCCTCGGCACGTTGGGTGCGTGAGCTGGGCGGCATCTCGGAATACCGCCTGCCCAACGGCTTGCAGATCCTGCTCTTTCCCGACGAATCGCAGAGCACCACCACGGTCAATATCACCTACCGCGTGGGCAGCCGCCATGAGGCGCCGGGCGAGTACGGCATGGCGCATTTGCTGGAGCATCTCGTCTTCAAGGGAACCCCGAGTCATCGCGACATTCCCGCGGCATTCGCCATGCGGGGTGTGCGTTTCAACGGCACCACCACGGTCGACCGCACCAACTACTTCGCCAGCTTCAACGCCAACGCCGACACGCTGGACTTTGCTCTGGCGCTGGAAGCCGACCGCATGATCAACAGCTTCATCGCCAAGTCCGATCTGGACAAGGAGATGACGGTCGTGCGCAATGAGTTCGAGCGCGGCGAGAACAATGGCTTGCAGGTACTGAACCAGCGCGTCAATGCGGCCGCCTATGCCTGGCACCCCTACGGCAAGTCGACCATCGGCGCGCGCAGCGATATCGAGAACGTGCCCATCGAGAAGCTGCAGGCCTTTTACAAGCGCTGGTACCGGCCGGATAACGCCACGCTGCTGGTCGCTGGCAACTTTGACAAGGCGGCCACGCTGGCGCGCATCGCCCAGCACTTCGGCCCCTTGAAGCGGCCGCCAGAGGCCATGCCCCAGCCCTACACGGTAGAGCCAGCGCAGGATGGCGAGCGCACCGTGATGGTGAGGCGCGTGGGTGGGCAGCCCCTGGTGCTGGCGCGCTACCACGTGCCAGCGGCGGCCCATCCGGACTCAGCCGCCCTGATGGTCTTTGGCCTGCTCATGAGCTTGCAGCCCAGTGGCCCCCTGTACAAGCAGCTGGTCGAGCCCAAGCTGGCGGTGGCAGCCATGATGGGCGGGCTTGGCGGCGCGGACCCCGGAGGCGTGCAGGTCTTTGCGGCGCTGCCGCCGGATGCCGACGTGGCCAAGGTCGAGCAGCTCTTGTTGGATCTGGTCGAGGGGCGCAACGTCAAGCCCTTTGACGAGCGCGATCTGGCGCGGGTGCACGAGCAGGCTGTGGCCGGCTATCGCGAGCAGATGAAGAGGCCGGAGGCCTTGATCCAGCAGATCTCGGGTCTGATTGGCGCGGGTGACTGGCGTCTGCTGTTCCAGCTGATGGAGGACATTCCGAAAGTCACGCTGGCCGATGTGGAGCGTGTGCGCCAGCAGTATTTCCGCAGTGCCAACCGCACCCTGGGGCGCTATATACCGTCCGCACAGGTCGAGCGGGTCGAGATTCCCGTGGCACCGCTGCTGGACCAGCGCCTGGCAGCGCTGCAGGGACCGCCCAAGGTGGAGGAGGGCGAAGTCTTCGACCCGACACCGCCCTTGCTGGCCTCGCGCACCGAGGTTCAGAGCCTGCCCAGCGGTATCGAGCTGCACACCCTGAGCAAGCGCACGCGTGGCAAGGCGGTGCAGCTGCAGATGCGGCTGCGTTGGGGCGAGCGTGCCGAAACCTTTGCGCGCCGCGGCAGCGATGTGCTGGCGCGCCTGGTGATGGAAGGCAGCACCGGCTATGGCAAGCAGCAGTTGCAGGATGAGCTGGTGAAGCTGCGGGCCAATCTGAACCTCAGCAGTGACGATCAGGGTGCGACCCTGCACATCAGGGCCGAGCAGGACACGCTGTTGCCGGCGCTGAAGATTGCCGCCGATCTGCTGCAGAACCCCTTGCTGCCGGCGGCGGCCTTCGAACGCTTGCAGAAGTCAGCGATTGCCGGTCTGCAGGCTTCGCGGCAGGAGCCTGAGACCCAGCGGCGCGAGGCCGTACGCGGACACTACAACGCGGCGCGCCAGGTCGAGTCGGGGCACCCCGACTACATCAAGAGCCTCGATGACCGCATTTATGCGGTGCAGTCCACCCGCTTGGAGGATCTGCGGGCAATACACCAGGACCTGTGGTCGGCCAATGAGGCCCGCGTGGCCGTGGTGGGCGCCCTGCCAGAGGGTCTGGCGACCCAGATCGAGGCCCTGTTCGGAGGCTGGAAGAAGGCGACGGCGCCGCGCTTTGTGCAGCATGTCGGGAGCTTCAAGCCCATCCCCGCGGCGCGGTTCGACGCGGCCGTGCGGGACAAGCCCAACGCCATCCTGCACATGCACCAGGCCTTGCGCCTGAACCAGAACGACCCCGCGGCACAGGCCCTGGGCGTGGTCGTGCATGTGCTGGGCGGTGGCGGCCTGGAGGGGCGACTGCCCGCCCGCGTGCGCCAGCAAGAGGGTCTGAGCTATGGCATCAGCGCGGCGCTTGAAACACCCAGCTTTGGCGATGATGCCGAGCTGACGATACGAGCCTCCTTTGCGCCGGACCAGCGCGAACGCATCATCGCCGTGGTGCAAGAGGAACTGGCTCGCCTGACGCGCGAAGGGGTGAGCGAGGTCGAGCTGGCTCGCGCCAAGAAGAGCCTGGCGGAAGGGCGCAAGCAAGCTCGGGCTAGCGAGGGGCAGCTGGCGGCAACCCTGCTGTGGCTGGGCGAGCGGCGCGAAGCTTGGGCTGATGTTCAGCGCCGCGACGCTGAGCTGCAGGCCCTGACGGTCGAGCAGGTCAACGCCGCATGGCGCCGACTGATCCGCCAGGATGCCTTTGTTCTCAGCACGGCCGGAGATTTCAAGCAGCCCTGAACGCCAGGGGATGGGGCCGTGCTTGCCAGCGCTGTGAGGGCGCGCTACCGTTACTCACTCGCCACGGCAGCCGGAGCCCCGCGATGAGCCATCCCCTGATTTTCCGCTGGCCCGCAGTCATCCTGCTGGCCCTGTTTGGCCTAGCGCTGCCGGGGGCGGCGCAGGCTCAGTCCGCCTGCCGCTCGCTGGTGGCCTCCGGCAATCCTCAATATCCGCCCTATCTGTGGCGCGACCCCGATAACGAGGCCCGCCTGGTGGGCGCCAATGCCGAGCTGATGGATTGGCTGGGCAATGAGCTGGGCGTGAACATCGAGCTGCGCTATGTGGGCAACTGGGCCCGCGTCCAGGAGGAGGCTCGCGCCGGCCGCATCGACATGATCGCTGGCGCCTTCTTCACCCTGCCGCGTACCGAGTACATGGACTACGCGCATCTGCCCTTTCGCGAGACCCGCTCGGTGGTCATACAGCGCGAGGGAGCGACTTTTCCCTACCAGCGCTGGGAAGACCTGATCCCGCGCAGAGGGCTGACCGTGATCAACAACAGCTTCGGTCAGGCCTTTGACCGCTTTGCCAGCGAGTCTCTGAGTCTCAGCAAGGTGAGCAGCCTGGATCAGGCCCTGCAGATGCTTGAGCGCGGGCGGGCGGACTATCTGGTCTACGAGGACAGCCCGGCCGAGGCCTTTATTGCCCGCCTGGGTGTCCGCGGTCTGCGACTCATGCCCATACCGGTCGCGCAGGAGCAGCTCTTCGTGACGGTGTCGCATCGCTCCGTATGCAATACCGCGGAGCTGCGCGGCGCCATCTCTCGGGCCATGTTCAAGCTGCGCCAGAACCGGCTGATGCTCAGCTTTGTCGAGCGCGGTGTGCAGCTCTGGAAGGAGCAGGAGCGCAAGAGCCCCTGATCCCAGTCGGCCCGGCGCTCAGAACCATCCACCCAGACCGTCGACATAGTGGGCCGGCAGCAGGTGGCCGCCCGGGAAGCGCAGATGGCGCTTGTCCTGCGCTGGGATGGCCTCGAACAGGGCCTGGTTCTGAGCCTTGCTGGCGTAGTCGTCATCATCGGCACTGAGCAGCCAAACCTTTTTTCCGGTCAGACCAGGGGCCGCGTTGCGGGGGGCGACCGCGGCGACCTTGTTGTCCAGATGCGGCGGCACGATGGCCAGCACCGCGCCCACCCGGCTGTCCAGGCCGCCCAGCAGCAGGGCCATCTGGCCACCCATGCTGTAGCCGGCCACGCCGATGCGGCTGGCGTCCAGCTGGGGCTGGGTCTGCACCCAGTCCAGCAGCAGGCGGTAGTCGCGCACGGTGTCCACGATCATGCGCTCGTAGGGCTCGCGCTTGCCCCACAGGTGCAGATCGTCCATCAGTTCAAGCACGGTGTGATTGGGGTCTTTGCGATGCCCATGGCGGCGCGCGTCCAGCACCAGCACCGCGTAGCCCTGCTGCAGTGCCATCGCGGTGATGCGGTGGGTCTGCTCCACGGTCGGATGGCCCTTGTTCTGTTCCTTCCACCAACGCACATGGCCGCGACCCAGGGCATGCAGGCCGATCAGCAGCGGGAAGGGCTTGCTAGCCCGTGCCGGGTCGCTGGGGTAGAGGAGGCGGCCCTGCACCTCGCTGCCGTCGAAGCTGGTGAAGCGCAGGGATTGTGCGTGCCCGCCCTCGGGCTCGGTCTGCAGCTGCACCTGCACCTGCAGACCGTTGGTGGGCGGGGCGTAGGCATAGCGCGCTTGCAGCGCGTCGGGCGTGATGTCGTAGGGCTTGAGGCCGAACAGGCCCCACCAGAGTGCGCCGGCCAGGGCGGCGATGCCGAGCAGACTTGCCATGATGCGGAGTGCTTTCCTTCGTGTCATCTTGATATTCCCGAGGCCCGTATGGGACCAAGGTGCGCGCAGCCTAGGCCGCGGCGCGTCAAGACGATGTGAAGTCGTCGCTGCTGCGGGCGTGCAGACCGACCCAGGTCCAGCCGGCCTCGTGGCCGAGCCGCAGCTGCAGGCCATGGCGCTCGGCCAGGCGCCGCACGATGGACAGGCCCAGCCCCAGGCCGCTGCTGGCCTCGCTCTTGAGCCCGGCCCCGCGGCCCGCGGCGTGCACCTGGAGCACGGCTGCGGGCGGCGGCGCGCTGGCATTGCCCAGGCGCAGCTGCTGCGCATCGGCCTCCAGGCGGATGCGGCCGCCGCTGCCGTGGCTGATCGCATTGGCCAGCAGATTGCTGAGCAGCAGCCGGGTCAGGGCCGGCGGCCAGGGGCGGGTGAGCGTGGCGGGCAGCGCGATCTCCAGCGCTATGCCCTGGCGGTCTAGCAGCGGCGCCATCGCCAGCACCAGCTGCTCGACCTGGGGCAACAAGGGCAGCTCGGGCGCGGCCAGGGTGGGTGGACCCTCCTCGCGGGCCAGTGCCATCAGCAGGTCTACGGTCTGCTGTAGCTGCCAGATCGCAGCGGACATGGTGGCCAGCGCCGGCCGCAGCGAAGCGTCTGGGCGGCGCTGCAGCTCCTCACAGGCCAGGCCCAGCACGGCCAGCGGGGTGCGCAGCTCATGGCTGGCGTCGCGGGTGAAGGCCTGCTCGCGGGCGATGAAGTCCTGGGTGCGTTGGTTCAGCCGTGCCAGGTGGGCGGCCAGCAGGCCGACCTCATCATCGCCGTACTGCTGCGCCAGATCGGTGGGCAGCCGGGTTGGCTCGCTCTGCGCCACGGTCAGAGCCAGGCGTCGCAAGGGCGCACTGGTGCGGCGTGCCAGCCACCAGCCCAGGGCCAGGGCGAGCAGGGCCAGTCCAGCGCTCCACAGGCCCAGCCAGAGCAGCAATTCCCGGCGCATGGGCCGCACCACCAGCTCGCCGCTGACCTCGGCCACCAGCCAGGCGCCTTCGGGCGGCAGGGACTTCAGGTGATAGTGCCGCCCCTCTCGCCCCGCGAGCTCATGCGCCCTCGGCTCGTGCTGGCGGGCCTCGCTCAGATCCTCGGGCCAGGCCTCGCCAGGACGGTAGAGGCGGATGAAGGATTGCTGCGGCACCAGCCAGTCGCCGCCGGCCGCGCGGCTGGCCTGTTGACGCTGGGCTTCGTGCTCCAGGGCGGTGTTGAAGAAATGGTCTTCCACCACATAGACGAAGGCCATCGCGAAGAGCGCAAACACCGCGCTCACCAGCAGGGTGTAGCCGGTGAAAGCCAGCATCAGGCGCCGCTGCAGGCGTGCTCGGTAGCGCCTTGTCATGGCGGCAGTTCCAGCCGCAGGCCCACGCCATGCACGGTCCTGATCAGACTCTGCCCCGGCCCCAGGCCCTGGCGCAGGTTGTAGAGGTGCGTGCGCAGGGCGTCGGACTCCGGCGGCTCGTCGGCCCAGAGCGTTTGCTGCAACTCGCTGCGGCCCACTGTCCGCGGCCAGGCCTCAGCCAGAGCCAGCAGCAGGCGGTAGGCCTGGCGCGGCAGTGCCGGCAAGACCTGGCCCTCTAGGCGCAGCTCGCGACTGCGCCGGTCTATGTGCAAGGGTCCCCGCTCCAGCACCGGGCTGCGCCCCAGCTCACCGCGGCGCGACAGGGCCTGGCAGCGCCACAGCAGCTCCTCGCCGGCAAAGGGCTTGAGCAGGTAGTCGTCCGCGCCGGCACCGAAGCCCTGGCGCTTGTCGTCCAGGGCGTCGCGTGCGGTGAGCATCAGCACCGGGATATGGCGATCGGCCTGCTCGCGCAGGCGCCGGCACAGCTCGACACCGTCCAGCCCCGGCAGGCCCAGGTCCAGCAGCAGCACGTCGGGTGGCTGCTCCAGCGCCAGCTGCAGGGCGAGGCGCCCGTCGCTGGCTTCCTCGACCCGCCAGCCCGCCCCCTGCAGCAGGGCGACGATCTGGGCGCGCAGCGGCGCGTGGTCCTCGACGACCAGGATGCGATGGTTCACGGGGCCTCCTCGACCAGGAAGTCTAGGCGGCACCGCGTGAAGAAAACATCAAGCCATGCCCTGGTGACGCAGCAGGGCGTCGATGCTCGGCTCGCGGCCGCGGAAAGCCTTGAAGTTGTCGATGGCGTCGCGGGCGCCGCCGGCTTCCAGGATGCTTTGCAGATAGCGGCGGCCGGTGGCGGGGTTGAAGACGCCTTCTTCCTCGAAGGCGCTCCAGGCGTCGGCGCTGAGCACCTCGGCCCATTTGTAGCTGTAGTAGCCGGCCGAGTAGCCGCCCGCGAAGATGTGGGAGAAGCTGTGCTGGAAGCGGTTGAAGGCCGGCGGCGGGTTGACCGAGACCTCGCTGCGCACCTCGTCCAGCAGCCGCTGAACGGCCTGTTCCTGGCCCGGCTCGGCATGCAGGCGCATGTCGAAGAGCGCGAACTCGATCTGGCGCAGGGTCTGCAGGCCGCTCTGGAAGTTCTTGGCCGCGATCATCTTGTCGTAGAGCGCGCGCGGCAGGGGCTGGCCGGTCTGCACATGGCTGGAGAGCTGCTGCAGCACCTCCCACTCCCAGCAGAAGTTCTCCATGAATTGGCTGGGCAGCTCCACCGCATCCCACTCCACGCCGGAGATGCCGGAGACACCCAGCTCGTCCACCTGGGTCAGCAGATGGTGCAGGCCGTGGCCGAACTCGTGGAAGAGGGTGGTGACATCGTCATGTGTCAGCAGGGCGGGCTTGTCGCCGGCGGGCGAGGCGAAGTTGCACACCAGCTGCGCGACCGGCGTCTGCAGCTCGCCTTCCGGGCGGGCCCAGCGGCTGCGCACCTCGTCCATCCAGGCGCCGGGGCGCTTGCCTGGGCGGGCATAGAGGTCCAGGTAGAACTGGCCCACCAGCTGGCCGGCACGTTCCAGCCGGTAGAACTTGACCGACTCGTGCCAGACCTCGGCCTGGCTTTCGATGATCTTCACATCGAAGAGGCGCTGGATGATGTCGAACAAGCCGCTGAGCACGCGCGGCACGGTCAGGTACTCGCGCACCTCCTGGTCGCTGAAGGCATAGCGCGCTTCCTTGAGCTTCTCGGCCACATAGGCCTGGTCCCAGGCCTGCATCTCGGCCAGACCCAGGTTCGCGGCGGCGAATTCGCGCATCTCGGCCAGGTCCTTCTCGGCATAAGGGCGAGCGCGGCCCGCCAGGTCACGCAGGAAGTCCAGCACCTGCTCGGGCGACTGGGCCATCTTGGGCACCAGGGATACCTCGGCAAAGTTCTTGAAGCCCAGCAGCTGGGCCTCTTCCTGGCGCAGCATCAGCAGCTGCTGCATCAGGGCGCTGTTGTCCAGCTCGGGCTGGGTGCCCAGCTCGCTGGCGCGGGTGACATAGGCGCGGTAGAGCGTCTCGCGCAGGGCGCGGTTCTCGGCGTACTGCATCACCGGGAAGTAGCTGGGGAAGTGCAGGGTGAGCTTGTGGTCAGTCTTGCCCTCGGCCTCGGCTGCGGCGCGGGCATTGGCCACCACATCGGCGGGCACGCCGGCCAGCTCTTCGGCGCTGGCGTAGTAGGCAAAGCCGTCGGTGGCGTCCAGCACATGTTCGGAGAACTTCTGGCCCAGCTCGGCGGCCTCTTCCTGGATGGCAGCAAAGCGATCGCGGGCAGCGCCCTGCAGCTCGGCGCCGGAGAGCACGAAGTCGCGGATCCAGTGCTTGAGCGCCTGCTGGCGCGCCGGGCTCAGCGTGGCGGCCTGGGCCTGGATGGCCTTGTACTTGGCGTAGAGCTTCTCGTCGGCGCCGAGTGCCGTGTAGAACTCGGTGACGGCCGGCAGCATGGCGTTGTAGGCCTCGCGCAGGGCGGGCGTGTTGGCCACGGCATTCAGATGGCCCACGGCACCCCAGGCGTGGGAGAGACGCTCGGTGGCCACGCTCAGCACACGGGCCAGGGTGTCGTAGTCGGCCGGCGTGGCAGCGTCGGTGGCCTGTGCCAGGGCGGCCTTGGCCTCGTCCAGCAGCTGGCCGATGGCCGGCTGGATGTGCTCGGGCTGGATGCTGGCGAAGGCGGGCAGGGGGGCGGTGGAGAGCAGGGGATTGGTGTTCATGGTGGTCTTCACGGCGGTCGCGCCCCGGTGGGGGCTTGCTGAGGACTTGTTTAGTTGGCGGAGCATTTGCGCAATTCAAGCACCCCGTGTACTGCGCTCCGCCGACTCCAGCGTGTTGACCAGCAGCATGGTGATGGTCATGGGGCCCACGCCGCCGGGCACGGGGGTGATCCAGCCGGCGACCTTCTTCACGCCCTCGAAGTCCACATCGCCGCAGAGCTTGCCTTCCTCATTGCGGTTCATGCCCACGTCGATCACGACGGCGCCGGGCTTGACCATATCGGCGGTCAGCACATTGCGCTTGCCCACCGCTGCGACGATCACATCGGCCTGGCGGGTCATGGCAGCCAGATCCTTGGTGCCGCTGTGGCAGATGGTGACCGTGGCATTGGCCTGCAGCAGCATCATCGCCATGGGCTTGCCCACGATATTGGAGCGGCCGATCACGACGGCATGCTTGCCCTTGAGGTCCTTCATGCCGATGCTCTCCAGCATCTTCATGCAGCCATAGGGGGTGCAGGCCTTGAAGCCGGTCTCGCCCACCATCAGCGCGCCGGCGCTCTCCACGGCGAAGCCGTCCACGTCTTTGGCCGGGGAGATGGCTTCGATGACCTTGTGGTCGTCGATATGGGCCGGCAGGGGCAGCTGGACCAGGATGCCGTGGATGCTCGGGTCCTTGTTGAGCGCATCCACGCGGGCGAGCAGCTCGGCCTCGGTCATCGTGGCCTCGTACTTCTCCAGCACCGAGTGGAAGCCCACCTCCTCGCAGGACTTGACCTTGTTGCGCACATAGACCTGGCTGGCCGGGTTGTCGCCCACCAGCACCACGGCCAGGCCCGGCTTCACGCCCTTGGCACCGAGAGCGGCGACGCGTTGCGCCACTTCGCTGCGCAGCTGCTTGGAGAGAAGGTTGCCGTCGATCAGTTGTGCGCTCATGTCGAAATACTCCGGTCGGAAAAACAAAAGAGGCCGCTCAAAGCGGCCTCATGGGTGTGTGCGTGGATCAGGCCTTGGCCGTGGCGCCCAGTGCGATCTTGAGCAGATCGGCCACGGTGTTGGCGTTGAGCTTTTCCATGATGTTGGCGCGGTGCGCCTCCACCGTCTTGATGCTGATGCCCAGATCGTCGGCGATCTGCTTGTTCAGGCGGCCGGCCACGATGCGCTCCAGCACCTGGGCCTCGCGGGTGGTCAGGCGCGAGAGCAGGGCGTCGCGGCTGGCGGCTTCCTGGTGACTGGAGAAGGCGTCGCGCGCCTGGTCGAGCATGCGCTCCACCAGGGCCAGCAGCTCGTCTTCCTTGAAGGGCTTTTCGATGAAGTCCATCGCGCCCTTCTTCATGGTCTGCACCGCCATGGGCACATCGCCGTGGCCGGTGATGAAGACCACGGGCAGGGGGCTCTTGCGTTCCAGCAGGCGATCCTGCAGCTCCAGGCCGCTCATGCCGTCCATGCGGATGTCGGCAATCAGGCAGGCCACTTCGCGGGGGTCGTAGCGCGACAGAAAACTCTCGGCGGAGTCGAAACACTTGACCCGGTAGTCCTTGCCTTCCAGCAGCCATTGCAGGGAGTCCCGCACGGCCTCATCGTCGTCAACAACGTAGACGTTACCCTTCTTCGGAATCAGACTCATGGTGTCGCAGCAGTGTTCATGGCGGTCCCCGAAGCCTCGGGGCGCGGGATGTCCACGGGGATGGTGAAGGCGAACCGGCACCCGACGATGGACGAGCCATTGTAGAGGTTCTCCGCGCGTATCCGGCCCTGGTGGGACTCCACGATAGACCGGCATAACCCTAGTCCGATGCCCAGTCCGTCGGCCTTGGTGGAGAAGAAGGCCTCATACATACGTGCGATCACTTCCTCGGGCAGACCGGGGCCCATATCGGTGACGCTGAACTCAATATGTCCGCCCAGTTCCGGGGTGTGCTTGGGGATCACGCGCAGCTCGATATGGCGGCGGGAGCTGGGCAGATTGGCGTTGTCGATGGCCTCGGCCGCGTTCTTGAGCAGATTGAGCAGCACCTGCTCGATCAGGATGGGGTCCACCATCAGCTGGGGCAGGCGCTGGGCCACATAGCTGTGAATGGCCACATGACGGCGGCGCAGCTCGATGCCGGCCAGCTCCACCGCGTCTTCCACGATGCTGTGGGCCGAGGAGGGCTGGCGCTGCGGTTCGCTGCGCTTCACGAAGTTGCGGATGCGGTGAATGATCTGGCCGGCGCGCTGGGCCTGCTTGGCGGTCTTTTCCAGCGCGGCCAGCAGGTCTTCCTTGCGGATATTGTCGTCACGCACCCGCGAGACCATGCCGTTGCAGTAGTTGCTGATGGCGGTGAGCGGCTGGTTGAGCTCATGGGCCACGCTGGAGGCCATCTCGCCCATGGTCATCAGGCGGCTGGTGACCTGGGCCTTCTCGGCCTGCTGGGCGGCCACCATCTCGGCATGGCGGCGCGCGGTGATGTCGGTGGCGATCAGCATCTGGGCCAGGCGGCCGTCGGTCCATTGCAGATAGCGGGCTCGCACATCGAACCACATCTCCAGGGTCTCGATATAGACCTCGCGCGGGTCTGAGCCCACCTCGGTGAGCTGCTGGGAGGCCAGGCCGGCATAGTCGTCCGTGTCCTCCTCCGCCTCGCTGCCGGCCTCGCTGGCCAGCT
This sequence comes from Roseateles sp., assembly GCF_046300915.1. GTDB lineage: Bacteria > Pseudomonadota > Gammaproteobacteria > Burkholderiales > Burkholderiaceae_C > Kinneretia. The sequence continues at coordinate 1,374 of NZ_JBKCLH010000041.1, read as the reverse complement.
GGTTGCCGGCCAGCAGGGCATGGCCCTTGGGGTCGGCGCCGAACCACAGGCGGTAGCTGCGATTGGCAAACAGCAGCTCGCCCTGCTGCACCGAGAGCACGGACACCGCGGCGTCCAGCCCCTCCAGCACCGTGGTGAAGCGCTCGTGCGAGGCGCTGAGCTGGTCGCGCACGCGCTTGGCCTCGGTGATATTGGTCATCGAGGCCATCCAGCCGTTCTGCTTGCCCTTGTGGTCGATCAGGGGGCTGACATACATGCGGGCGTCAAAGATGGTGCCGTCCTTGCGCATCACGCGCACCTCGGCGCCGCCGGCCGGGCTGCGGCCCTGCACCTCCTGCTGCTGCAGGCGCAGGTTTTCCTCGTAGCGGTCGGGTGGCCAGTAGGGGAAGGGGGGCTTGCGGCCGATGAGCTCGGCCTCGGAGAAGCCGGTCATGGCGCAGAAGGCCGGGTTCACATAGGAGATGCGCGACTCCATGTCCATGGCGCGCATGCCGGTGAGCATGGAGTTCTCCATGGCGCGGCGGAAATTGGTCTCGCTGGCCAGGGCGTTCTGCACCTGCAGGCGGCGGCGCATGTGCTTCCAGGTGCCCAGCAGCATCCAGACCGTGAGGACCGAGAGCGCCACCACCATCCAGAACAGGGTGTTGGAGATCAGGCCGATGGAGACCCGGTAACCCTGGCCGCGCAGAATCAGGCCGTTGAGTGCCGGTGTCAGGGGCACGTCATGCAGGATGGAGGCGCGCTGCACCTTCTGGCCCGGCATGGGCGTCACGGTGCTGGCCCCCGTGTGTTCGCGGCTGTCCAGCACCGAAACCGGGTGGCGCGAGGCCACCTCGGTGGGCACCCAGTAGCGCAGCAGGGCTTCGACCGAGTACTCGGCGATCAGCACGCCGCCAAAGCCCGTGCGGTCCAGCAGGGGCACCTGGACCTGGAAGACGGTCAGGTTGTTGTAGTCGGAGAACGGGGTGGAGTAGACCGGCTGGCGTCGCTCGCGCGCGGCCTGGAAGGCCAGCTCCGCCGCGTTGCTCTGCTCGGCCACGGGCATGGAGGGGTCGCGCCCGTCGCCGCTCATCAGGGTTTCGGACTGGAAGCCGGCGGCGCTGACGCTGGCGCGGCGCTCGCGGCGAGCCGAGAGCCAGGTCACATGGGTGATCTCGGGGCGCTCGCGCGCGAAGGTGCTGGCCTGGGCGGAGAACTCGTGGGCATCGATCTGGCGGGTCACGATCTCGCGCGCGATGCGCACCAGCTGCTCCTGGTTCTCGATCAGGCGCAGGCGGATTTGCTGCTGGGCGATCTCGGTGTCGCGTTTCACCGCCTCGGTTTCACGCTCGATTTCCTCGTTCCGCAGGTACCAGAAGGCCAGGATGATGGCGG
>NZ_JBKCLH010000040.1:0-50773 GCF_046300915.1 Roseateles sp. | reverse complement strand
AGGCTGACTCCCTGCCCCACGCCCTGCGCCTGCTCCAGCACCACGGCCATCAGCACGTCCACACCAAAGAGCGCGAACACGCCCAGGCCCAGGAGGGTCATCAGGAGCGCGCCGATGGCCAGCACCACCAGCAGAGGCACGGCCACCACCGCGCCCTCATCCGAATCCAGGGCCGCGGCACCCAGCTTGGCGGTCTGGCCGGCGATCTCGCCCGCCGCCTCGCCCAGGCCGGTGCCGGCGTCCAGCACCTCGTCCACCTCGAAGCTGGCGCTGGCGCCGCCCCCGCCGAAGTCGCCGCCCCCGCCTGGGCGTATGGGCACGCTGCCGCCCGTGCCGCCACCACCGCGCGGCGTGGGCAGCAGGTCGATGGCGTCCAGCACATCCGGCCCCTGATCCCAGACGCCCGACTCGCGGCCCAGCAGATGGCCAGCCCACAGGCGCAGCAGCCCGAGGTAGAGCAGATAGCTGATGGGCAGGGCGATCGCATAGCGCCAGGCCAGCGATTCCACGCCCAGCACCCGCAAGAGGCCGCCGGCCGCCATCAGGCCGCCCAGGGTCAGCAGGGCGATCATCAGCACATGCAGGCGCAGCCAGCGCTCGCGCTGCAGGCGCTGGCGCGTGTCGTGCACGAAGGCGCGCTCGCGCTGATGCGGCGAGTTCCGAGATTGGCTGGCGCGGCTGCGGGCGCGGTTGGCGGCGGTGGGGGGCATGGGCAGAGCGGGGTTCCGTGGCGGCCATTCACTGTAGCTTCGCCCCCGTCCTCTATGCTCTGGTGACAACAAGCAGGGAGGACGCATGGATGAGAGAGATTGGCCGGGCGCCGAGGGCAGTGTCGGCGCGGAACTGCTTCAGCGGATCGCAAACCAGGGGGCGCCGAGCTCTCATCTTCGCCGCCTGCATCGGCTCCGGGAGCTGGCCCAGGGGCCCTACGGCATGCAAGCGCTGGTGCTGGTGGGCTCCTACGCCGCGGGGCGCGGCAATCGCCTTTCCGATCTGGACTTGATCGCATGGGCCTCGCCCGGCGCCGCATCGACCCTGATGGCTCAGGCCCGGCACATCCTGACGGCGGCTGAGCCGGTGCTGGATCGATTCGATGGCCAGCATGGCGAGCACGGCCGCTTCAGCAAATGGGTCTATCTGGATTTCAGCAGTGTGGAGCTCCATGTGTTTGAGCTCGGGGGCCCCTTGCTGCTCAAGCGCCCTTACCTGGTGGTCTGGGATCCGCAGCAACTCGCGCGAACGCTGGAGATCGCTGGACCGCCCGTTCGGCACGAGGACTTCCAGGCCTATGAGTACGGTGACGAGGGACTGGTCTGGGAGCTCGTGGACTGCATCAAGTGGCTCAAGCGCGGTGAGACAAGGCTGGCGAAGGACTATCTCCTCAAGCTGAGTGCGGCACTTCGCGCCTCGGGCCACCGGCACCCAGGATAGCCAGCGTGACGATCCCGGGATGCCCGGCGCGAGCTCGCTCAGCGCTCCGGACCGTGCTAGCCCGGCGATCCTCCTGCCAGAACTCGGCAAGAGGTCTGGTTAAGCTGCGCGGCCCCTGTCAGCCTGACTCTCTGGATTGCTCCATGGACCTGCGCGCGTGCTTTCTCGCCTACCTGCATGCCTATGAGCGTCGCGACCTGGCGGCCTTGGCGCCGCTGTTCGCCGAGGACGTCCTGCTGCGCGACTGGAAGATCTGCGTGCGCGGCAAGGCGGCGGCCCTGGCCGAGACGCGGGCCAATTTCGAGGCGGTGTGCAGCCTGCGCATTGAGGTCTTGCGGCTCTACGAGGGCGAGTCCGGCGTGGCCGGCGAGCTGCGCATCTGGGTGGACGAGACGCAGGAGCTCTTCGTGATGGACCAGCTGAGCTTCGACGTCCAGGGCCGTATCACGGCCATCCGCGCCTATCTCGGGCGTGACGAGCCCGCCAGATGAGTGCGGGCGCAGAACGCACCGTGGCGCAAGCCCCTGCGGCCGCGACGACCCGGTCCGCGTGCTACAACGTGAGGCAATCTACAAGAACCCACCCTCACACACAGGTGACCGCATGGAATTCTCGGTTTGGCTCGCCTTCTTTGCTGCCGCCTGGGCCATCAGTCTCTCGCCCGGGGCCGGCGCCATCGCCGCCATGAGTGCGGGCCTGAATCACGGCTTTAAGCGCGGCTACTTCATGACCTTCGGCCTGGTGCTGGGCATCCTGACCCAGATCGTGCTGGTGGGTGCGGGCCTGGGCGCCCTGATCGCAGCCTCATCGCTGGGCTTTGCCATCGTCAAGTGGGCCGGCGTGGCCTATCTGATCTATCTGGGTGTGCAGCAGTGGCGGGCCCCGGCCCGCCCCCTGGTGGCCGAGGCAGGTGAGGGCGGGGCCAGCCGGGTCACGCGGCGCCAGCTGGTGCTGCGTGGCTGGGGCATCAATGCGGTCAACCCCAAGGGCACGGTCTTTCTGCTGGCCGTGGTGCCGCAGTTTCTGGATCTGCAAGCGCCTCTTGCCCCGCAGTACGCAGTGATCGGTGCCACCCTGATGTTCACCGACCTGGTGGTGATGGCCGGCTACACCGCGCTGGCCGCGCGGGTGCTCTCGGCACTGCGCTCCGAGTCGCATCTCAGGCTGATGAACAAGACCTTTGGTTCGCTCTTCATCGCGGCAGGCGCCCTGCTCGCCAGCTTCAAGCGCGCGCTCTGACTTCCCGCCTTCCCAGGCAGGCCGCCGCTGGGCGGCCTTTTTCTTGCCCCGCTCTCTTTGCTCATGTCCCATCTTTCCGACCGCTGGCTGTTCTGGGTTCCCGCACTCATCTGGGCCAGCACCTGGCATGTGATCCTTTACCAGCTGGAGTCCGGCGTGCCGGTGCTCAGCTCGGTGGCATGGCGCTTTGCCCTGGCGGCTGTGCTGCTGGCGGCCCTGGCCTGGCGCCAGGGTCAGTCCTTGCGTCTGCCGCGTTCGGCCCATGCCCTGGCCCTCTTGACCGGCGTGGTGCAGTACAGCGGCAACTACTGGTCGGTCTACGAGGCCGAGCGCCACATCCCCTCCGGTCTGGTGGCGGTGCTGTTCTGCCTGATGGTGTTCGGCAATGCCCTGTCCGGCCGCGTGTTCTTCGGGCAGCGGGTCAGTCGCGGCTTCTTGCTCGCGGCGGCCGGCGGGGTGAGCGGGGTGGTGCTGATTTTCTGGCCCGAGATCGCGGCCACCGGCGCCAGGCCCACGGCGGCGCTGGGCCTGGGTCTGGGCCTGGCCGCGGTGCTGGCCGCCTGCATCGGCAATGTGCTCACGCTCACGCTCACCCGGCGTGGTCTGCCCCTGGTGCCGGTGCTGGCCTGGAGCATGGGCTATGGTGCGCTCTTCATGGGCGGCCTAGCCTTGATGGGCCCGGGTGGCCTGCAGTTCAGCTGGACCTGGTCCTATGGCCTGAGCCTGCTCTACCTCTCGGTCTTCGGCTCGGTGGTGGCCTTTGTGCTGTATTTCAAGCTGGCCCAGCGTCAGGGGCCTGCACGCGCGGCGCTGACGGGGGTGATCATTCCCGTGATTGCCTTGGGCATCTCGGCGGCCCTGGAGGGCTGGCGGCCCAGCGCCCTGTCGGTGCTGGGCATGGCGCTGTGCCTGGGCAGCCTCTGGATGGCTCAGCGCCAGCGCTGATCAACGGCCAGCCATCCAGCGCATGAAGTCCTCGGCGCTGAGCGGGCGGCTGTAGACATAGCCCTGGATGGCGTAGACCCCCATGGCGGCCAGCTTCTGTACCTGGTCTTCGGTTTCCACGCCCTCGGCAATGGTCTGCAGGCCCGATTGGCGGGCGAACTGCACGATGGCGTCCAGCACGGGCCGCTTGGCGTCGGAGCCGCTGCGCAGGGTGTCCACGAACATCTTGTCGATCTTGAGCGTGCCTATGGGCAGTTCCTGCACATAGGAAAAGCCGCCAAAGCCGGTGCCGGCATCGTCGAGCTTGATCTCGATGCCCGCCTGCACCAGCAGGCTGAGCATCTGCCGGCCCTTGACCAGATCGTGGAACTGCCGCCGCTCGGTGATCTCCACCGACACATTGTGGCTGTGCAGGCCTTGCTCCGTGATCAGCTGGGACAGAGTCTGGCCGTAGCTGGGCGTGTTCAGCTGCTCGGGCACCAGATTGATGCTGACGAACTGCTCGCTGCCCGACCAGCCAAAGCGCGCAATGTCCTTGATGATCTGGCGAGTCAGCTGCTCGGTGATGGGCAGGATCAGGCCGCTGTCCTCGGCGTAGGGGATGAACTGGCCCGGCGGCACAAAGCTGCCGTCGGCGCGCCGCCAACGGATCAGGGCCTCGGCCCCCAGGATCCTGCCGTTGCGGGAGTCCACGATAGCTTGGTAGAAGGGCACGAAGGCATTGCGCCGCAGGCCCTCGCGCAGCAGAAAGTCCAGGGAGCTGCGTGACTTGAGCAGCTTGTGCATGCCCAGGGCCAGGGTAGAGGCCAGCACCAAGGCAATCAGCAGACTGGCCAGCCAGCCCTGCAGCCGGTAGTGCTCGGCAAAGCGTGCGTCCGCCTGCAGGGTGAGTACCATGCCCAGCTCGCCCTCCTGTCCCTGGATTTCATGGCTCAGGCTGCTGGTGCCGCGCAGCCCGCCACCCTGCAACTGCAGGGGCGGCGTGCCCTGGATCTTGAGGCTGAAGCGGCGGCACTGGGCACAGCCGGCCTCGCCCACCGCATCGAGATTGGGAGGCTCCAGCGCCGCCAGGTATTGCAGACCCTGCTGCTCGCGGCTCAGGAACAGCCCGTAACGCCCCTCGCCGGGTTCCAGCGCGATCAGGGACCACTGGGCGTCGACCTTGTGCACGCGCTTGCCGCTGCTCCAGGGGACACCCACCACATGGCTGCGGCACAGCAGCTCACCCTCGCGTGCGATGGCCATCCAGCGCACGCCAGCATTGCCGAAGGTGCGTCGGGCCAGGGACAGGCTGATGCCCCCCTCGCAGGCGCGAGCCTCGGCGGGGTCAAGGGCCAGGAGCTCCTGGCCAGCCTGACGCAGCGAGGCCTGGAACTCGTGCAGCAAGGCCTCGCCTTGCAGGCGCAGCTGGCGCTGGGCGAACTGCTGATTCAGGGAGCCCAGAGCGACCAGGCTCAGCAAGGCGCTGAGGACAAAGGTCGACAGGGTGATGAGGCGATCGCGCGGGATGCGAGCCAGAAGCGTGGGGCGCATGGGTCAGCCTGAAGGAGCGGTGCCCGCATATTAAGCGGGGACCGGCGCCTCAGACCCTGAGCTTTCCCCGTCCCGCCTTGACTTCGCCGCGCAATGTCTTGCCCGCCAGACGGCGCTGCTGCGAGCCCCAGCTGGGCTTGGTGGCGCGCCGCGCCTTGGGGATGTGGGCCACGCTCTGCACCAGGGCCTGAAGCCGGGCGATGGCCTCCTGGCGGTTGGCCTCCAGGCTGCGCGAGTCCTGGGCCTTGATCACCACCACGCCCTCGCTGCTGATGCGCTGGTCGGCCAGGGCCAGCAGGCGTTCCTTGATCGCGGCCGGCAGGCTGGAGCGTCGGATGTCAAAGCGCAGATGCACCGCGTTCGAGACCTTGTTGACGTTCTGGCCGCCGGGACCGCTGGCGCGTATGGCGCTGATCTCCAGTTCCCAGTCCGCCGGCGTCCAGTGCAGCAGCATGGGGCCGAGCGGGCTCAGCCCAGGGCTTGCAGATGCATGGGCACGCGGCGGGTGATGGCACACATCAGCTCATAGCCTATGGTGCCGCCGGCACGGGCCACCTCGTCGATGTGCAGCACGCTGCCCTTGGGGCCCTGGCCCCAGAGCGTGACCTCGCTGCCGAAGCCGGCCTGGGGCAGATCGCTCAGGTCCACGGTCAGCATGTCCATGGAGACACGACCCACCGTGCGGCTGCGCCGGCCGTCCACCAGCACCGGGGTGCCGGTGGGGCAGTGACGGGGGTAGCCGTCGGCATAGCCGCAGGCCACGATGCCGATGCGCATGGGCTTGTCGGCGGTGAAGCTGCTGCCATAGCCCACGGTGTCGCCGGGCTGCAGGTTTTGCACGCCGATGATGCGCGAGCGCAGGGTCATGGCCGGGCGCAGGTCCCAGTGGGCGGCGTCGTGCTCCGGGTAGTCCGGCACGCCGCCATAGCTCATGATGCCGGCGCGCACCCAGTCGCTGCGCACGCGCGGGGTGTGGCGCAGGGTGGCGGCGCGGTTGGAGAGCGAGCGCTCGCCAGGCAGGTCGTGGGTGACGGCCTCGAAGGCCGCCAGCTGGTGGGCAATGCCGTCCTGGCCGAAGCGCAGGGCGTCGGCATCGGAGAAATGCGTCATCAGCGAGATCTCGTCCACCTGGGGCAGGGCGTTGAGCCGGGTCCAGGCGGCGCGGAAGGCCGAGGGCGTGAAACCCAGGCGGTTCATGCCGCTGTTCATCTTGAGGAAGACGCGGTGCGGCTCATGGGTCTTGTGCATGGCCAGCCAGTCGATCTGTTCCTGGCAATGCACCGCATGCCACAGGCGCAGGCGCGAGCACAGTTCCAGATCGCGGGCCTCGAAAGCGCCTTCCAGCAGCAGGATGGGGCCGCGCCAGCCCAGCTGGCGCAGCTGCTCGGCCTCGGCAAAGTCCAGCAGGGCGAAACCGTCGGCGCCCCGCAGACCTTCATAGGCGGCAGCAATACCGTGGCCGTAGGCATTGGCCTTGACCACGGCCCAGACCTTGGCGTCCGGTGCGCAGGCCCGGGCGCGGGCCAGGTTGTGGGCGAGGGCGGGGGCGTGGATGATGGCTTCTATGGGGCGCGGCATGCCCCACATTGTGTCACCCCGCCGCCACGGGCCGGCCCGCGCGCCGACCTAGGGATTGCAAGGCCTGCATGCTATAAAGCCGCGCTCGTGCCCACTTGTGGAAGCTCCTTCCGGGTGCCAGGCCAGCCTTGATCGCAAGCACCAGACCTTCTCACCCAGGGCCGATGAAAAAAGGTTTCTACACCATCATGTCAGCGCAGTTCTTCAGCTCGCTGGCTGATAACGCGCTGTTCGTCGCCGCCGTGGAACTGCTGCGCACCTCGGGCGAGCCCGAGTGGCAGCGCGCCGCCCTGGTGCCCATGTTCGCCCTGTTCTATGTGCTGCTGGCGCCCTTTGTGGGCGCTTTTGCCGATGCGGTACCCAAGGGCAAGGTGATGTTCTATTCGAACAGCATCAAGGTCATCGGCTGCCTGATGATGCTCTTCGGCAGCCACCCCCTGCTGGCCTACGCCATCGTGGGCCTGGGCGCGGCGGCCTACTCGCCGGCCAAGTACGGCATCCTCACCGAGTTGCTGCCCCCGTCCCAGCTGGTCAAGGCCAATGGCTGGATCGAGGGCCTGACCATTGCCTCCATCATCCTGGGCGTGCTGCTGGGCGGCCAGCTGGTGGGCGACAAGGTCTCGGCCATGCTGCTGGGTCTTGATCTGCCCATGATCAATACCGGCATCGACAGCGCACCCGAGGCCGCCATTGCGGCCCTGGTGAGTCTGTATGTGGTGGCGGCCCTCTTCAATCTGCGCATTCCGCGCACCTCGGCCGCCCTGCAGCCCCTCTCGGGCAGTCCCCTGTGCCTGGTGCGCGACTTCGCCCAGTGCAACTCGCGCCTGTGGCAGGACAAGCTGGGCCAGATCTCGCTGTCCACCACCACCCTGTTCTGGGGCGTGTCCGGCAATCTGCGCTACATCGTGCTGGCCTGGGCGGCCGCGGCCCTGGGCTATGGCACCACCCAGGCATCCAGCCTGGTGGGGGTGGTGGCCATTGGCACGGCCGTGGGTGCCGTGGTCGCCTCGGTCTGGATGCGCCTGGACCAGGCCACCCGCGTGATTCCCCTGGGCATTGCCATGGGCCTGTTGGTGATCCTGATGAACTTCATCAGCAATGTCTGGGTGGCGGCGCCTTTCCTGATCATCCTGGGTGCCATCGGCGGCTTCTTGGTCGTGCCCATGAACGCCCTGTTGCAGCACCGCGGCCACAATTTGATGGGCGCTGGCCGCTCGATTGCGGTGCAGAACTTCAATGAGCAGGCCTGCATCCTGGGCCTGGGCGCGCTCTACACCGGCCTGACCAAGTTCGGCATGTCCGCCTTCGGCGCCATCACCATCTTCGGTCTGGTCGTGGCCAGCACCATGTGGCTGATCCGCGGCTGGCATCAACGCAACTGCCAGCAGCATCCGGCGGAGCTGGAGCGCTTGCTGAGCATTGCCCGCAGCGACCATCACTGACCCGGACGACGAGGCCCCGTCGGGGCCCCGTTTTGGCGCGGGCTGTTTCAGCGGCCGCGGCCGCGCAGCTTGGGAGCGGGCACCGGCACGGCCGGCTCGCCGCTGAGCACGCGCTCGATATGCTCGGACCAGGCCCGGGAGATCTTGAAGCTGCCGCTGTGGTTGAGATGGATCTCGTTGTGCCAGTCGCCGCTGATGCCGGTACTGCCCGGGGCGGCCAGGGCCAGGGGCACGGCCGTGCTGTCGAACACATGCAGGCCGGGGAAGTTCTCCTGGTCGGCGGCCAGGCTCTTGAGCAACTGGGCCAGGTGCATGACCATGAGCCGGCTCACGGCCGCCCAATCGGCGCTGGGCACGTTGTAGGCCTTGAGCGTGGGGTAGAGCCAGGGGCCGCTGCCCTCGCTGGCGGCCGGGCGCGGCATGGGCACGGCGTAGCAGTGCATGAACACCGGCTTGCCCGCCGAGGGGCCCTGGTCGCGCAGGCTCAGCAGATGGCGGATATTGGTGCGCAGATAGTCGGCATAGGTCTGCCAGCCTGGCTCCGAGAAGTAGCGGGCCACGCCTTGCGAGGGGGCGCCCCACTCGGTCTGGTGGCGCAGCAGGCGCAGATGCAGGGGGATCAGACCGGTCGGGGTCGGGTCTTGCCCCGGCGTGTGGGCCGGTGTGCGGGCCGCCTCGATCAGGTCATTGCCCCCCACGGACAGCAGCAGGCCGTCCCAGACCGGGGCGTCCTGGCCGGTGAGCAGCCGCACGAAATCGGGGGCCGACTCCAGGTCCACCATATGGGACAGGGCCTCGCCCTGACCGGCGCAGTTGATGGCCATGGCGCGCTGCTTGAAAACAAGTTCCTGCAGCAGATTGGCATGTGCCCCGAGCCGGGCGGCGGCCGTCGAGAACCAGGAATCCCCCTGAGCCAGCAGGTGCCAGCGGTAGCCGTCCAGCAGGGCGGCGGGGTTCGTCGAGGGCAAGTCTGCCGGTGTGAAGCAGGCCAGATGATCCAAAAGAAGCTCTCCCTAGATGGCTCGAACGGTGAGGGCGGGACGCGGGCACCGCAGCCGAATTGGAAGGCCAGGGCCATGCGTTTCGCCATGCTATAAACCCTGGGCATTGTTGGCCGGTCCGCAGCGGCTTTGCCAGCGCATTTCAGGGGGTTGTTGCAGCCAGCCAACCCTCCCGTTTCCCGCCCTCATGTCAGCTGGGCGTCATATCGCCCATGCCTGCCCTGCTTCCCTATTTCGCCCTTGTCTTCAATGCCCTGGTCTGGGGCCTGTCCTGGTGGCCTTTCCGGCAGTTTCAGGAGGCCGGCCTGCATCCCTTGTGGACCACGGTGCTGCTCTACGCCCTGTCCCTGCTGGTCATCAGCCTGAGTGCCGGGCGTCGGGCCTGGGCGGAGTTCTTTCGCCACCCCAGCCTCTGGCTGATCCTTGTGGCCGCCGGCAGCACCAATGCCGCCTTCAACTGGGCGGTCTCCATGGGCGATGTGCTGCGGGTGGTGCTGCTCTTCTACCTGATGCCCTTGTGGGCGGTGCTGCTGGCCCGGCTGCTGCTCAAGGAGCCCCTGCGGCCCACCACCCTGGCTCGCATCGCCCTGGCCCTGGGCGGTGCCGCCGCCGTGCTGTGGCCCGAGCAGGGAGGCTTTCCCCTGCCTGCCAGCGCCGCTGACTGGCTGGGTCTGCTGGGCGGCCTGTGCTTCGCGCTCAACAATGTGATGCTGCGCCGCGAGGCGGCCCGCAGTCCGCAAGCCCGCGCCCTGGCCATGTTTGGCGGCGGGGTGTTGGTGGCCGGCGCCGTGGCCGCCTTGATGACGGGTAGCGGCCTGATGGCCGCCCCCAGTCTGCCGGGCTGGCTCTGGGCTCTGCCCCTGCTGCTGATGGCCCTGGTGTTCTTTTTGTCGAACCTGGCCCTGCAGTACGGGGCCAGCCGCCTGCCGGCGAACATCACGGCCATCGTGATGCTGGTGGAGGTGCCGGCGGCCGCGCTGTCGGCGCTGTGGCTGGGCGGCGGCGTGCTGGACACCAAGACCGCCATCGGCGGTCTGGCCATCCTGGGCGCGGCCGTGCTGGCTGCGCTGGAGCGTCAGCGCTAGCATCCCGCACAAGGCCCCCGTCCCGGGGGCAAGGAAAAGCATATGTCCCAGACCGTCTATGACTTCCAGGCCCAGACCATACGCGGCGAGGCCGCGGACCTGGCCCAGTACCGCGGCAAGGTGCTGCTGATCGTCAACACCGCCAGCGCCTGCGGCTTCACGCCCCAGTTCAAGGGCCTGGAGCAGCTCTGGGAGGACTATGCGGCCCGCGGCCTGGTGGTGCTGGGTTTCCCCAGCAACGAGTTCGGCGGCCAGGACCCTGGCAGCAATGAGGAGATCGCCTCCTTCTGCGAGATGAACTACGGGGTCAGCTTTCCGATGATGTCCAAGATCCGCGTCAATGGCGCCGAGGCCCACCCCCTGTGGCAGTGGCTCAAGAGCGAGAAGCCGGGCTTTCTGGGCACCGAGGCCATCAAGTGGAACTTCAGCAAGTTCCTGCTGGGCCGCGACGGCCGGGTGCTCAAGCGCTACGCACCCAACGAGGCGCCGGACAAGCTGCGCGCGGACATCGAGGCGGCGCTGGCGGCGTGAAGCGCGCAAACCTCAGGGGGTTGCGGTGTAGTGGCGGATCAGCTGAGGCAGGAGTTGGCCGTCGCGCAGCAGTTCCTGGAGCTGGGTTTCCAGCCTGGGCTTCAGCTCCAGCAAGGACCCGCTGCTGCGTGCAATGGCCAGATGCAGCTGGCCGGTGAATACGGGAATGGGCAGGAACTCCAGCTCCTGATGCAGGCCAAGCTGGCGGCTCAGGCGCTCGCTTACCCAGCGGCTGTAAACGATGGCATCGATCCGCCCTAGCAGCAGCTTGCGGAAGTTGAGCTCGGGATTCAGGGCGGCATCCACCTCGATTTGATCCCGCCGCTGCTCCAGAAAGCGCTCGAATTCCTCGTTGTAGCGGTCGCCGTGGACGCGGCCCAATCGGCGGCCCACCAGGTCTTCCCAGCGCCGGTAGGGAAAGGCCCGGCCGCGGCGCACCACCACGACCACATCATTGCCCATGACTGCGGGGTTGAGAAAGTCCAGGTATTCCCGGCGTTCGGGGCTGTCATAGAGGCCGGCCAAGAGATCCACCTGCCCCTGTCGGGCCGCCTGCTGCACGCGTGCCCAGGGGCCAAGCGCGCGGAGCTGAGGCTGCAGTGACAGCGACCGTAACAGGCGACGAGCGACCTCGGGCAGGATGCCGTCCACCTGCTCGCCCTGCTGAAAGCTGAAGGGCGCGAAGCCCGGATGCCCCGTGACGAGGACAGTACGCTCGGCATGGGTATGCCCGGTGCCCAGAGCCAGCCAGGGCAGGGTCAGCAGAGCGCGACGGGTCATGGGCCAGGGCATGGTGCATGCATCGTAGTGCCGCCGAAGCGCCCTGCCTAGTCAGCAGGGCAGCACAGTGGCCGTCCGCGGCCCAATGCACCTACGCCCGGGACTGGATTGGTAGAAGCCTGCTGGACAGGCGGGCTTCATTCGCTAATCTTCGCGCCGCTGCGTCCGGTTTGGATGCGGCCGCGCCGGCCGGTCCAGCCGGTGCGCACTGCCTCAACGCCTGGGCCGCGCCTTCGATCCATGACCGATTCCGCCTCCCCTTACGCTCGTAAACCCTGGCTGCAGCATTACGGCAGCAGCATCCCGGCCAGCCTGGCTGCTCCCACGGTGCCCCATCTGCCGGCCATGGCCCGTGAGGCCGCTCGGCGTTACGGCACGCAAGCCGCCTTCACCTGCGTCATGCCCAACGGCATGTACGGCTCCCTGAGCTACGCCCAGGTGGATGAGATGAGCGACGCCCTGGCGCATTACCTGCGCGGCGTGTGCAAGCTGGAGCAGGGCGACCGCGTGGCGGTGCAGATGCCCAACTGCCTGAGCTATCCGGTGGCCCTGCTGGGCATTCTGAAGGCGGGTTGCGTGGCGGTGAACACCAACCCGCTCTACACCTCGCAGGAGATGGCGCACCAGTTCAAGGACAGTGGTGCCAAGGCCATCGTCATCGTGGACATGTTTGCCGACAAGCTGGAGTCCATCCTGGCCCAGACCGGCATCCGCCATGTGCTGATGACACGGGTGCCCGAGTTCTTCCCGCCGGTGGTGAAGCCCATCGTCTACGGGGTCATGAAGTACTGGAACCGTTTGGTGCCGGCGCACGGCATGACGGTCACGCGTCTGCCCGAGGCCCTGGCCCAGGGCCGGGCGCAGGCCGGCGACCTGGACGCCTATGTGCAAGGCCTGGGCCAACAGAGCCTGGCCCTGCTGCAGTACACCGGTGGCACCACTGGCGTGGCCAAGGGCGCCATGCTGACCCACGGCAATCTGCTCTGGAATGTGGAGCAGATGCTGGGCATGACGCGCAGCCATATCGATGAGGGCAAGGAGGTGGTGCTGACCGCGCTGCCGCTCTATCACATCTTCGCCTTCACGGTGAACTTCCTGACCATGTACCGCATGGGGGCCCGCAACATCCTGGTGCCCAGCCCGCGGCCCATCCAGAACCTGCAGCGCGCGCTGGAGAACTACCGCATCACCTGGCTCACCGGCGTCAACACCCTCTACAACGCCTTGCTGCGCGAGGAATGGTTCACCGCCTTCCCGCCCAAGCACATCAAGGCGGCCGGCGGCGGCGGCGCCGCCATGCACCACGCCGTGGTCAAGCATTGGGAAGAGAGCACCGGCGCCCCGCTGGTGGAGGGCTATGGCCTGACCGAGAGCAGCCCGGTGGCCTGCTTCCAGCCGCTCAACAGCGGCCGCCGGGTGGACACCATCGGCATTCCGGTGCCCATGACCGAGATCCGCCTGGTGGACGATGTCGGCCAGGACGTTCCCTTGGGGGCGCCCGGCGAGCTGATCCTGCGCGGCCCCCAGGTCATGCAGGGCTACTGGCAGCGCCCCGAGGAAACCGCCCAGGTGCTCAAGGACGGCTGGCTCTACACCGGCGATGTGGCGGTGATGAGCGAGGACGGCACCTTCAAGATCGTGGACCGCAAGAAGGACATGATTCTGGTGAGCGGCTTCAACGTCTACCCCAACGAGATCGAGGATGTGCTCACCCAGCACCCCGGGGTGATGGAGGCCGCGGTGATCGGCGTGCCCGATGCCAAGACGGGCGAGGCGGTGCGCGCCTACATCGTCAAGGGCGATGCCGCGCTGACCGCCGAGGCCGTGCTGGCCCACTGCCGCCAGCAGCTCACCGGCTACAAGATGCCGGTCCATGTGGAGTTCCGCGACGAACTTCCCAAGACCCCGATCGGCAAGATCCTGCGCAAGGATCTGCGTGCCGAAGTTCTGGCAACCATCAAGAAGGGCTGAAGCGATGCTCAGTGATTTCGAGACACAGCTGCTGAGCGTGATGATGATGGTCATCATGCTGGGCATGGGCGCAAGCCTGACCTTCAAGGACTTCGTCATCGCCCTGCGCAAGCCGGTGGGCGTGGGCATCGGCCTGGTGACGACCTATGTGCTGACACCGCTGGTGGGTGTCACCCTGGCCAAGCTGCTGGAGCTGCCGCCGGCCTACGCCATCGGCTTGATCCTGATGGCCTGTCTGCCGGGCGGGACGACCAGCAATATCTTCAACTACTTCAGCAAGGGTGTGCTCAGCCTGTCCCTGCTGATGACCATCGTCTCGACCCTGTTTGCCGTGGTCCTGGTGCCGCTGACCCTGGGCTTCTTCAGCCAGGGCATCGAGGGCGAATGGCAGATCCCGCCGGAGAACGTGGCTCGCGTGCTCTTCGTGCTGCTCGTGCCCACCTTGATCGGCATGCTGCTGCGCAAGCTCAATGCGAATGTGGGCGCCGTGATCGAGCTGATTGGCGGCGCGCTGGGCATCGTGGTGATCCTGTTCCTCATCGTCAGCTGGGTACCGCGCAACCACATGTTGCTGGCCACCACGCCTTGGCAGGTGTACTTCGGCGCCATCGGCCTGGGGGTGTTCGGCTTCGCGGTCGGCTATGCCTTTGCACGCCTGGTGCGCCAGGACAAGCGCCGGGCCCGCACCATCGCGCTGGAAACCGGCATTCAGAACGGCCCCCTGGGTGTGCTGATCGTGCTGCTCACCTTCAGCGGCACGCAGCAGCAGCAGGTCTTGCTGATCCCGGTGCTGTACTCGCTCTTCATCGTGCTGACCAGCTCCGTCGTGACCGTCTGGTTCCGGCGCATCACGCAGCGGGAGGAGCTGGCGCGTGACCAGAGCAAGATCGGGGCCTTGGCCAAGGCCTGAGCGCCGGCCGCCCCGGGGTTCAGCGGGGTTTCACCCACAGCCGGCCATAGCCGCGGCGCAGCTCGCCCCGCGCCACGGCCTCGCCCAGCAGCTGGTTCACCGTCTGTCGCGAGAGATGCGCCAGGGCGGCCAGCTCGGCCTGGGTCGCGGCCACGGCCTGCCAGCCCTCGGCGTCGGCGGCGAGTCCCCGCTCGCGTGTCAGCTGGGTCAGGGCCAGGGCGAAGCGCTGAGCGGCGCTGCGGTGGCGCGCCGCCTCTAGCAGACGCAGATTGCCGTCAAAGCGCAGGGCGAACTCGCGCAGCAGGGCGCGGGCAAAACTCGGCTGCTCGTCCATGAGCAGGGTGTAAGCCGCCGGGCCGATCACCAGCAGGCGGCTTGGCCGCCGTGCCAGGGCTTCGTAGCCGGCCGGTCGCCCCGTGGCAAAAGCGGCCAGGCCAAAGAGGCGCGGCGCCTGCACATGCTCCAGCACCGAGACCTGGCCGTCCTCGCCGGTGAGCCGGGCTTCGATCTCACCGGACACCACGGCGTAGAAGGCGTTGCAGCCCTGGTCCTGGGCGAAGAGCGTGCGGCCGCGCGTCAGGCGCTGCAGACGCAGCAGGGGGCGCAGGCGCCCCTGCAGGGCTGGGGCCAGGTGCAGGCCGGGAAAGTTGGCGGCTAGCACCGCGTCCAGGGCGGTATCCACGGGATCATCCATGCATGCATTGTCGGGTGCCCGACAGTTGCGGCGTGGCAGTGGGGCTAGGCTTGTGGCCCATGGACATTGCCACCCTGATGCCTGTCTGGGCCGCCCAATACCGCCACTTTGCCGCGCACGAGTGCCAGGAAGACCCGCTCTATGTGGCGGTCTGCCTGGCCCTGTCCGATAGTCCCGAGATGCTGGCCCTGATGGCCGAGGCGCCCGAGACCCAGCGCCGGCCCAATCTCTTGCTGGCGGCGCTGCATGAGCGCTTGCTGGCCGGCGTGGTCCACCCCCTGGCGGCTTACTTCCCCAGCCGCGGCGGCAAGCGTGCGCCCGATGCCGAGTTGCCCGGTCTGTTGCTGGACTTGGTGCGGCGGGAGCGGGCCAGTCTGATCCAGCACCTGCGCAAACGCTCCACGCAGACCAACGAGATCGGCCGCTGCGCCGTGCTCTGGCCCGCTTTGTCGTATGTGTCGCAACAGACAGGCTGCAGCGAGCTGGCCCTGTTCGACTTCGGCAGCAGCGCCGGGCTCAACCTGGCCGTGGACCGCTACCGCTACGACTACGGCCCCATGGGCCAGCGTGGCGCGCCCGAGGCGCCAGACACGCCACGCCTGGCCTGCCGCTGGCAGGGCTCGGCGGCCTTGCCCAGCGCTGCGGCCTGGCGGCTGGTGGCCCGCCTGGGCTGCGATCTGGCGCCCGTGGATGTGCTGGATGCCGAGGCCCTGCGCTGGTTGCGCGCCTGCCTTTGGCCCAGCGACCAAGAGCGCGCACAGCGGCTGGAACTGGCCTTGGGCCTGGCGCGCCGGCACGGCGATCTGCAGGTGCAGCCATCAAGCGAGGGGCTGGCGCTCTTGGAGCAATGGCTGGACGAATTGCCCGCCGGCGTGCAGCCGGTGCTGCTCAATACCTGGGTGCTGGCCTACTTCGAGGCTGACGCACTGCAAGCCCACCGTGCCCGTGTGGCCGATCTGGTGCGCGGGCGCGGTCTGGCCTGGCTGAGTGCGGAGGCGCCCTCGCTCGCTCCGCCAGACTGCCCACCGCCCCGGGCCCTGCCGGCTGGCAATCAGCCGGGCTCGGCCAGCTTGTGGACCCTGCAGACCGCGCATGCCTCGGGTTTGCGCACCCAGGCCTTGGCCTGGTCGCATCCGCATGGGCGGTGGGTGCACTGGTTGGCCTGAGTACGCGCTTGCGGTCTTGCGCGGCCCAGGGGAGGAAAGCCCTGACCCTGTAAGAGTTTACAAGCGCTTGCGGGCCCATACGGCGTAAGCTAGGTCGGTCATGCGCCGTCGCACACTGCTCATGCTGGCCCCGGGGCTGCTTTCCCCGGACGCCCAGGCTCAACCTGCTGCCGCGCTGGTGGTGGGAAGCGCTGACCCGCCCTACCGGGTTTTCAGCCCCGCGGGCGCCACGGGGCTTTACTACGACCTGCTCAATGAAGCGGCGGCCCGTTTGTCCTGGCCTTTGCGCTATGAAGATACGCCTTCGGCCCGCGCCCTGCGCATGATGGAGCGCGGCGAGGCCGATCTGATGGTGGGGCCCTTCCGCTCACCGGAGCGGGAGCACTTCATGATCTACACCCAGGCGCCGCTGCCTCCGGTCGAGATCGCCTTCTACACCCGGCCGCTGGCCCCCGCGATCAAGACGCCCGATGATTTGCTGGGCAGGCGCATTGCCGTCCACCGTGGCAAGCGCTATGGCCCGGACTTCGACGGCGATGGGCGGCTGCAGCGTCACGAGCTCAGCAACTACCGCGCCGCCTTTGAGATGGTGGCGCGCGGACGCCTGGATGTGGTTGTCATCCCGGAGCTGCAGGGCGATTTGCTGCAGAAGGAGCTGCAACTGGAGCTGGCCAAGCAGCCCTTGCGCATGGCGGCTCAGCAAGCCCATGTGGTGTTCTCGCGGCGTTCCGCATGGCAACACCGACAGGGCGAACTCGAGCGTGTCTTTCGCGTCATGCGCGAGGATGGCAGCTGGCAGCGCATCCTGCAGCGCTATCGCTAGTGGGCCCGGGGCCGCCGGGGCTAGGGGGAAGGGCGAGGGGCGTATTGGCCGCGAACTCGCTGCCTTGCGTCTGGCTGGGCCTTGGCTAGTATCAAGAGCCGCTCATCAATCGCCCGCACAGCATGAATACTCATCAGCCCTCACCTCGCCATGCCCGCCGATCCCTGCTGCAGCAGGGCCTGGTCGCCCTGGCCCTCAGCGGCGGCCTCATCGGCCTGCCCCAGTTGGGCTGGGCCCAGAGCCGTCTGGCCCCCGAGGCGGTGCAGGCCCTGGTGGCCAAGGAGCAGGCGGCCTTTGTGCAGACGCTGAAGTCCCTGGTCGAGATCGAATCCGGCAGCAGTGACCGCGAGGGGCTGGAGCGCATCGCCGCCCTGGTGGCCGAGCGACTGCGCGCCGCGGGCGGTCAGGTGGAGCTGATCGAGCCCAGCGAGGCCGAGATCTACAAGATGTTTGACACGCCCGAGCGCATAGGCCCCATGGTCAAGGCCACGTTCAAGGGCAAGGGCAGCCGCAAGATCCTGCTGATCGCCCATATGGACACGGTGTATCCGCGCGGCATGCTGGCGCAGCAGCCCTTCCGTGTGGAAGGCAGCAAGGCCTACGGCCTGGGCATTGCCGACGACAAGCAGGGCGTGGCCATGCTGCTGCATGTGGTGGGTCTGCTCAAGCAACTGGGCGTGCATCAGGACTGGGGCCAGCTGACGGTGCTGATCAACTCGGACGAGGAGATCAGCTCCCCGGGCTCGCGTGCCACCCTCACGCGTGAGGGCCGGGCCCATGATGTGGTGCTGTCCTTCGAGGGCGGCGGCGCGCCCGACGGCCCGGACCAGCTGCGCCTGGCCACCAGCGGCATTGCCGCGGCCAATCTGCTGGTCAAGGGCCGGGCCTCGCATGCCGGTGCCTCGCCGGAGCGTGGCGTCAATGCCCTGTACGAGCTCTCGCACCAGCTGCTCAATGCGCGGGATCTGTCCGACCGCTCGGTGGGCCGTCAGGTGCACTGGACCCTGGCCCGTGCCGGCATCGTGCGCAATATGATCCCTCCGGCCGCCGAGGCCTCGGCCGATATCCGCGTGGAACGCGTGGCGGACTTTGACGGCATCGAGGCCGCGCTGCGCGAGCGCATCAAGAACAGGCTGCTGCCCGAGTCGGAAGTCAGCCTGAACTTCGAGCGCCGCCGTCCGCCCCTGCAGGCCACGGACGCCGCCCGGCGCCTGGCCGCCCATGCCGAGAGCCTGGCCAAGGAGCAGGGCACGCCCCTGGTCGTGCGTGATGTACCCACCGGCGGGGGCACCGATGCCGCCTTTGCCGCCCTCAACACCCAGGCCCCGGTGATCGAGGGCATGGGCCTGCGCGGCTTTGGCGCCCACACCACCAATGCCGAGTATGTGCAGCTCGATTCCTTCGTCAGCAAGATGAGCCTGACCCTGCGCCTGATCGCCGATATCGCCAGCGGCCGCGCCCGCTGGTGATGTTGCGGGCATCAGGCTGGTGATAATGGCGGCCGACATCCGCATCTTGGAGTTCCCACCATGTTCCAGCACGTCGATGCCTACGCCGGCGACCCCATCCTGAGCCTCAACGAAGCCTTCCAGAAGGACGAGCGCCCGGGCAAGATCAATCTCTCGATCGGCATCTATTTCGACGACGACGGTCGCATTCCCATGATGGACTCGGTGCGCCGCGCCGAGCTGGCCGTGGTGGCCGAGGCTGGTGCCCGGCCCTATCTGCCCATGGAAGGCCTGGCGGCCTTCCGCACGGCGGTGCAGGGCCTGCTCTTCGGTGCCGAGCACCCGGTGCTCAAGGCCGGCCGCGTGGCCACCATCCAGAGCGTGGGCTCCAGCGGCGGCCTCAAGGTGGGTGCCGATTTCATCAAGCGCTACTTCCCCGGCAGCGCCATCTATGTCTCCGACCCCACCTGGGACAACCACCGCGCCGTCTTCGAGGGTTCGGGCCTGGAGGTCAAGACCTATCCCTACTACGACCCCAAGACCGGCGGCCTGCGCTTTGCCGACATGCTGGAGACCCTGCGCGGTCTGCCCAAGCACAGCGTGGTGCTGCTGCACGCCTGCTGCCACAACCCCACCGGCGTGGACCTCACGCCCCTGCAGTGGGATGAGCTGATCCCGGTGCTGGCCGAGCGCGAGCTGCTGCCCTTCCTGGACCTGGCCTACCAGGGCTATGGCGACGGTCTGGAGCAGGACGCCTTTGCCATCCGCGCCCTGGCGGACGCCGGCCTGTCCTTCTTCGTGGCCAACAGCTTTTCCAAGAACATGAGCCTGTACGGCGAGCGCTGCGGCGCGCTGTCGGTGGTCTGCCCCGACGCGCAGCAGGCCGCCAATGTGCTGGGCCAGCTCAAGTTCATGATCCGCCGCAACTACTCCAACCCGCCCATGCACGGCGGCCAGGTGGTGGCCCGGGTGCTGAACGACCCCGAGCTGCGCACCCTCTGGGAAGGCGAGGTCGAGGAAATGCGCGAGCGCATCCTGGCCATGCGCAACGCTTTGTTCGACACCCTCAGCGCCAAGCTGCCGGGCCGTGACCTGCGCTACTTCCTGACCCAGCGCGGCATGTTCAGCTACACCGGCCTCTCGGCCGAGCAGGTGGACCGTCTCAAGAACGAGTTCGGCGTCTACCTGATCCGCTCGGGCCGCATGTGCGTGGCCGGTCTGAACACCCGCAATGTGGAGGCCACGGCCGCCGCCATGGCAGCGGTGCTGGCCTGATCACCCCAGGTTAAGCGGCCCGCGCCCCACATTCGCCAGGGTTATAGCGTCCGCCACGGCTTTCATTGGCCCGGCGGGTCGCTGCTCCCTTACCCTGCCGGGCCAAGCCAAGCCCAAGGGACAGGATGAAGCAGATTGTGGTGATCGGGGGTGGGGTGGTCGGTCTGACCACCGCCTGGACCCTGGCCGAGGAAGGGCACCAGGTCACGCTGGTGGAGCGCGAGGCCGCCCTGGCCGAGGGCGCCAGCCGTGCCAATGGCGGCCAGCTCAGCTACCGCTATGTTTCGCCCCTGGCCGATGCCGGCGTGCCGCTCAAGGCCCTGCGCTGGCTGCTGGACCCGGACGGCCCGCTGCGCTTCAAGCCCGAGCTGCGCTGGCACCAGTGGGCCTGGATGCTGGCCTTTCTGCGCGCCTGCCGCGGCCCGGTGAACCGCCGCAGCACCGAGCGGCTGCTGGCCCTGGGTGCCCTCAGCCAGCAGGCCTTCGCCCGCATGCAGCAGGACGCCGGCCTGGACGCCATCGCCCTGCGCGCGCCCGGCAAGCTGGTGATCTACCGCAAGCCCGAGGAGTTCGCCCGTCTGGCCCAGCGCCTGCGCGCCGCCCCCGGCGGTCCCGAGCAGATCCTGGACCATGGCGAATGCCTGGCCCTGGAGCCGGCCCTGGCCCTGGCCGACAGCCGTTTTGCCGGCGGTGTCTTCACGCCCGGCGAGGCCGTGGCCGATTGCCACGCCCTGTGCCTGCAGCTGGCTGAGCGCCTGCACAGCCACCCCAATTTCCGCGGCGTGCAGCGCGCCGAAGGCCACAGCTTCCGCCTGGAGGGCGGCCGCGTGAAAGCCCTGATCGCCCGCGACGGGCAGGAGATCGGCGGCGACGCCTTTGTGCTGGCCGCCGGCCTGCACAGCCGCGGTCTGGGCAAGAGCCTGGGCCTGGACCTGCCGCTCTACCCGCTCAAGGGCTACAGCCTGAGCGCGCCCATCGTGGCCGGCGAGCACCGGCCGCCCGAGGTCAGCGTGACCGATTTCGAGCGCAAGGTGCTCTATGCCCGCATCGGCGCGCAGCTGCGCGTGGCCGCCATGGTGGATCTGGTGGGCGACGACGCCCGCATCGACCCCCAGCGCATCGCCTCGCTCAAGCGCGCCTGCCTGGCCATGTTCCCGCGCGCCGCCGACTACGAGCGGGCCGAGGAATGGGCCGGCCTGCGCCCGGCCACGCCCAGCGGCGCGCCCATCCTGGGCGCCAGCGGTGTGGCGGACAACCTCTGGCTCAATGTGGGCCATGGGGCCCTGGGCTTCACCTTCTCCTTCGGCTCGGCGCGCATCGTGGCCGATCTGATGGCCGGCCGCGCCAGCCCCCTGCCGCTGGACGGCCTGCAGCTGGCGCGCTGAGGCTCGGCGCATGAACGACCCCGCCCTGGCCGAAGCTCTGCGCCAGGCCGTGCTGGCCCAGGACTTCATGGCCACGCCCGACGGCCTGCGCGGCGGCGCCCCGCTGGAGGCCTTTCCCAGCCTGGACCTGGCCGTGGCCGCCTTCCCCGAGGGAGGGCGCCCTTTGTGGGCCAATGTGCTGTTCTCGCGCGAGCACCCTGAAGGCGTGGTTGCCGACATCGGTCCCGAGGCCGGGCCGGTGCGCAACATCGACTTCCGCGCCGATGTGCAGAACGCCCAGGGTGACTCCATCGCCTGGCTGCCCGGGGCCGACTGGTCGCGCCTGGACTTCGCGCCCCTGGCCGGTCCGCAGCATGGCGGCGCGCCGCGCTTTGTGGCGCCTTACCCGGCCTCCCTGCTCAAGCTCATGGTGCTGGTGGGCGTGGCCCGCCTGATCGACCAGGGCCGGGCCAGCTGGACCGAGGATCTGGATGACCAGGGCGCCACGCGCCGTGTCGCCGACTGGGCCTTCGATATGGTGGCCATCAGCTGCAACCGCGCCACCTCGGCCCTGGTCGTGCTGCTGCACCAGCTGGGCGCCATCCGGCGCGACGCCGCCAGCGGCCAGGAGCTGCACAATGCCCTGCATGCGCTCTTCCAGGACCTGGGCCTGCCCACCCTGCGCCTGGCCGGCACCCGGCCCGAGGGCGGCTGGGGCAATGCCGCGGGCTCGGGCGTGGGCCGCATCCAGATGACGGCCTGGGACAGCCTGCGCCTGCTCTGGCTCATCGACCCCGCCGCGCCGCCCGCGCCCTGGCTGGGGCCGGAGCACGCGCCCCTGCTCAGCCCACTCTCGCGCAGCTGGGTGCTGCACACCCTGGAGCAGCAGGCCCTGCACGAGATCCTGTCCAGCGGCCTGCTGGCCGGACTGCCCGGCCATGTGGAGGGTCTGCCCGCCCGCCTGCCCGGGCGCTGGCTGAAGCCCGAGGACGGCAGCGCCCAGGCCGGCGAACGTGCCTTCCCCGGCGATCTGCGTGCGCGTGTGCGCCAGGGCAGCCTGCTCTTTGCCCACAAGACCGGCACCACCGAGAACTACGCGTCCGATGCCGGCATCGTGCGCGGCGTCGCCCTGGGCGCGCGGCGCCACTACCTGATCGCGCTGACCAGCAATCTGGGCCGCCGCTACGCCCCCGACCCGCGCGCCGCCAGCACCTGGCGCCTGCCGGCCCTGGGTCGGGCGGTGGACGAGATCCTGCGCCAGCGCTTCGGAGAATGAGTCCATGGACGACATGCTGATCCCCGCGCTGCCGCTCGGCTCCACCATCGCTCTGATCGCGCCGGCCGGTCCGCCCAAGCCGGAGACCCTGCCGCGCGTGCCGGCCCTGCTCGAAGCGCATGGTTTCAAGGCAAAGCTGATGCCCGGCGTGGCCGGCCCGTCGCCGCTGGGCTATCTGGCGGCGGATGACGCCCGCCGCCTGGCCGATCTGCACGCCGCCTTTGCCGACCCCGCGGTAGACGCGGTGATGTGCTTGCGCGGCGGCTATGGCTGCGCGCGCCTGCTGGACCGCATCGACACGACGCTGCTGTGCCACCATCCGAAGCTGCTGGTCGGCTTCAGCGACATCAGCTCGCTGATCGGCCTGCTCGACCATCTGGGGCTGCCCAGCCTGCACGCGCCCATGCCCAGCTCCAACCTGCTGGATCCCGGCAGCGAGGCCGACGCGCGCGGCTTGTTCGGGCTGCTGCGGCGCGGCCTGCGGCGCGGTGAGTGCCTGCAGGCGGCGCAGGCCGGCGCAGCGGCGCCTCATGCGCTGGACCGTCTGGGCCTGGCGCGTGGCCGCCTGATCGGCGGCAATCTCGCGGTGTTCACGGCCCTGCTGGGCACGCCTTGGGCGCCGCGCGCCGAGGGCGCCATCCTCTTCCTGGAAGATGTGGGCGAGGCGCCCTACCGGGTGGACCGCCTGCTGGCCCAGCTGCGCCTGGCCGGCGTGCTGGACGCTGCCGCCGGCTTTGTGCTGGGCGGCTTCACCGGCGCCGAGGAGCCGGCCGACGCGGTGCTGGCCGACTATCTGGGTGAGCTGGGCAAGCCCGTGCTGGCCGGCTGGCCCAGCGGTCACCAGGTGCCCAATCTGGCCCTGCCCATGGGGCTGGCGGTGGAGATGGACGTGCAGGCAAGGCGGCTGCAGTATCTGTAAGCGCATCACAGGATGCCGCTCATGGGAATGGCGTAGTTTGCGGAATCCTCAGCGGTTTTGGCGCCCGGACTGAGGTCGGCGCCGAACGGCGCTGCCCCTTATCGGCCACACTGGTGGCCATGTTGGAACGTTCTCAGCTGCATCGACAGCGGCTCTCCTGCGATTGCCGTGCTCATCCGGGCCGCTCGGTCTTCAGCCGTCGCCAATGTCTGGCTGCACTCCTCTTGCCAGGCCTGGCCTCAGCGCCTGCCGTGGCCACCGGTGCGCAGGAGTGGGAGCAGGCGAAACATCGTGCGGAGCATGCCCAGGCCATGGCGGCCCGGACTGTGGCCACGATGAACGGGCTGTCCCAGCAAGTCGAGCGTTTGCATGCCCGTCGTGAGGAACTCACCGAGCTGATGAGGCGTTTGGGCGCCGAATTGAGTGAGATGAAGCGTCGCAATGAAGCCCTGTTGGCGGAATATCGCAACGGCCTGTTTTGCAGCGGCTGCAACCAGACACGCTCGCAAATCCTCGCCAAAGGGGAGCGCTTTCCCCACCCCGGTCAGCAGGTGCTGCGCCCGACGCCTCAGCAAATCCACAGCAAGGAACAGGACCTGGCGCGCCCGGTGGCCGATCTGAGCGCGCGACTGGATACCACACGCCTGGAGCAGGCTGCGGCCCGGGCTCGCGCCCAATCCGGCCTGGAACAGCTGGTGTATGGCTTGGCGTTCTGGCGCTGCGCTTTCAGCGATGCCTCGGGCCAGCTGAACCGCGCGCTGACGCTGCGCCAGCGCCTGCTGCAAGATCAGGCCCAGGCCCTGCGTGATCTTCACGAGCGCACCCTCTTGCGTGCCGGCGCAGCCCAGATCGCGGGTGATGACAAGACCTACCAGGCGCTGAGCGCTGATGCAGCCATACACCAGCGTCAGCTCGACAGACGTCAGCGCGAGATCACGGAGGCCGTGACTCAGGGGCAGTCCTGGCTGGTGCATGGCCTGGAGTTGCGCCGTCAGCAGAAGGCGGTGTTGGAGTCCTATCTGGACCAACGCCATCTGCGTCTGGCTGCCCCGGCGGTCAGCGATGCAAGCCAATCGCCCCAGAGTGCGCCGCTTGATCTGGGGGTGTTCTACCTGATGGGCGGACTCCCTGCGGCCGTGAGCACACAGTCCGACCAGCCCGCTTCGCTGAAGGAGGTTGAGGACTTCGTTCAACAGTTCAAGCAGAGTGCGGGTGCGTGGCTGGGCGTGGCGCCGGCCGCCCCAACTTCCGCGGTGCCTTCACCGGCGCCTGCGCGCCCGGCAGTGCCCGGCGGTATGTCCGATCTGCTGCAGAAGCTGCCCTGAAGGTCTGTTGCAGGCCTGCTGCCGCCCCCTCACCCCAGCGTTTCCAAACATCATGACCCCGTCTCACTCCCGAAGCTTGCATGGCTTGACCCGCCATATGCTCGGTCTGCTGTCCTTGGCCATGGCGCTGCCCTTGTCAGCGCATGCCCAGGCGCAGACCCCGGCGGCGCAACAGGCCAAGCCCAAACCCTCGCCCAGTGCGACGCCAGGCGCGGCCACCAAGCCGTCGGGTAGTCCGGCCACAAAAGCTGTTTCTGCGCCCGGCGTGGACAGCCTGGTCGAGGAGGCGCGCAGGCTGCTCGCCACCGGTCAGGCCAGCCAGGCCATGTCGCTGGCGCGCAAGGCCGGGCAGCAGGCGCCCAATGACTATCGGCCGCCCTACTACCTGGCCCTTGCCCTGTTGATGCTGGGTGAGCCGGCCGCCGCGAGCGAGGCGCAGCAGCGTAGCGCCAGCCTGGCCCCGAACGAAGCTGCTCGCGGTGCGGTGGCTCAGCTCGGCCAGCGCATTGCGGCACAGCAAACCCTGAGCGATGCCGACGCTGCCCTGGCCGAGGGCCTGTACGCCAAGGCGGCGGGGCTTTTGGATCGGGCCTGGAAGGCCGAAGCCCTGTCGCCGCAGCGCAAGCTGGCCTACGCGGAGCTGCTGCAGGGGCGCCAGGCGGACTTGGCCGGCGCCGTGGCGGTGCTGCGCGCCCGAGCGGGCAAGCACCTGGGGACCCCTGAGGCCGAGACCGCCGTTCAACGCCTGCAGGCGCTGGCGCCGGAGCTGAGCCAGCGCTCCCGGGAGCAATTGGCCCTGGCGCGCCGTAGCGCCTCAGGTTCGGCGGAACGCCTGGCGGCCTTGCGCCGTGCCATCGAACTGGATGCGGATCATGAGGTGGCCGCGGTGCTGCTGGCCGATGAGCTGGCGCTTGGGCGTGACTGGGAGCAGTTGCGACCCGCGCTGATGAGCCTGCATCGCAAGCAGTGGTTGCAAGCCGCGCTGGAGCGTCGATGGCTGACGCTCGATGCATGGCAGGGCAGCCCCGAGTTGCTGGGACTGTTCGGGGAGATCTGGGGCCCTGAGCGCGCGCGATCCCTGCTTCAGGCGGGGGCCGGCGGAGGTTTTGAAAAGATGGAAGCGGAGCGCCTGGCTCGCGCCAAGGCCGAGGCGGCCGCGGACTACGAGCGGGCTATGGATCAATATCAGGCGCGGCAGCGCGAAATCAGAGCTGTCAAGGACGCGCGTGAGACCTGCCTGAAAGATCTGGAGACTGCCGAATACGGCCCCGACCTGCTGGGGCGGCTCTACTACACCTGCAAGAAGCGAGTGGGTGCCAGCAATAACTTCCAGCGACGCATGAGTGAATGCATGGACCCGGTGCAATCGCGCTGGAAGCGTACTTGCGAATCGCGCCATCCGCTGCCGCAGGAACTGCCTTACCCCAAGAGCCCTAACTGATGCCGGGCCAGCGTTGGCATTGAAAAAGCCCGTCGACTTGTGCCGACGGGCTTTGCGCTTCTGGGGCGGGCGGAACCGCCTCAGAACTTGGCGCGCAGGTTCAGGTAGTACTGGCGACCGGAGACGAAGTAGCCCTGGGGCAGCTGCTCCAGACCGTCGTGGTAGTACTTGCGGCGCGGGTTGTTCAGATTGTTGGCGTCCAGGCTCAGGCTCAGGTTCTCGCTGAGCTTGTAGTTGAGCGAGGCCGAGAGCGTGCCCACCGAGTCGGCCCAGCGTTGCACATTGAAGGGCGCCGAGGCCACCTGCACCCACTGGAAGGGCGAGCGGTGGTTCCAGGCCATGCGCACCGAGTAGCGCTCGGTCTCGTAGAAGCCGATCAGGTTGTAGGTGTGCTTGGAGCTGCCCACCATGGGCTGGGCCGGCGTGAAGCTGTCGTCCTCGGCATCCACATAGGTGTAGTTGGCGCCGAAGCCGAAGCCCGCCCCCACCGGCACCTCGGTGGCCAGCTCCAGGCCCTTGACCCGTGCATCCACGCCCACGCGGGTGGCGGTGTCGAAGTTCTCCACCTTGTTGGTCAAGGGGTTGAACAGGGGCAGGCTGGTGCGGCCGCGGCCGGCATAGTCCTTCATGCGCTGCTGGAACAGACCGCCCGAGACAAAGGCCCGGGGTGCGAAATACCAGCCCAGGGAAACGTCCACATTGTTCGACACCGTGGGCTTGAGCGCCGGGTTGCCACCCATGGTGGCGGTCAGCGGGCCCTTGGCAATGTCCTCGTTCGTCAGGCTCACCGAGCCGGCCAGCTCGCCATAGTTGGGGCGGCCCATGGTGCGGTTGAGGCTGAAGCGGCCGATGAGGTCGCGGCTGAACTGGTAGCGCGCACTCAGGCTGGGCAGCAGCACGCGGTGCGTGGTCTCCACCAGCTGGGGCAGGAAGACGCCGTTGACCTGCGCATTGGTGGTGAAGGCGCCATCGGCGCGGCAGCGCGGCGTGGTGGTGTCGCAGCCGAAGTTGCCCAGGCGCTGATAGCTGATGGAGCTGACCTTGGTGGTCACGCTGCGCAGGCCCAGATTGCCGCTCCACTTGCCGGTCTCGAACTCCGTCATCAGATAGGCCGCCTGGTTGGACTCCTTGATGGTGTAGGCGCCGCCCCAGTTGATATTGGCCGGGTCCTGGTAGAGGTATTGCGCGTTGAAGGCGCGGATCTGCGCTTCCGAGAAGAAGGGATAGGCCGTGGGGTAGTTGCCCCCCAGGCCATTGCCCTGGTCGGCCGGGAAGCTGCCGGCCGGCACCGGCAGCGCGGGGGCCACGCCGTTGATCAGGGGCAGGAAGTTGCCCGAGCTCAGGCCCACCTGGCTGTAGCCGCCGTCACGCTCGGCCTTCCAGAAGATCAGGTTCTGCGAGAAGTCGCGCCGGTGCTCGGTGGCGCGCACACCGAACTTGAGCAGATTGAAGAGGCCCCAGTCCAGGCGCTGCTCGCCGTCCAGGTGCAGATAGTCTTCCTTGTCCAGGGACTTGGGCGCATTGGTGCGCTCATGGACCAGCTGGTAGTTCTTGATGTCCGAGAGGTCGATAGCCTTGCCGGCCGCGTCATAGAAGGCGTACTCGGGCGCCTTGTCCGGGAAGATCTTGTACTTGAACTGGTGCGGATTGATCAGGCCCAGCTTGATATAGGGCTGGGCCTCGGTGATGCCGTCGCCCTTGGTGCTGCCGATGCGGGCCTTGAGCTTGAAGCTGTCCGAGAAGCGGTGCTCGGCCTCCAGGTCCAGGAACTGGCTGGTGGAGTGGGCACCGTCGCGCAGCAGCTGGTCCACCATCAGGCCCTGGGTCTGGGTGCTGCTGCCGGCGGGTCGGGTGAGGGTGGCCTCGGTCAGCACGCCGTCCACCACCTTGGCATCGCTGACGCGGTAGGCGCCGGTGGCCAGGGTGCCGATCATGCCGCTCACCGTGGCATAGGGGGCCTTGTTGAAGTTCTGCGCATCCAGGCGGGCGCTGAAGGCGCTGAGGTGGATCTCGGTGTCCTTGCTGGGACGCAGCTGCGCGCCGATATAGGCGCCCTTGCGCTCGCGCACGCCCTGGAAGCTGGCGGCATTGAAGTTGGCCGGGAAGCGCACGTTCAGCAGGGAGGCATCACCCGAGGCGGTGGCACCGGCCTGATTGAAGAAGCCGCGCGAGAAGGTCTCGGCCGCATCGCGCTGGATATGGCGCTTCTCGGAGAAGGCCTGCACCAGCACGCCGGCGCTGCGGGCCTCGTTCTGCCAGGCAATCAGGCCGCTGAGCTGCGGATCGGTCTTGCCGGCGCGGTCCGAATGGACCAGGCCGATGGCGGCCTCGCCCACCAGCGGCTTGCGGAAGTCCAGGGGCTTGCGCAGCTTCATGTCCACGCTGCCCGAGATGCCGCCCTCGATGGCGTCGGCCTGGCCGTTCTTGAACACCGTGACCTGGCCGATCAGCTGGGAGGGCAGCAGGGCAAAGCTGACGCTGCGGGTGGAGGAGGCCTGGTCGGAGATATGCCAGTCACCCGAGCTGATGGCGTGGCCGTTCACCGTGAACAGATTCAGGCTGGGCGGCACGCTGCGAATGGCCACGCGCTCGGCCTCGTCCATGGCCAGGGCATTGCCGGCCTGCACATTCACGCCCGGCACCCGGCTCAGCGCATCGCCCACATTCTTGTCGGGCATCTTGCCCACGTCCTCGGCGCTGATCACCTCGACATTGGTGTCGGCCTGCTTCTTGGCATCGATGGAGCGCTGCAGCGAGGCGCGGATGCCGGTGAGTTCCACCGTCTCCAGCTTGTTGGCCGCCGCGGTCTTGGCGGGCTGCGCGGTCTGGGCCATCAGGGCCGGGCTCAGTGCGGCCAGGGCGCTGGCCAGGGCAAGGGGATGGAACTTGAGGCGGGGTGGCATGGAGTCTCCAGTTTCTTGCTTGCTTGAGTGCTTGCGGGGGTGCCTGCGCCTGTGCCGGCACTGCCTGGACTGTCGGACGTTTGCCCACGAAGCGCCCATTGCGTTGTGAGGGCGTGGCATGTGTCGCGGTTATGCCTGTAGTGCTGCGGCCCGCCGGGCTGCCCGTGACTTGCCACCAGGCGACGAAAACTTGCAATCCGGCGCAGGGTGCAACCGTCTAGGGTCTTGCCCGCATGTACCGCCCACGCGACGGTCGTCGGCCGCGTATCGGCCCTGCCGAGCGGAGCCTTCACCACCGGGCCCGTGAGGGGGACGCAAAAAACCCGCCAGGGCCGAATGGCGCTGGCGGGTTGGCAGTGATGAGGCCAGGGAGCGCTGGAGGCGCTCCGCAGGCTGCGATCAGCGGAAGCTGTAGTTCACCGAAACGCTCAGGGTGCGGCCGAAGGGGTCGCCCACGCGCGGATCCCAACCGGCGCCCACCACATCGTCCACGTTGTGATACGAGAAGGGCGGGGCCTTGTCGAACAGATTGTTCAGGCCGGCGGTGATGGTGGTGTTCTTGAGGCCGGTGTAGCTGGCGAACAGGTTCACCGTGGTGTAGCTGCTGATATCACGGCGCGGCGTGCCAAAGCGCGTCATGTCCTGGTCCTTGTAGCCCGACTTGTAGACCGTGGTCAGGGTGGTGGCCCAGTTGTCGCGTGCCCAGCCAAGGTCGGCGCTCAGCTTGTTGCGCAGATACAGGGTGCGCAGTGCGAATTCGCCCACCAGCTCCTGCAGCGGCTGGTTCTCAAGGGCGCGCTCCTTGTGGCTGATCATGTGGGTGCCATTCACGCTGGCACGCCAGGTGCCCGTCGCATGCTTGAACAGATAGCTGCCACCCCAGTCCAGGCCCTTGGTGGAGCTGTCGGCCGCGTTTTCCCAGCCGGTGGTCACCAGGGACACGCGGCCGCTGCTGTCGCGGGCGAAGCGATCCTTGAACAGCGCGTAGTTGTTCTTGACCTCGCTCAGCGTCAGCTTGCGCAGGCGCTCGTCCAGGTCCACGCGCCAGTAATCGGCGTAGAAGGACAGATCGCGCAGGGGCGAGAACACGATGCCGATGGTGCCCTGGGTGGACTTCTCGGGCTTGAGGTCGGGCTTGCCCGTCACGATGTAGTCCAGGCGGCGCGTGCAGTTCGGATTACTGGCGCTGACGGTGGGGCAGAGCTCGGGGTCGCGCCAGTCGGACGTGTCCAGCAGGGGCGCGGTATTGGGCGCCAGCTGCTGGAAGCTGGGGGCCTTGAAGCCGGTGTTGACCGAGCCGCGCAGCAGCACCATGTCATTGGGCTGGAAGCGGAAGGCGACCTTGGGGTTGGTGGTGCTGCCCACATCGCTGTAGCGGTCATGGCGCAGGGCCAGCTGCAGATCAAAGCCCTTGAACACCGGCACGGCCAGCTCACCGTACAGGGCCTTGATGTCGCGGCTTTGCTTGCCGATCGCGCTATTGCCCGGGCACAGCAGCACATCGGTGGCGCCATTGCTCAGGCCGGAGACGCAGTTGAAGGCGCCGGGCTCGGGGGCGAACTTGTAGCCTTCGCGGCGCAGATCGAAGCCGGCGGCAAAGTCCAGCGAGCCGGCGGGCAGGGCCATCAGGCCGCCCGAGATCGCGCCGTCAAACTGGGTCAGCGTGGTTTC
Source organism: Roseateles sp. (assembly GCF_046300915.1). Lineage (GTDB taxonomy): Bacteria > Pseudomonadota > Gammaproteobacteria > Burkholderiales > Burkholderiaceae_C > Kinneretia. The sequence continues at coordinate 20,022 of NZ_JBKCLH010000040.1, read as the reverse complement.
ACCGCCCTGCAGGCGGCCGCGCGCCTTGGTGGACTCGATCAGGTCCATGGCGGCCTGGCTCTGCTTCTCGCCGGGCTTGACCCAGGGGTTGATGATGCCGGTCTTGAGCGCCTCGTTGAGTTTGGCGGTGTAGGCATAGCCGTCGATCAGATCCGACCAGGCCTTGGCCTTGGCGGTGGACAGGCCCAGCTTGTAGGCGTACTGGCCGATATCGCCGTCCAGGCCGGTGGCCAGACGCTGGTTGTCGGACACATTGCCGATCACGCGGTTGCCGAAGTCCTGCATGCGCCAGCGGTAGGCGATGGGCTTGGTGGGGTCGAAGTCATTGACGCCCACGCTCTTGAGGTTGAGATAGTGCGGGCCGTTGACCGGGTAATGGTTGCCGGCCGCGGCCGTGGTGCTGAACTGGGCCGGGGTCAGCTCGGCCCTGGATTCGGTGCGCGAGGCGGTCAGCTCGACGAAGGCGGTGTGGCTGTCGCTCAGCAGGAAGTTGCCGCGCGTCACCAGATTGAAGGCCTCCTTGGGCGGGGCCAGCATGTACTGGCGACCATAGTCGGTGTTGCACAGGTAGCGGTTGGCCGCGGCGCTGGCGTTCCAGAGCTGGGGTTGGTACTGCACGCCCGTGGGGATGGCGTCGCAAGCGCCCCTGAGGCTCAGGGCATTGATGCGGGTGTATCGCGTCGCGTCGCCGCTGCCCACGGTGGAACCCGTGGCGCCGATGGCGGTGTTGGCCACATTGATCACGTTGGCGAAGGGATGGCTGGACGAGTCCGGCGAGAGGTAGCGATCGGGCTGGAAGCCATTGGCCCAGCTGCGCTCATTGCCGCGCAGGATGTCGTCCTTGTCCAGGGCCAGGCTGGCCAGCACATTGAAGCGGTCGCGGTCCAGATTGCCGAAGCCGCCGGTGATGCTGGCACGGCGCTTGGTGCCGCCGCCGGACTCCAGGGGCTGGGAGAAGTTCACGCCCACGTCCACGCCCTGCATGTCCTTCTTCAGGATGAAGTTGATCACGCCGCCGATGGCGTCGGTGCCGTAGATGGCGGAGGCGCCGTCCTTGAGCACCTCGACGCGGGCCACGGCGGCCATGGGGATGGCGTTCAGGTCCACCGCGCCACCGCTCATGCCGTGGGTGGAGACGCGGCGACCGTTCAGCAGCACCAGGGTGCTGCCCGGGCCCAGGCCGCGCAGATTGGCGTTGGCCGAGCCGCCGGTCAGGCGGTCGGTGTCGGAGCCGAACACATTGTTGTTGGCCACGGCGCTGTCGGCGCCCGTGCCATTCACGCCCATCTGGCTGAGCATCTGCTCGGCCGTGGTGATGCCCTTGCGGTTCAGTTCCGCCGCCGAGATGACCTGCACCGGCAGCGCGCCCTCCGAGGCCAGGCGCTTGATGCTGGAGCCGGTGACTTCCACGCGCTCAACCTTCTTCACCTCCGGGCCGCTCTGCGCCCAGGCCATGCCTGCCACCTGAACGCCAATACCGACCAGGGCCAGACTGCGCGCGAGTTTGTTCAATTTCAAGCTGCTTCTCCTTCGTAGGGGCTGGCACATCGTGGACGGCGCAAGCCGCTGGTTGATGTGCAGAGGAATGGAATACTGGTCCCTGGGGTGGGTCTGGTGGCGCTGTCTGCGCACGGCCCGCTTGCATTCATGATCAGACAGGGTCCTGAACCCCGCCAGAGGGCTCCCACCCATTTGTTGTGTCTGTCACGATGAATGCTTATCGCCTGGCCATAACCTGATGGAATGCAGGACAAGATCTGCCCCCGCTTGGCGCGCACCCGCCCCTTGGCGGGGCAGACCACGCCGCAGACTGGGGCAGCTTGCCCGGGTCATTCCCCGCGCTTGTGGAGCTCGCGAAAGAAGTTATGCCCGCAGACGGCGGCGGACTATACAGTGAGCCCGCGTCCGCTTCTCCCCGGGGCGCAGCCAACGACCGTAGAGAGACCCCGCAAAGATGAGCGCCACTACTGCCAAGTTCCTGGGCCTGCTTGCCACGGCCCTGCTGCTGTCGGGCTGCGCCAGCCTCGCGCCCGTCGGCCCCGGGCTGCCCGCCGAGATCCGTCAGGCGCTGCAGGGCGCCGGCCTGCCTGAAAGCGCCCTGGCCGTGGTGGCCGTGCCCTTGCAGGGCGGGGAGGCCGGGCCTGAGGGCCTGCAGGTGCAGCCCGAGCGGCTGATGCAGCCGGGCTCCATCATGAAGCTGGTGACCAGTGTGGTCGCCCTGGACCGGCTGGGGCCCAACAGCCGCGGCCAGACCGAGCTGCTGGCCGACACACCCATCCGCGGCGAGGTGCTGGAGGGGCCGCTGTATCTGCGCGGTGGCGCCGACGACCAGCTGGACTGGGGCGCCTTGTGGCAGATGCTGCGCCAGCTGCGCGAGCAGGGCCTGCGCGAGATCCGCGGCGGTCTGGTGGTGGACCGCAGCCTGTTCCAGCCGGCACGTCTGGATATCGGCGTGCCGCCCTTCGATGAGGCACCGGAGTTCCAGTACAACGTGATTCCGGATGCGCTCTATCTGAACGGGCAGCTGCTCGGTTTGCGACTGCAATCGGATGGGCAGCAGCTGCAGGCGCGGCTGAGCCCGGCCTGGCCCGGCATGCGCGTGGACGTCCGCGGTATGACGCTGGCTGACCGCCCCTGCAAGGACTGGGAGGCCGGCTGGCAGCTGCCCGAGGTGCTCTGGCAGGGCGGCGAGGCCGTGGTGCGGCTGCGCGGCAGCTTTCCGCGCGACTGCCGGGTCGAGCCCCAGCTCAATCTGATCGAGCGGCAGTGGATCGCCACCCAGGCCCTGCGTCAGATCTGGCGCGAGCTGGGCGGCAGCGTGGGGGGCGAGGACCGCGAGGGCGCGACGCCGGCCGGCGCCGTACGACTGGCCCTGCATCAGGGCAGGCCCCTGGCCGAGCTGATGTACGGCATGAACAAGCGCTCGGACAACCCGCTCACCCGCCTGGTCTATCTGCGCCTGGGCGCGGCGGCTGCGGCGCCGGGTGAGGACAGCCGCGCCGCGGCCGAGCGCCAGGTGCGCGCCTGGTTTGCCGAGCAGGGCATAGACGCCCAGGGCCTGGTGCTGGACAACGGCTCGGGCCTCTCGCGCAGCGAGCGCATCAGCGCGCGCCAGATGGTGGCCTTGCTGCTGGCCTCGCAGCGCGGCCGTCATGGACCGGAGCTGCTGGTCAGCTTGCCGGTGGCCGGGGTGGACGGCACGCTGAGCCGGCGCCTGCGTGAGGGCCCCGCGGCCGGTCGGGCCCGTCTCAAGACCGGCACCCTGCGCGATGTCACCGCCCTGGCCGGCTTTGTGCCCGATGCCGCCGGTCGCACCTGGGTGGTGGCTGCCATGCTCAATGACGAACGCGCCGGCCCGCGTGGTCGTGCGGTGCTGGATGGCCTGATCGACTGGCTGGCGCGGCAGCGTTGAAGGCCGCGCGCTCGGCGCCCCAGGCTGCGCAGCGGGCTTGATCGGCTCGCGGCGACAGGCGGCCGGCTTTGGCCTATGCTGAAGCCGCCATGGATCTGTTCATCGACGAGGCGAGCTATCTGATCCTGGCCCGCTCGGCCGGGCGGGCTGGAGCCAGCGTGGCCGAACGCCTGGCCTTGTGCTGGCACCAGCGGCAGCGCGACCCGGCCGCCGCCCTGGTCCTGAGCGCCCAGCTGCGACCCCTGGTGCCCGAGGTCGGATGTGCCCGGCTGGATCTGGTCCAGGCCGAGCTTGCATTGCTCCAGATGGACTTCCTGCTTTTGGACCAGGCCCTGGAGCGCGCGCGTCAGGCTTTCGAGGCGGCGGACGATGCGCTGGGGCTGGCCGACTGCGACTGGTTGGAGGCCTGGCGTGCCTCCTCGGAGGGACGCCAGACCCAGGCGCTTCCCAGGCTGGAGAGCGTGCGGCGCCGGGCCGGGGCGCAGTCCCAGCGCGCGCAGGCCGCGAGCTTGTGGGCGGACTTGCTGCATACCTTTGCCGACCCTCTGGCCGGCCGCGCGCGCGGCGCACCGTCGCTGGAGCAGATTGGCGCGCTACCCGTGGGCGTAGACGCCTGGGCGCACGAGCTTCGTGGCACGCTGGCCGCCCAGGCCAGTGACTATGGCCGGGCCGCCGGCGAACGCCTCCTGGCCTTTGAGAAGGCCCGCAACAGCGGCCAGCTGCACCGGGCCGTGGTGGCCATCCACAACGCCGTGGATGCGCTCAACAATCTGGGCATCTACGAGCAGTCCTTGCAGTGGATGGAGCATGCACTGGAACTGCTGCGCCCGCGTGCCTGGCCGATGCTGGAGGGGCACAGCCTGACCCAGCTGGGCGATACGCTCAGGCGACTCGGGCGGCTGGATCAGGCCCTGCAGGCGCTGGATGAGGCCCTCGACAGGCTGGGCGGCCTGCCGGCCTCCAGACCTTATGCGATTCTGCTCAAGTGCCGGGGTGATCTGCTGCTGGATCGGGCCGAGGCGGAACCTGCCCTGCAGACCTTCGAGCAGCTCCAGGCCCATGGTCAGGCCCGGCTGCACCCGGATCTGGGCATACATGCCCTGCGTGGCGAGGCGCAGGCTCTGAGCCTGCTCGGGCGGGGGCAGGCGGCGCTGGGCCGTGCGCATGCTGCCCTGCAGCGCGCCCGCGACAGCGCGCATGTGTACCGGCAGATCGAGTCGCTGCGCGCTCTGGCCCGCCTGCATGCGGATCACCCGGAGCTTCAGCCGGACGAGCCCTCGCGGGCGCCCAGCCCGGCCTTGCACTACCTCTTGCAGGCGCAGCAGCTGGCCGGCACATTGGCCGGCTTTACGCCTCCCGGCGAGCTCTGGGACGAGCTCGCCGATGCCTGGGCGGCCAGCGGCGATATGGCGCAGGCCTACCGGCTGTGCCGACTGGCCGAGGCCGCCAGGCGGCGCAGCCAGACCGATCAAGCTGCCCAGCGTGTGCTGGCCATGCAGGTCTTGCACGAAACCGAGCAGGCGCGTGCCGAGGCGGCGGAGCAGGCGCGGCGCGCTGACCGGCTGGATCGCGAGATGGCCCAGCGTGTGCAGCAGGGCAAGCTGCAGGCACTGAGTCGTCTGGTGGCCGGCGTGGCCCATGAGCTCAACACGCCGCTGGGCAACAGCCTGATGGCCGCCAGCAATCTGCAGTCCCGTGCGGACGAGCTGCATCAGGCCTTGCAGGAGCAGCAGCTGCGCCGCAGTGCACTGGAGACCTTTCTGGATCAGATCCGCAGCTCCGGGGCGCTGCTGACGCGCAATCTGGCGCGTGCGGCGAGCCTGGTCGAACAGTTCAAGCAGCTGGCCGTGAGCTCGGATGCCCGGGTGCGGCAGCGCCTGCGGCTGCGCCCGCTGTGCGAGCAGCTCCTGCATGAGTTCCAGGGCCAGCTCGCGTCCGCCCCGGACTTGCGCCTGACGCTGGGGCTGGAGGTGGATCCGCGTCTGGTTCTCAGCAGCGATCCCGTGGCGCTGCAGCAGCTGCTGGCCGAACTGCTGGTCAACGCCCGTCTGCATGCCTTTGCGGGGCGCAGCCAGGGACGCCTGAGCCTGCGGGCCGCCATCGAGGGCGAGCGCGGGTTGCGCCTGAGCCTGCAGGACGATGGTTGCGGCATCACAGCGGACAACCTGCCCCATGTGTTTGACCCATTTTTCAGCACCCGCTTCGGGCAGGGCCGCAGCGGCCTGGGTTTGCATATCTGCCACAACCTGGCGCTGGCCAGGCTGGGTGGGACGCTGAGCGTCAGCAGCGAGCCCGGCATGGGTTGCTGTTTCACCTTGCTGCTGCCCGAGGCCGGGCCTGAGCTGCGCGACGAGGCGCTATCCTCGCCCTGAGGATGATCCACAAGGAGCGCGACGCATGCTGCTTGCTGACGGCTGGGGCGAGGTGGCTGACAAGAGCTGGAGGAGATGGTGGCTGACACGGCTGCTGTGCGGCTTGGCACTCCTGTCTTCGCAGGCTGCGTTGGGGGCCGAGCCGGTGCGCCGTTTCCTGACCGAGCCCTTCCCGCCCTACACCTTTGCCGACGAAGCGGGCCGCGCCGCGGGTCCCATGGTGGATGTCTTGCGCGAGGCCTGCGAGCAGCTGGGCTGGCGTTGCAGCATCGAGGTCCTGCCCTGGCGCAGGGCGCTCAACGAGGCGCAGCGCGGCGAGGCCCATGGCCTGTTCACCATTTCTGACACCCCGGAGCGGCGGGCCTATTTCCATGTGAGCGTGCCCGTGGTGGACGGGCGCTACGCCTTGTTTGCCCGGGCGGGTGAGGACTTTGTGTACCGCGGCCGGCCCGAACAGCTGGCGGGCCGCACCGTCGCGGCCTATGGTCCCTCGGGCACCCTGCTGGCCCTGGAGGAACTGGCCCAGGCCGAGCCCAGCCTGCGGGTCGAGACCGAGCCGGACCGGACAATCTCACCGTGCTGCGCAAGCTGGTGGCGGGCCGCTACGGAGCCGAGGGCCTGGCCCTCATCAATGAGGGCGTGGCCCTGCACCTGATCCGCGAGCGCGGCATGGGCGGCTTGCAGGCCGCCGGGGTGGTGAAGCAGTTCGCCTACTCTTTCGGCCTCTCGCGCAGCCGGGTCAGCCTCAAGGACTTCCAGGCTTTCAACGCCGCCCTGGTGCGCCTGTGCCGCAGCGGCCGCAGTGCCGCCCTGATCAAGCCCCACGCCGTGCCCGCCTCGCCTTGTGCCAAGGCGTCGTCCTGACGTCGGCCAGCTCCTTCAGCGCACCACGGGCCGCAGGATCTGCAAGCTGCCGGCGTCGGCATCGATCTCCGCCTCGGCGCCCACGGGAATCGTGAACTTGCGGCGGATGTGGCCGATCATGGCGCCGCGGTAGACCGGCACCTTCAGCGGCAGGAAGTAGTCGTCGAAGACCTCGTCCAGGGTGTGGCTGGCATAGCCGTCGCCGGGTTCGCACTTGGTGAACTTGCCGATCACCACGCCGCTGAGCTGGCTCAGCGCGCCGCACAGGCGCAAGGTGGAGAGCATGCGCTCCACGCGGTAGATGTACTCGTTGATCTCTTCGAGAAAGAGGATGGCGCCGCGGCAGTCGGGGAAGTAGGGCGTGCCGGCCAGGGAGGCCAGTACCGCCAGATTGCCGCCCACCAGGGGGCCGCGGGCGCGGCCGCCGCGCAGGGTGCTGATGCGGTCGTCCTTCTGCACCAGGTTGTCGCCGCGCTCGCCCTTGGGGTTGCTCAGCAGCGGGGCCTGGCCTTCCATCACCAGGGCGCGCCAGTGCGCCACCGAGAAGGCATTCCACTCCGACTCGGCCACCGGCGCGTGGAAGCAGACCAGGCCGGTCTGGCGCTGCATGGCGTTGAGCAGGCAGGTGATGTCGGAGAAGCCGCCGAAGTACTTGGGCTTGGCGGCGATCAGGCGGTAGTCCAGCTTGTCGACGATGCGGTTGCAGCCCGAGCCGCCGGTCATGGCCATGATGCCCTGCACCGTGTCGTCGGCGAACATGGCGTTCAGGTCGGCGGCGCGCTGCTCGTCGGTGCCGCCGAACTTGCCCCAGCGCGCGCGCAAGTTGGGCGCCTCGCGCACCTTGAAGCCCAGGGCCTGCAGGGCCTCGGTGGCGATGGCATAGGGCTCGCGCTCGAAGGTGGCCTTGGCCGGGCTGACCAGGGCGATGGTGTCGCCGGCTTGCAGGCGGCGCGGATAGACCGGGGCCGGGCTTGCGGGCGCGGCGGCCCGGGTGGCGGGCGCGGCCAGACCGGCACCCGCGGCGAACAGGGATTGGCCCAGCAGGCGGCGGCTCAGCGTCATGGCGGCTTGTCTACATCACCCGGGGCAGATCGCGGCGCACCGCCACGCGGTCGCCGAAGTCGAAATGCCACCACTCGGTGCTGATGACCTGGAATCCGGCCTGGCGCATGGCGGCGCGCAGCCAGCCGCGCTCCAGCAGATGCTCGGGCCGGAGCAGGCCCAGGGCCAGGTGCTCGGCCTCGTGGTCGGGGTGGGAGGTGAGAGCCATCTCGTCAAAGCCCGATCCCATGTCCACCTCGCGGCCCTGGGGGTCCAGCAGGGTCAGGTCCACGGCCATGCCGTAGCTGTGGATGGAGCCGCGCACGGGGTTGGCCAGATACAGGGTGAGCGGCGTGCCCTGCAGCTCGTCCCACAGCACCTCCTGCACGCGCTGGGGGCGCAGCGCGTCCAGCACCAGCAGGCGGTAGCCGGGGCGGTGGGCCGCCAGCCAGGCGGCGGCGCGCTCCAAGGCGTCGGCGGCCTCGCGGCGCAGATAGCTGCAGTCCAGGCCACCATAGACATTGCGGCCCACGAAGTTGTCGGGCGTGGCGTAGCGCAGGTCCACCGCAATGCCGGGAATGCTCAGCAGGGCGCGGAAGTCGGCATGGCCGGGCACCTCCTCGCAGGGAATCATGGGCGGCGGCGTCAGGGATTCGGGGGCGTTCAAGCCAGGGTCTCCAGATTGTCCTTGGCGGCATCGCCCAGAAAGCGCACCAGACGGCGTGCGGTCTGGGCCAGGGGCGCATTGGCGGCGCTGAGCAGATAGAGCTGCACCGGCAGATGCGGCGCCACGGGGCGCAGGCGCAGGCGGCTGCGGTCGGCGCCGGCGGCGGTGAAGGGGTCGACGATGGCCAGGCCCAGGCCGGCCTCCACCAGGGAGCGGGCCAGCTGGTAGGTCTGCACCGTCAGGCGGCTGCGCGGCTGCAGGCCCTGGGCCTCGCAGGCATTGAGCACCACGCTGCCCAGGGGATCATCCGCCGGCAGGGCCACCAGCTCGCTGTGGATCTGCCCCAGGGGCAGGGGGCCTTCGGCGGCGGCCTCGGGTGAGCCCAGGGGGCACAGGGCCACCATGGGGCCGCTGGCAATGCTCTCGGAGCGTATGCCCGGGTGGCGTGGGTCCTGCAGCGAGAGGGCCAGATCGGCCTCGCCCAGCAGCAGGGCCGAGACGATCTCGCGCGTGTGGTTGGTGGCCAGCACGCAGCGGGCCTGGGGATAGGCCCGGCACCACTGGCTCATGGCCTGGGGAATGACCGTGGCGCCCAGGGTGGGCGTGGCCACCAGGCGCACCTGCTCGGACTCGCCGCTGCGCAGATTGGCGGCCAGGCGCCGGATCGAGACCAGGTCGCGGTTGAGCTTGTCGATTTCCACGAACAGGCGCTCGGCCTCGGGCGTGGGGTAGAGCTTGCCGCGCACCCGGTCGAACAGGGGCATGCCCAGCTGCAGCTCGCAATGCTGCAGCACCTTGGTCACGGCGGGCTGGGAGATGTGCAGCAGCTGGGCGGCACCGCTGATGGTGCCGGCCTGCATCACCGCGTGGAAGACCTCGATATGGCGCAGCCTCATGCCCCACAGCCTCTTGCGGCGCAGCGGCGTGGAGCGGCTTCGGCGGGGGACCTGGGCAGGGGCATGGGTTTCATGACGGGACCGGTCATTGTTTGGAGGCGGGGCGGCGCTCGCAACTGAATAGAGCGTGGGCGAATATAACTTTGTGTTATCGCCTCCGTGAACCTGTCGGGAGAACCCGGCCTGGTGCCGGTCGGCCTTGTCCCGGCCCTACCAGCGCGAGGTATAGGGCTTGGCCTCGCCGCTGAGCGGGCTGCTGCTCTTGAGCAGCAGCCCGCCGGGGCTGCTGGCCACATCGATCAGGGCGGCGGTCTCGGGGTCGAGCTGGCCGTCGTAGCGGCTGGGCCGGTACTTCATCTGGAAGGTGACGATGGTTTCCTGCGTCAGCTGATCGAGCTGGCCATGGCGCGGCACGTTGTAGCCGATGCGCGCGAGGCGCTCCTGGGCCCAGGCGTAGTCGGGCGGCTGCAGGGTGAAGAGAGGCACCTTGGCCGCCACCTGGGCGGCGTCGGGCCAGGGACTCAGGCCGGCATCGGCAAACTGCTTCCAGGGGAACATGGGGCCCGGGTCCTGCTTGCGGCCGGGGGCGATGTCCGCATGGCCGATGATGCGCTCGGGCTTGATGCCGTGGCGGGCCACGATGTCCTTGCTGAGGGCGATCACCGCGTCGATCTGCTTTTGCGGGAAGGGGGCGTAGACGCGCCCGGCCGCGGTGTCGCTATAGCCGGGGTTGACGATTTCGATGCCGATGGAGGCGGCGTTCAGATTGCTATGGCCGGCCCAGAAGCTGGGGCCGGCATGCCAGGCGCGGCGGTTCTCGTCGACCAGGCGGTAGATGGTGGGGGGCTCGTCGCGCACCAGATAGTGCGAGGAGACCAGGCCGCCCGTGGTCAGCACCTTGAGCGACTTGGGAAAGTCCAGCACGTGTAGTGCAGGATCAGGAACTGGGCGCGGCTGTCCTGGTTGTCCGAGACATAGCTGCTGTCAATCTGCAGGGCCGGGGTTTGCGGACCGGTGGCACAGGCGCTGAGCAGCAGGGCCAGGGTCAGCGGGGCGAGCAGTGGCGGGATCTTCATGAGCGGGCGGCCAGCTGGGCGGCGGTGAGATGGGGTTGCAGATGCGTGATGGTGAGCGAAGTGTCGCCGGGCAGACCCGCGCGCAGGCCCTCGCCCAGCAGCGGGTGCAGCTGCAGGGCGCGGCCTGCGGCCACCACCGGACGCGCACCATAACGCCGGATCAGCGCCAGCGCCAGCCGGGCCAGCTCCTGGCCGGCACGATAAAGCAGCGCGCGGGCCTGTGCATCGCCGTCCTGCTCGGCCGCGGCCGCCACGGCCAGGGCCAGGCGGCCCATCTCGCCGCGCTCCCCGCCGTAGACAAAGGCGCGGCTGCGGGCCCAGTCGCTGTCGCCCAGGGCCTCGAACAGGCGCCTGGCCAGCGCGCTGTCCTGCCAGGCGCCAGGCGCCTCGTCCTCGCGCCGCCAGACCTGGGCCAGGGCCTCGCGGGCAATCCAGAAACCGCCGCCCTCGTCGCCCAGCAGGGGACCGCGCCCGCCGGCACGCTGCATGCGGCCCCCTTCGTCGATGAAGGCCGCGATGGCGCCGGTGCCGGCGTACAGCAGATAGCCCTGGCCCGGCGCGAAGGCGCTGCGGTAGGCAATGTCCATATCGCTGCCCACGAAGATGGCGGCGGGCGCCAGGCCCAGGGCCTGGGACAGCAGCTCGCGCAGCTGGGCGGCGGCCGGACCGTCGGACTCGCCCACGCCGGTGATGCCGGCGTAAATGCCCCGCGGCCGGCCCCGCGCCAGCACGGCGCTGGCCAGGACCTGGCTGGTCAGGGCCAAGCTCACACGCCCCGCGCTGCTGGCCAGCTGCAGGCCGCTGAGGCCCGCGACCTGGCCTTCGGCCAGGATCTGCCCATCGGCCCGGGCCAATGCCCAGCGGGTTTGCGTGCCCCCGGCATCCAGGCCCAGGCCCAGCGCGGTGGTGGAGTAAGGGGAGACTGACATGGTCGGCGGCCCAGCTTAGGGCCGCAGTCCTGCCGCGGCCAATGTCAATGCCGGCCCGGCCCATAACCTGGGCTCAGTGGTGCCTCGCCATGCGGACCGCGCTCGGCTCATGAGTCCGCATCTGCGGCCTGTCGCGTCTATCCCCCTAGTTTGTGGGTGGACGTTCCCGGAAAAGCCGAGTGTCCGAGGAGACACTGCGGTGCAGCATTGCCTTGCAGGAGCTTTCCCATGCCTACCTCTTTCGCCCAGACTTCCCGCCCCACGCCCTGGCAGCGTCTGCGCGCTGCCGCCGTCATGGCGCTGGGCACCCTGGCGAGTGCGGGCGCCATGGCCGGCTTCATTACCCTGAATGAACAGGGTATGGACAGCATCTTCAGCCAGCCGAGCTTTGGCTCTCAGACCCTGGATATCCGATTCAATGCCCCGATGACCCTGGTCAAGCCCAGTCTGCTGGGCCTGGACAGCATTTGGGAGATGGACGAGCTGCGCAGCCTGGCGGCGCCGGGCAGCAAGACCCTGAGCATGTTCTTCGCGGACAGCATCAGCTGGTGTGGCGAGGACGGCAGCAATTTTGTGGGTTGCGCGGATCTGGGTGGCCCCGGCTATCCCTCTGCGCGCATCATGGTGCTGAAGTCCAGCACCGCGGCCTCAAATCTGGGATCCGCCCTGGCCGCGCATGAGCTGGCCCATGTGCTGGGTCTGGGCCATGTCAACACCAGCGGCAATCTGATGAACGAATATATCGGGGGCACCAGCCTGAGCTTCAGCCAGGTCAGCAGCCTGCTGAGCAGCCCCATGATCCAGCTCGACGGGGCTCAGCGCTTTGTCTCGATCACGCCCATCGCCCTGGTGGCCCAGGTGCCCGAGCCGGCCAGCTGGGCCATGCTGGGCCTGGGTGTGCTGGCCCTGGGCTGGCGCCGTCGCGCCCGGGCCGCCTGAGCCTGCGGCGGCTCAGTCCGCCATCAGCCGCAGGGCGGCACGCGGGCCCTCATTGCCCACGCGGTCCAGGGCCGAGACCACCAGGGCCTCCAGTCCCGCGCGCTCCAGCAGGAGCTCGGCCTCCTGCGTGGTGCTGAAGCGCCATTGGCCCGCACGGCGTTGCCAAAGCGCATAGCGCAGCACCGGCTTGCCGGGGCCGGGACGCAGCTGCAGGCGCAGCTGGGCCGGGCCGGTTTCCTGCACGGCCAGCTGTGGGGCGGCCGGGCCGCCCGCTTCCAGCCAGGGCGTGGCGGGCACCAGGGCTGGCTCGGCATAGAGTTCGCGCTGCAGGGCTTCACTCAGGCCGCGGCGGTTCTGACTCAGGGCCACCATGCTGAAGTGCGCGTGACCGCTGCCCGGGTAGGCCTGGCGGCAGTGGGCGATCTGGGCCGTGATCTCCTCGACGGGCCAGCCCTCGGCCTTGTCGGCCGGGGTGATGCGGCTGGTGAAAAGCCCCGCCCAGATATGGCGGCCCTGGCGGTTCTGCGCGTTCCAGTAGTCCAGCAGGGGCGCAAAAGCCTGGGCCCGCTGGGCCCGCGGCCAGTAGAGCTGGGGCACCAGATAGTCCAGCCAGCCCTCGTGCAGCCAGCGCTCCACATCGGCATAGAGCTTGTCGTACTGGCTGAAGCCGGCGATGCCCTCGGGCCGCAGCGCCGGCTTGGGCAGGCCAAAGGGGCTGATGCCGAAGCGCACCCAGGGCTTGGTGCTGCGGATCAGCTGATGCAGGCGCTGCACCAGCTCGTCCACATTCTGGCGCCGCCAGTCCGCCCGGCCCAGTTTGCCGCCCCCCTGCACATAGCGCTGCCAGGCCGGCTCGTCCGGGAAGTCCAGCTCCAGCTTGGCCGCCGGGTCGCTGCCCGGCTGCGGCACGGGGTAGGGGTAGAAGTAGTCGTCGATGTGGATGCCGTCCACGTCGTAACGCTGCAGCACATCGCGGAACACGGCCAGGGTGTGCTCGGCCGCGCCGGGCTCGCCCGGGTCCAGCCAGAGCTGGTCGCCATAGCGTTTGACCCAGTCGGGGCGGGTCTGGCTCAGATGGCTGGGGGCCGGGGCCGACTTCGCGCCGCTCTGGCGCGCGCGGAAGGGGTTGAACCAGGCGTGCAGCTCCAGGCCGCGCTGGTGGGCCTCGGGGATCCACAGGGCCAGGGGGTCATAGCCTGGCGAGCGGCCCTGCTGACCGCTCAGGTATTCGCTCCAGGGTTCCAGACGCGAGTCGTAGAAGGCATCGGCGCTGGTGCGGATCTGGAGGATCAGGGCATTGAGCTTGAGTGCCACCGCCCGGTCCAGGATGGCGCGCATCTCGGTGATCTGCTGCTCGGCGCTGAGGCCGGGCTGGCTGGGCCAGTCGATATTGGCCACGGTGGCCACCCAGGCGGCGCGGAACTCGCGCGGCGCGGGCGGGGCCGCAGCGGCCAGCTCGGGCGCGGGGCGCGCGAGCGGGGCCCGCTCTTGCGGCGGCGGCAGGCTGCCGCAGGCCGACAGGGCGGCACCGGCACCGCCGGCCAGCAGCAGGCGGCGGCGCCCGGCATTCAGACTTTGACGAACCATTGCTTTTTCCACATCAACCAGGCCACACCATACATGGCGCCCAGGAATGCCAGCGCATACAGGAGGGAGGCATTGACCGGCGCCAGCCCCAGCTGCTGGATGGGCGCATAGAGCAGGGCCTTGAGGCTGGTCTGACCGTCGGGCTTCACGCTGGCCAGCAGCTTGGCCACCAGGCCCGAAAACGCAAAGATGAACAGCGCATTCATCCCGAAGACCAGCAGGGGCCTGGCCAGGCGCGCCATGCGCGCGCGCAGCAGCGGCAGGGGCATGGCGTCCAGCAGCCAGTAGCAGCAGGCGAACACCAGCTGGGCCCAGCCCGCCATCGCGAACACATAGGACGGGGTCCACAGATTCTTGTTGATGGGCATCAGCCAGGCATCCAGCAGCTGGCCGATCCACAGGCAGGCAAGACCCGACACCATGAACCACATGGCCTTCTCGCCCGGCTCGCGGCGGCTCAGCAGCCACTGGCCGGCCAGCACGCCCAGGAGCTGGCTGGCGACGGCCGGCAGGGTGGACAGCAGACCCTCGGGGTCCCAGGTCTTGCTCTGGCGCCAGAGATGGCCCTCCATCAGCCAGCGGTCCAGCCAGGCGCCCACATCCTCGCCCGGGCGCAGCGAGCCGGTGTGCCACACGCCCTGGGCATCCGGCACCGGCACGCCCAGCTGGATGGCGCTGTAGAGCGCCATCAGGCCCAGGGCCCAGGCCAGCTGGCCGCGCCAGCCCCACCACAGCACGATGGGTGCGGCCAGCAGGGTGCACAGGCCCAGGCGCTGCAGCACGCCGGGAATGCGCAGCTCGGCCAGACTGAAGCTGGGGATCCAGTTGAGCAGCAGGCCGATGGCGATGATGGTCAACGCGCGCCGCGCCGTCTGGGCCAGCAGCCTCAGCTTGTCATCGCCCAGCGCCGCGCGGCGGCCCAGGCTGATGGGCATGGCCATGCCGCTGATGAAGACGAAGAAGGGGAAGATCCAGTCCGTGAAGGTCCAGCCGTGCCAGGGCGCATGCCCCAGCGGGCCGTACAGATGGCTCCAGCTGCCCGGGTTGTTGACCAGCAGCATGGCCGCGATCGTGAAGCCCCGAAAGGCATCCAGGGACAGCAGGCGGGCATTCATCGGGCCGCGTCTTCCTCGTCCGTCTTCTTGCCGAACTCGGCCGGCACCTTGATCAGCGCGGCCACGGCAAAGGAGGGCAGGGTGGCGATCAGCACCCAGATGAAGAAGTTCAGATAGCCCAGCTGCTGCTGCAGCCAGCCGCTCCACATGCCGGGCAGCATCATGCCCAGGGCCATGAAGCCGGTGCAGATGGCGTAGTGCGCAGTTTTATGCTCGCCCTCGGCCACATAGATCATCACCAGCAGATAGGCGGCGAAGCCCAGGCCGTAGCCGAATTGCTCGAAGGCGATGGCGGCGCTGATCAGCCACAGATTGCCGGTCGGCCAGGCTGCCATCAGCACATAGACGATATTGGGCACATTGATGGCCAGCACCATGGGCCACAGCGCCCGGCCCAGACCCACGCGCGAGATGATCCAGCCGCCCAGCAGGCCGCCCAGGGTCAGCGCCGTCAGGCCCACGGTGCCGTAGGCGATGCCCAGCTGCTTGGTCGTCAGCGCCAGGCCACCGGCCTCCAGCTTGTCCAGCAGAAAGGGCGTGGCCAGCTTCAGCAGCTGGGCTTCGGGGAATCGGTACAGCAGCAAAAAGGCCAGGAAGACCGCAATGCCTGGCTTGCGGAAGAAGGCCGCGAACACGGCCAGGAACTCAGCCAGCCAGTGCTGCCCGGTCGGGCTGCGTGGCGTGTCCGATGCGGGCCTGGGCAGGGCCCACTGGTGATAGGCCGCCATGGCGACGAAGAAGCCCGCCAGGATGAAGAACACGATGCTCCAGGCCGTCGTCATGCTGCCGGTGCGTTCCTGCAGCTCGCCCGCCAGATAGACCAGGCCGCCCTGACCGCCGATATTGGCCAGGCGGTAGAAGGTGGAGCGCACGCCCACGAACGCCGCCTGCTGGTGGGTCTTGAGCGCCAGCATGTAGAAGCCGTCGGCCGCGATGTCATGCGAGGCGGAGGCAAAGGCCATGAGCCAGAACATGGCCAGCGTCAGCTGGAAGAACTTGGGCGCCGGCACCGACAAGGCCACCAGGGCCAGGCTCGCACCCACCAGGAACTGCAGCGCCGTGATCCAGTGCCGCTTGGTGCCGAAGATCTCGATCAGTGGCGACCACAGCGGCTTGATCACCCAGGGCAGGTAGAGCCAGCTGGTGTACAGCGCGATCTCGGTGTTGGAGACCTCGAGGTTCTTGTACATGACCACGGACAGGGTCATGACCACCAGATAGGGCAGGGCCTGGCCGAAGTAGAGGCTGGGACTCCAGGCCCAGGGATTGCGGACGGTGGAGCCGCCGGCTTCAGGGATGCTTGTTGTCATGCGCTAGGGTTCGTTTCGGCGTGGAGCAGCCGCATAGTCCGGCGTGCATTCTCGGCCCGCAAGCGGGACAACTCCATGCGCTC
This sequence comes from Roseateles sp., assembly GCF_046300915.1. Classification (GTDB taxonomy): domain Bacteria; phylum Pseudomonadota; class Gammaproteobacteria; order Burkholderiales; family Burkholderiaceae_C; genus Kinneretia. Next base: position 3,731 of record NZ_JBKCLH010000040.1, on the reverse strand, counting down.
GATGCTCATCGCCGTGGCGCACCGCGCTGATTCACGGGCGGCTAGCGCTCAGCCTGCGTCCAGGGCCTGGCGCACGTGGCCTTGGGCCTGGTCCAGCAGCTGGCGTGCCGCCTCCACCGGGATCTGGCGGCGCAGGGCCACCACGGCCACCTTGACCTGGAAGTCGCACTGCTCCAGCACCGCGCGGGCCTGGGCCTCATCGGCGCCGGTGGCGCGCACGGTCAGGGCCACGGCGCGGCGCAGCAGCTTGGCATTGGTGGCCTTGAGGTCCACCATCAGATTGCCGTAGACCTTGCCCAGCTTGACCATCAGGCTGCTGGAGAAGGTGTTGAGCGCCATCTTCTGCGCGCTGCCGGCCTTGAGTCGCGTGCTGCCCGAGATCACTTCGGGGCCGGTGTCCAGGGTGATGCCGATCTCGGCCGCGGCCGTCGCCGGCGCGTCCGCATTGTTGGCAAAGGCAATCGTCAGGGCCCCGGCGCTGCGCGCCGCCTCCAAAGCGCCCAGCACATAGGGCGTGCCGCCCGAGGCGGCCAGGGCCAGCAGCACATCCTGGGGGCCGATGCTCACGCCCTGCACATCGCGTGCGCCCTGTGCCTGGTCGTCCTCGGCACCTTCCACCGCCACGAACATGGCCTCCTGCCCCCCGGCGATCAGGGCCACGGCGCGCTCGCGCGGCCAGGAGAAGGTAGGGTAGAGCTCCACGCTGTCCAGCACGCCCAGGCGGCCCGAGGTGCCGGCACCGGCATAGATCAGGCGCCCGCCGGCCTGGATGCGGGGCAGGGCGGCGGCCACGGCCTGAGCCAGCTGCGGACCGGCAGCGCGGACCGCCGCCACCGCCTGCAGCTGATCCTCGACAAAGGCGCTGATCAGCTGGGGCAGTTCATACAGGTCCAGATCCGGGTGGGCCGTGCTGGGGGTCTCGGTCTTGAGCATGGGGGGCTTGCGTTCTGGCGGGAGCTTTGACTCTAGAGCTCGCCCGTCCGTCTGACCAATGAAAGCCGGCGCTCGGCGCATAACATCAGGTAATCGAGAGGTGGCACGAGGTGGCTGGCGCAGCGGGCATGGGCCGGTCTCTGCAAGCCACTGTCGAATGAGCGATCATCAGCCCGACGCCAACCGCCCTGCCCATCATGAACATATCCATTCCGAACCTTGCCCGATCGGGCCTTGCCGCCTTGCTGCTGCTCGGCACCGCTGCTCAAGCCGCCCTGCAGGTGGGCGCCCGAGCGCCCGATTTCAAAGCCGAGGCCGCTCTGGGCGGCCAGGGCTTTGCCTTCCATCTGGCTACGGCCCTGAAGGAGGGGCCGGTGGTGCTGTACTTCTACCCCAAGGCCTTTACCAGCGGCTGCACCATTGAGGCCAAGCGCTTCGCGGACGCCACGCCTCAGTTCAAGCAGCTGGGTGCCACCGTGATCGGCATGTCCAATGACGATATCGCTACGCTCAAGAAGTTCTCGGTCGAGGCCTGCCGCAGCCGGTTTGCCGTGGCGGCGGACGCGGGCGCCAAGGTGATGAAGGACTATGACGCCGCCCTGCGCATCGTGCCCGGCATGGCGGACCGCATCTCCTACCTCATCACCCCCGACGGACGCATTGCCGCCGTGCACGAGAGCATGAATCCGGACGGCCATGTGGATGCCATGCTGCAAGCCTTGCAGCGCTGGAAGAGCGGGGCCGCCAAGCCCTGACCCTCGCCCCTTGGCTCCCCTGAGTCATTGAGCCGCTGGGCTGCGGCGCTAGCATGCGCAGCTTCGCCGCCCCAGCCCATGACGCCACACACCGCGCCCTCGCCCCGCCTCTTCGCCCTGGCCTGGCCCCTGTTCATCGAGCTGCTGCTCGGCCTGGCCGTGGGCATGATAGGGACGCTGCTGGCCGCTCGGGTGTCGGACGCAGCCGGGGCGGCCTTTGCGCTGGCCAATCATGTGCTGGCCACGCTCTTCATCCTGTTTCGCATCATCGGGGCGGGCGTCAGCGTGGTCGTGACCCAGAGCCTGGGCGGCGGACGCCGCGACCAGGCCGACGCCCTGGCCCGCGCGGCCCTGGGCGCCAGCAGCTGGATCGGCCTGCTGGGTGGGGCCGCGGCCCTGCTGGGCGCCGGGCCCTTGCTGCGCCTGCTGAACGCGCCGGCCGAGGTGCTGCCCCTGGCCCAGCCCTTTCTGATGGCCTTGGCCCCGGCCCTGCTGCTGGATGCCTGGAATGCCTCCATGGCCAGCGTGATGCGCGCCCATCTGCGCAGCCGGGACACCTTGGCGGTGCTGGTGGCCATGCAGCTGTGCCAGCTGGCCCTGGCCATTCCGCTGATGCAGCTGCTGGGCCTGCCGGGCTTTGCCCTGGCCCTGGTGCTCAGCCGCGGCCTGGGGCTGGGCCTGCATCTGGGGCTGTGGCGTCTGCGCCTGGGCCTGCGGCCGCAATGGGGCGACTGGTGGCGCCTGCCCCGCCGCGAGTTGGCCACGGTGCTGCATATCGGCCTGCCGGGGGCGGCCGAGAACATTGCCTACCGCTTGGCCTATATGGTCAGCATCGCGGTGGCCGGCACCCTGGGCGCCTCGGCCCTGGCGGCACATTCCTACGCCTCCCAGCTGATGTACTTCGTGCTGCTGCCCGGCCTGGCCACCGGCTTCGCGGCGGAGATCGTGGTGGGGCATCTGATCGGTGCGGGCCGTCTGCACGAGGCGCATCGCCTGGTGCGCCGGGCCCTGGCCCGAGGTCTGCTGATCAGTGTGGTGGTGGCCACGCTGGCGGCCCTGGCCTCACCCTGGCTGCTCAAGCAGTTCAGCACGGATGCCGGCATCGTCTCGGCCGGCGTGACCCTGATGTGGCTCACCGTGCTGCTGGAGCCCGGCCGCACCTTCAATCTGGTGGTCATCAATGCCCTGCGAGCCGCGGGCGATGCGCGCTATCCGGTGATGGTGGGCGCGGGCTCCATGCTGCTGGTGCTGGCGGGTGGCAGCTGGTTGCTGGGCCATGGACTGGGCTGGGGCCTGGTGGGCCTCTGGATCGCCTACGCGGCCGACGAGTGGCTGCGGGGCCTGCTGATGTGGCGACGCTGGGCCACCCAGGGCTGGGTGCCCCATGCCCGCGGTGTTCACCGGCGGCTACACCGGCGTCACCCGCTCTAGGGACAGGTCTTGACCCACTCAGGCGGGCGGGTGGCGGCGGGCGGGGTGCCGTCCTACACTGCGCTGGGCAGATTGAGGGGACCAGCATAGAAGCCGAACCGTCCACGTCGGCGCAGCCACAGACGGCCGTGCACGCGCACCGGCCACTGAGCCTGTGCCCGTTCTGCGAGCATCGCAGCCCGTCCGGGTCCAAGTTCTGCAATCAATGCGGTGCGGCCCTGCATCTGCAGCCCTGCCGGCACTGCGGTGCGCTCAATGACGTAACCCAGACCCGGCAATGCGCGCGCTGTCATCAGGATCTGGGGCTGCAGGAACCCGAGCCGCAGGAACCCGAGCCACTTGAGGCCAGTCCCCCGGCGACGAGCGCCCTGAGCCCCCGTCCGGCCCTGCCCCTGGTCGCTGAGCTGGTGGTGGACCGGGACTGGCGCCTGGCCAGCGAACCGACCAGTTCTGCGCCCCGGGCACCACGCTGGCCCTGGTTGCTGGCCCCCGGCCTGCTGCTGGCCGGCCTGAGCGCCTGGGGCGGCTATCGCCTGGCCCTGCATCAGGCGGCGGCGCAGTCGCTGGCGCCCGCGTTTGTGCCTGTGGGTCCTGCCGCGTCCGCGCCTGGCG